>NZ_JAUMBI010000073.1:0-6904 GCF_032115815.1 Sandarakinorhabdus sp.
AGCTCCTCGTTCAGCGACTGCAGCTCCTCCTGCGAGGTGATCAGTTCCTCGTTGGTGCTCTGATATTCCTGGTTGCGCGACAGCGTGTCGGCGTGGATCGCCTGCTGTTCGGGATCATTGTCGCCGGGGTGGCGATCGGCGTTGGCCAGTTCGGCGCGGATGCTGGCCAGTTCGGCTTCCAGCGCCTGCAACCGGGTGGAAGGCAGGCTGGGCACCGGCCATGGCGGGGTTTGCTGATTGGCCAGAACCGGCAACGCGCCGCTTTCGGCAGGCAGCGCCGGCAGCGGCCGATGGCTGGCGTTGCGGCGATAGATGTGGGCCTGCCGCGAGATCAGGGTGAAAGCCGGCGCCGGGGCATCGCCGGGCTCCGCCACGGTTTCAGCCTTGCCCAGCAGCAGCAGGCCGCCGGGCCGCAGCGCAAAATGAAACAGGCTGATGGCGCGGGCCTGCGCGCCGGGCTGCAGATAGATCAGCAGGTTGCGGCAGGAAATCATGTCGATGCGGCTGAACGGCGGATCGGTGAGCAGATCGTGGACGGCAAACACCACGCTGGATTGCAGCGCCGGGCCGACCCGCCAGCCATGATCATCCGCCATGAAGAAGCGCTGCAGCCGTTCGGCGGTCACATCCTTGTCGATGCTGGCCGGATAGACGCCGTGGCGCGCAGTGGCGACCGCATCGGGATCGAGATCGGTGGCAAACAGCTGCAATTTCAATGTGGGGCGGCTGCGGGCGATTTCTTCCAGGATCAGCATGGCCAGCGACCAGGCTTCCTCGCCCGTGCTGCAGCCGGCACACCACAGCCGGATCGGCCGGGTTTCATCATGGCGGCGCACCAGATCGGGCAGGATGGCGCTGCTCAGCGTGCTGAACACTTCGGGATCGCGGAAGAAGCCGGTGACGTTGATCAGCAGATCATTGGCCAGCGCCTGCACTTCGGCTTCGTCATGGGCGAGGCGTTCGACATAGGCGGTCAACGCGTCGGTGCCGCTGCCCGTGCTGCGGCCAACCATGCGGGCGCGGCGTTCGATGCGGCGCTGCATGGTGCCGCGCTTGTAGCCGTGGAAATCATGACCGCTCTGTTTCAGCCGTGCCAGCACCGGGGCGATCCAGTCATCGCCGGTCATCGCCGGCAGGGGCACACGGTTGCGGCGATCAATGATGGCGGCGCCCATGGCGGCCACCGGCAGCACGGCATCCACACAGCCGGTGGCGATGGCGGCGGCCGGCATGCTGTTGAAATCGGCTTCGGCCGGATCCTGGGCAATGACATAGCCGCCAGCCGCGTGAACGGCGCGCACGCCGACGCTGCCATCGGCACCATTGCCTGACAAGACGATGGCGACAACGCGCAGTTCGTCCTGAATGGCCAGCGATTGCAGCAGGAAATCCACCGGCAGGCGTGGGCCCTGGTTCTGGGTGGACGGAGTGAGTTGCAGCACGCCTTCGACCACCGCGATGCGCGCGCCCGACGGGATCACGTGCAGGCGATCGGCGAGCAGCGCCATGCCGTCGCTGGCTTCCACCACTGGAAACGGCGTCTTGTCGGCAAGCAGCTCGGCAAGCAGCGACGGGTGATCCGGATCCAGGTGCTGGACGAGGATATAGGCGATGCCGCTCAACGCCGGCAGTCCGGCGATGAGGCCGCGCACCGCATCGAGCGCGCCTGCAGAACCGCCAATGGCCACCACCATCTGGCGGTGACTGGCTTGTGGTGACGGTCCGCTGCCCTTGTCGGGCATGGATCGAGGCCGAATCTTCGTCAGATGATCATGCCTCTCATGTGCCTGAGGGCCGGCACCAGCACAGCATAGCCCATCGCTGATGCCACGTCGAACCCGCAGATTCCCCTATTCTCACAGTCTATCGCAGTCGTTGGCGGCCGGGCACACTGGCCCGGCTTGCCATGTCAGGATTTTGCGAGGTCTTTCAGCGTGTCGCTGGCCGTGCCGGCAGCGCTCTGCAGCTTGCCTTCGACCTTTTCGACTTTGCCGGATACTTCCATGCTCTTGTCGCCCACCATGTGGCCAACAGCTTCCTTGGTGGCGCCAACGGCCTGTTTGGCGGCGCCGGAAATGCGGTTCTTGTTGATGCTCATGAGCGTGTGTCCGGTTGATGCGTTCGGGGCGGAACGGAGCGGTTGCCTTGGGTACTGCCCCGGCGCCGGTGTCCAGGGGGGCGACCGGGGGGTCTGGCCGGAGCAGTAACAATCTCTTACCGGATCGCCTTAAAAGGCGGCAGTATCGGTTAATACTCACGCGCACGCCGGTTTCGTGGCCCGCGCCAGACATCCACGGGGATTCCCGAGGGTAGATTCCGGCGCTCGTCAGTCATGCTGGCTGGCGCGATGTTTGCATGGCCTGGCGGGCAAGGCCGAAGCACAGCGGCCACCGCCTTGGCTGCCATTTCCACTGCGGAACTGGCGAGGGCAAAAGGAGAATGGCGATGAAGATCGCGCTGGGTGCCGTCGCGGCATCAATCCTGATCAGCGGCTGCATGGCGGATATGTCGGATCGCCGGCCGCAGCGCCAATGGCGCAATTACGATTACAACCGGCCCGATCCGCAATATGGCAACTATGATCCCGGCCGCTATTATTACGAAGCGCCGCGCCAGCGTGACCGCCGGTTGAGCAACCGCGACCGCGTCTATCGCGGCCAGGACGGTCGCTACTATTGCCGCCGTTCCGACGGCAGCACCGGCTTGATCGTGGGTGCCGTGGCCGGCGGTGTGCTGGGCAACATCATCGCGCCGGGCGGATCCGAAATGCTGGGCACCATATTGGGGGCCGTCGCCGGCGGTGCTGCCGGCAATGCGATCGACCGCAACAATATCCGCTGCCGCTGACGGCGCGGCACCTGGGCGCGCGGGGTTGGCCAGCCCTGCCCCGCCGGCCCAAGGCCGCTGCCGCACCCGCAAGGACATTCATGATGACACGACATTTCATGCTGGCCGTTGGGACGGTGGCATTGTTCGCGCCGCTGTTGGCGGCACCGGCCTCTGGCCAGAATGATCGCCGCACCCCACCGGCAGTGGCCGGTCGTGACCTGATGATGCGCGCCGGCCCGCAAGCCAGCTACCCGCAAGTGCGCCGCATCCAGCAGGGCCAGCAGGTGCAGATCTATGGCTGCCTGAATGATCGCAGCTGGTGCGATGTCGGTTACGGCAATGATCGCGGCTGGGTGAACGGGCCGGATCTTTATGCCGATTATGGCGGCCGACGCGACAGCATCGTCAATCTCGGCGGCAGCCTCCAGATCGGCAATCTCACCTTCAGCATCGGCAATTACTGGGACAATCATTATCGCCAGCAGCCCTTCTATGGCGAGCGCAGGCGTTGGGAACAGCGCTATCTCGACGACTATCAGCCAAGCTGGGGCCAGCGACCGAACCAAGCCTATTGGGGTGATGGCACCACCAACGGCGTCATGCTCCGCCGGGCCTATCTGCGGGCGGGGCCGGATGCGGTCTATCCGCGGGTCGGCATCATCCGCGCCCGCACCCGGGTGACCATTCATGGCTGCCTGCGGGACTGGAGCTGGTGCGACATCAGCAATCGCCGCAATCGGGGCTGGGTTTTCGGCCAGCATGTCGGCAGCAACTACCGCGGCCAGCAGCGCAGCGTGGCCAGCATCGCCCCCTATATCGGCATCACCGTCCTCAACTTCAGCTTCGGCCGCTATTGGGACGACAATTACCGATCGCAGCCCTTCTATCGCGAACGTGACAGTTGGGAACGCCAGTATGTCCAGAGATACCGGCCAAGCTGGGGCGCCGGGCCGGAACGCCGTTACGAAAACCGGCAATGGGTGCCGCAACGGCAGCCGCCGCGCCAGCAGCAACAGCTGCAGCGTCAACAGGTCCAAGTCGAGCAGCAGTCCCGCGCCCTGGCGCAAGGTCGGGCCGAGGCCCGGGCCGAACAGCAGGCGCAGAGCCAGGCCAGGGCGCGGACGCAGCGGAACCCGCCGCCCGGTTCAGCCCGCAAGCAGCCGGATGCGCGAGACCCGTCGGATGACCGGGATCGCAAGCCAAATTCGAACGGCACCTGAACCAACTCCAAGGAGAAATGACATGCTTTACGGCCTCATATTGATCCTGGTGGTGCTGTGGGCTCTCGGCCTCGCCACCTCCTACACGCTGGGCGGACTCATCCACATCCTGCTGGTGGTCGCGCTGGTCATCTTCGTGATGAACCTGATCAGCGGCCGCCGCGCCTGATTATCCGGCCAGTGCCCAACCGAAAGGACGCACCATGATGACCCGCACCTGCCAGGCAAAAGTCCAATTCCTGCATCCCTTCCGTTTACCGGGGCTGGACGAGCCGCAGCCCGCCGGCACTTATCGGCTGATCACCGATGAGGAGGAGCTGTGCGGCCTCAGCTTCACCACCTACCGCACCGTACTGGCGCAGTTGCAGGTGCCGGCACTGGGCCGGCCCGCGCTGTCCACCCGAATGGTGCCAATCGACCTTGATGAGCTTGATGCCTGTATCTGCGCCGATCGCCAGGCTGTTGCCGGCGACCTGCTGCGCCTGGCCGCCCCCGTCGCCTGAAAGCGACACACCTGCGCCTGGCGATGGAACCTTTCCTGTAGCCCCGCGTTTAATCTCTACCGACTGTCCCACAGGAGTATTTCCCATGCCATTGAAAACCACCCCGCTGCTGCTGCTGGCTGTCGCCAGCCTGACTCTGGCCGCCTGCGAGAAGAAGACCACTGATGCCCAGGCCGATGCCGTGCGCAACACGAGCGACGCCGCTGCCGCCGATATCGACAACAAGGCCGACACGGTTGAGAACAGGGGCGAAGCCAATGCCGACGCCATGCGTGAAGGCGCCGATGCCGTGCGTGACCGCGGCGAGAACAAGGCTGATGCCATCGAAGAGGGCACAGTAGGCGCCACCACCAAGACCGATCAGCTGACCACCACCACGCAGCCTACGGATCCGAAGTAACACCCAGTTCCTGGACGGGAGGAAGGGGCATCGGATCGCGTTGATCCGGTGCCCCTTTCCGTTCTCTGCTCAGCGCGACGCTGTCAGTCGCTGTGCCTGCTGCATGATCTGATCAAGCGGCCCCAGCGCGCTGGCCGGGCCATCGGTGCGCGATTGCGCCAGTTGGCCGCCATCAAGCAACTGGCGCAGGGCGGAACGCGCGCGGGCAACGCGGCTCTTCACCGTGCCCACCGCACAGTTGCTGATCGCCGCCACTTCCTCGCAGCTCATGCCGCTGGCGCCCATCAGGATCAGCGCCTCGCGCTGCGGTGCCGGCAACTGCATCAGGGCGCGCTGCATGTCGGCCAGCGCAACATGGCCTTCCTGGGCGGGCGGCACCGCCAGCAACAGATCGGCAGCGAATTCATCCCATTCGCCCTTGAAGCGGGCACGGCGGACAATCGAGAAATAGGCATTGCGCAGGATGACGTGTGTCCACGCCCGCATGCTGGATCCGGCAATGAAGCGATCGCGCGCCAGCCAAGCCTTCAGCATGGTTTCCTGCACCAGATCATCAGCCAGATCGGCATTGCCCGACAGCGACCGGCCATAGGCGCGCAGATGCGGGATGGCGGCGGCGAGATCGGCCTTGAAGCGAACCGCGCGCACGGCGTCGTCATCGCCCAGCTGATCGAGCAGCGCCTGCAGGCGTGGTGGCAGCGGCGCTGTGGCCATTTCGGCAAAGGCGAGGCGCAGCGCCGCGCCCAGATCGCGCAGCGCCGGCGTTTCGCTGGCCGGCAGGGGGCGGTGGCCCGGCATGGTCATGATCGGTCTCGTGTGCGTCTCATCCGAGCCCATACGCGCCGGCGGGCTGCGGGTTCCGCCTGTCACGCCTGCGGCCCGGCGGTCGATCCGAAGAACAAGGCCTGGGCGATCGCGGCCTGCACGCTGGCCACGGCAAAGGGCTTGGTGATCAGGAAGGTCGGTTCCGGTCGCTGCCCGGTGAGCAGCAGTTCCGGAAAGCCGGTGATGAAGATCGCCGGCAGCGCCTGCCGGGCGAGGATATGCTGCACGGCATCGATGCCGCTGCTGCCGTCGCGCAACTGAATATCGGCCAGCACCAGGCCAGGCGCTTCGGCGGCAAACAGCGCCAGTGCTTCAGCTCTGGTGGCGGCGATGCCGGTGATGCTGTGGCCGAGATCGGTGACAATGGCTTCGATGTCCATGGCGATGATCGGTTCATCCTCGATGATCAGCACGCGGGCCCGGGTCTGGCCGGCGATGTCGGCCAGGGCGGCGCTGGTGAGGGCATGCACCTGGCGCAGCGGGCAATCGATCAGATAGGCGATGTCGGCCGGCGCGAAACCTTCCATCGCGCCAAGCAGCAGTGCCTGGCGCGACAGCGGCGCCAACCCGGCCAGGCGCGCAGTGGCCATCGCGGCGGCATCGCTGGTGGCCGCGGGCGCGGCCGCAGGCGCAAAATTGGCGGCCTGCAATTGCTGGAAGGCGCGGAACAGGCCGAGGCGCGGCGACACGCCGGCCGGCAGCGCGGCGCGATCCGCCACCAGCGCCGCCAGCGTGGCCGCCACTGCCCGGTCGCCGGCCAGCTGCGAGCCGCTCAGCGCGCGGGCATAGCGGCGCAAACCGGGCAAGTGGGGGGCAAGGCTGGCCGACAGGGAGGGCGCGGATGGGGTCACGATGATGTGCTTTCGGGGCCAGGGCATTGGCAGGCGGCTGGGCCGACGTTCACGCCCGCTGCGCGCCGGAAATTGTCTGGGCCATGCGGCGGCGGGCCTTGCTGGCCTACGGCCGGCTGCCCGCAATCGTGATGGTAAAAAAACACTGGCCGCAGGCGATCTCTGCCGCGCCGATTGAGTCATTTACCTTAACATCATTTCGCGTCCGCGTCACCTTGGTGCATGATGGGTGATGATCAACGCCGCCGGCCATTATCCTTCGCCATCCTCCGCCAT
>NZ_JAUMBI010000074.1:0-2586 GCF_032115815.1 Sandarakinorhabdus sp.
CCGGCGGCGTCAGGCTGCGACGGCCTTGTCGCGACGGGCCGAGCGGCGCTGCACGACGCCGACAATGCCGAAGCCGGCAACCAGCATCAGCCACGTGCCCGGTTCCGGAACGACGGCGGCCCCATCGCCATTGAGACGAATGCGGGGCAACACGAAGTTGCCGGTGTTATAGCCCGAGAACCCATCGATATTGGTTAAACCGGTCTGGCTGTAGGGTTCGGCACCAGACTGGTTGTAGAAGAAGTTCTGATTCGAATTGCTGCTGAAGAAGAACGCCACGTTATAGGCGCTGCCGGCGTCGAGGTTGAGGCTGGCGAAGCTGAAATCAATCCATTCCAGGCCCGACGTTAGAACCAGCGCCGAGCCCGAACGCAGGATGGTGCCGGGACCGACGCTGCCAGTGATCGCCGACGCCAGCTCAACCGTATAGCTCAGCGTGACTTCGGACAGATCCTGGAAGATGCCCACGCTGTCGAGCGTGAAGTTCGCGGTCGGCACAAACACCACGCCGCGGCCCCCGCTGTAGCCATCGTTGTTGTTGGTCGAAAAGACCTGTCCGGTCGGATCGCTGGGCGGGATGAAGGTGACGGTTGCCGCCTGGGCGGCGCCAGCTGCGGTGATGAGCGCGCCAGCGGCGGCGATGAGAAGATTGCGGACCATGTTGCTCTCTTTCTGTTTTGGCCCTCGGTCAAACGGGGCAAAATGATGCAAGCAAAGAGCATGCCACGCTGGTAAATCAATATTAACCACTGAAAATACGAGAAAATCTCGCGTTTCTGTCCCCCGCCAATCCGCCACTGTAAAGAAATCTGACACTCGCTCACGGATCGCTGCAGCCGGCGAATTGACGGGACAGGATCGGCGCGGGTTTCGACCGATCATTCAGCCGGAACGGCAGCAGGCGGCGGCGATGCGGGCGGTGCAGTTTCGGCCTGCCACTGTGCGCGCAAAGCATCGGCGGTTTCGCCCGACAGTGCGCCCGGCGGGCCGAAGGCCGCCACAAGGGCCGTTTTCAAACTGCGGGCGCGGGCCACATCGCGGGCGATGCCCACCCATTCGTGCACCGCCACCCACAAGGGGTTGAAGGTTCCCAGGTTGCGGATGATGCCATAGCGCGGCGGTTCATCGGCGCGTTCGGCTTCGAAGGTGCCGAACAATTTGTCCCACACGATGAACACGCCGGCATAATTGCGATCAAGATAGCGCGGATTGGTGCCGTGGTGGACGCGGTGGTGCGAAGGCGTGTTCATCACCGCTTCGAACCAGCGCGGCATTTTCCCGATCACTTCGGTGTGAATCCAGAACTGGTAGATCAGGTTGAGCCCGCCGCAGAAGGCCACCAGCTCCAGCGGAAATCCGATGAAGAACAGCGGCAGCTTGATGATGAAGGTCAGCCCGAACAGCCCGGTCCACGTCTGCCGGAGTGCGGTCGAGAGATTATAGTGCTGCGAGCTATGGTGGATGACATGCGCCGCCCAGGCCCAGCGGATGCGGTGGCCGGCGCGGTGGATCCAGTAATAGGCCAGATCATCGACCAAGAAACACAGCGCAAAGCTCCACCATGCCACCGGGATATCGAACAGCCGATGCTGCCACAGCCACAGCGCAAGGCCAGTGACACTGCCGGCCAGCAGCGCGCCGCTGATGGTGTTGCCCAGGCCCATGGCCAGGCTGGTGCCGGTGTCGCGCCAATCATAATCGCCGCGCCAGCCCATGCGCACCGCCACCAGTTCGATGATGATGCTGAGCACGAACACCGGGATGGCAATGGCCACCGGATCGGTGCTGAGGATGGCTTGCCAGCTCACAGCCGGTTCGCCCACGTCAGCGCCGCCGGCTCACCGAGATCCAGGCTGGTTTCGGGGAACATCGCTTCATCGGGGCGCACGCGCAGCAGGCCGCCGGCACGGGCCACGATGGGCGCCTGCAGCGGCCGCACCACGAACCTGTCTCCCAGCGGGCGCACCAGCGCGACGCGGCCATCGTGCGCCGCCACCAGCGCGCCGCTGCCATCGCGGCTGACCGCGGTTTCAGCGGCGCGAAAGCCCGGCAGCGCCTCCGCCACCAACCGCGCTGCCAGCGCTGCATCGGCAATCTGCGGCCGGCGCGCAAAACCAAACAGTCGCGCCAGCACGACCAGAGCCACCACGCCGAGGACGGAGAATGCCAGCATGCCCAAACGGTCCATCAGCGCGGCGCCAATTGCTTCAGCAAGGGCAACAGCCCGGCAACATTGTAGCCGCCCTCACCCGCCGCCGCGATGATTTCGGCGGGATCGCCGCCCTGTTTTGCCGCCGCCAGCGCCCACAGATTGCAACTGCGCGTGCCTGAACGGCAGAAGGCCAGCACCGGCCCATGGTTCAAGGCGCTCACCATCGCTTCGACCTGATCGAGATTGAAGCCGGTATGATCGATGGGAATGGCGACATACGCCAGCCCCGCCGCGTGCGCCGCTGCTTCGATGTCCGCGCCCGGCGGCTGATCCAGGCTCTCACCATCGGGCCGGTTGTTGACGATGGTGCGGAAACCCTGTGCGGCGGCAAGCGCCACATCATCGGAAGCGATTTGCGGCGCGACGGAGACGCC
>NZ_JAUMBI010000075.1:0-8968 GCF_032115815.1 Sandarakinorhabdus sp.
CGGCGCCGCGGGCCATGGCACTTTCATCGAGGTGCATGTGGGTGGAGTGCAGGCCGCAGCAGGCGCGCCAGTCTGTCCCCTGCTCGGCGACGCCCAGGAAGAACATCGCGCCGGGGACTTTTTCCAGCACATAGGCGAAATCTTCGGCGCCCATGATCGGGTGGGCCAGCGTCTGCCATTGGTCCTCGCCAAACAGGCGCTTTGTCACCGCTTCGCCCAGCGCCACGGCGCGGCCGTCGCAATTGGTGACCGGGAAGCCGGGGATGATCTCCACCGTTGCGCTGGCGCCGTGGGCGGCGGCGATGCCCTGGGCCAAGGCGGGCAGGCCGGCGTGCAGCTTGGCGCGCGTGGCGGCGGAAAGCGTGCGCATCGTGCCGAACAACAGGGCGGTTTCGGGAATCACATTGTCGGTGGTGCCGGCGCTGATCTGCCCGATGGTGATCACGGCGGGATCGAACACGCTGATCTGCCGTGTGACGAACGTTTGCAATGCCAGCGCGATCTCGCAGGCGATGGGGACGGGATCGAGCGCATCGTGCGGCATGGAGGCATGGCCGCCGCGGCCGGTAATCACGATGCGCAACTTGTCGTTGCTGGCCAGCAGCGCGCCGGTGCGGCCCGCCACCACGCCCCACGGCGCGTTGGGCATGATGTGCAGCGCGAAGGCGGCATCGGGGAGCGGATCGATCAGGCCATCATCCAGCATGTAGCGGGCGCCGTGATGGCCTTCTTCGCCGGGCTGGAACATGAACATCACGGTTCCAGTCAGGCTGTCGCGCCGTTCGCACAGGATGCGCGCGGCACCGGCCAGCATCGCCACATGGGCATCATGGCCGCAGGCGTGCATGGCACCGGGGATGGTGGAGGAAAAATCGAGGCCCGTCTCCTCAGGCATCGGCAGTGCATCGGTGTCGCCGCGCAGCAGCACGGTGCGGCCATTGGCGGGGCCCTTGAGGGTGGCGATGATGCCGCTGGTCGAGGGGCCGGTGCGGATGTCGAGCGGCAGGCCGGCCAGCGCCGCCATGATCTTTTCGGCCGTGCGCGGATTGCTGAGGCCCAGTTCCGGTTCGGCATGAATGGCGCGCCGCAGCGCGGTCATGTCAGGCAGCACGGCTTCGGCGGAAGATGTCCAATCAATCATGTCGCGAGGGTAGCGCCTTCCCTTGTCGCCCGCCACCCGCTACGCGACCCGCCATGCATGATGTGATCATTCTGGGCGCCGGTGGTGCCGGCCTGTTCTGTGCCGCCACGGCGGGGCAGATGGGCGTGCGGGCGCTGGTGATCGATCATAATCACCAGCCGGGCCAGAAGATCCTGATTTCCGGCGGCGGTCGCTGCAATTTTACCAATGTGGGCGCAGTGCCGGATCGCTATCTGAGCGAAAACAAGCATTTCGCGCGATCGGCGCTGTCGCGCTACACGCCAGCCGATTTCGTTGATCTGGTGCGCCGCTACAATATCGCCTTCCACGAAAAGACGCTGGGGCAGTTGTTCTGCGACGGGTCGGCGAAACAGATCGTTGCCATGCTGATGGACGAATGTTCAGCCGGCGGCGTGGATTTCTCGTTCGGCACGGCCATCACCGACGTGAGCCATGCCGATGGGCTGTTCACCGTCACCACCACGTCTGGCGTGTTCACCGCGCCCAATCTGGTGCTGGCCACCGGCGGCCCGGCGATCCCCAAGCTGGGCGCCACCGGCTTTGCCTACCAGCTTGGCAAGCAGTTCGGGCTAAAGATCATCCCGCCGCGCCCGGCGCTGGTGCCGTTCACGCTGCCGGGCACGGAAAACCTGTTCCGCGAACTGGCCGGCGTGGCGGCCGAAGTGGTCGCCATGGCGGGCAAGTCTGCTTTCCGTGAGGCGGCGCTGTTCACCCACAAGGGCCTGTCCGGCCCGGCCATGCTGCAGGTATCGAGTTACTGGCGGCACGGCGAGGCGATTGCGGTGGATTTCCTGCCCGACGCGCCTGCCGACTGGCTGATCAGCGCCAAGCGGCAACGCCCCAAGGCGGGGCTTAAATCCGTGCTGGGCAGTGCGCTGCCGGAACGGCTGGCCACCGCGCTGGCCGACACGCTGGGCCAAGGGCTTGGGATTTCTGGCGACATGGCGAGCCAGAAGGACGCGGCGCTCACGGCCGCGATGCAGCGCCTGAAGGCCTGGGCCTTTCGCCCCGATGGCACCGAAGGCTTTGCCAAGGCCGAAGTGACGGCCGGCGGCATCGACACCGCCGGTCTGTCGTCGCGCAGCATGGCGGCCAATCACATTGAAGGGCTGTTCGCCATCGGCGAGGCGGTGGACGTTACAGGCTGGCTGGGGGGCTATAACTTCCAGTGGGCCTGGGCCAGCGGACACGCCGCCGGAACGGCAATCGCGGAGAGAGTGCATAAATGATGAGCTATGACGAAGTGGTGATGGGCCGCCGTTCCATTCGCGGTTTCAAGCCCGATCCGGTGCCGCTGGAGCTGATCAAGGAAATTCTCACCATGGCGATGCGCTCGCCATCGTCGATGAACACCCAGCCGTGGAACTTCACCGTGGTGACGGGGGAACCGCTCAATCGCATCCGCGCCGGCAATACCGAACGCAACATAGCCGGCGTGCCGCACAGCCGCGAATTCCGCACTGGCACGGCGTTCGAAGGCGTCCACCGCGAACGCCAGATCGGGGTGGCCAAGCAGCTGTTCAGCGCCATGGGCATCGCGCGGGATGACGCGCCGGCCCGCATGGACTGGGTGCTGCGCGGCTTCCGCCAGTTCGACGCGCCGGTGTGCGTGATCATCACCTATGACAAGACACTTTCGGGCAGCGACGACACGCCGTTCGATTGCGGCGCGGTTTCGACCGCACTGGTCAACGCCGCCTGGTCGCGGGGGCTGGGCGCCGTGATCAACAGCCAGGGCATCATGCAATCGCCAGTGGTGCGCGAACATGCCGGCATTGCCGATGATCAGGTGATCATGAAGGCCATCGCCATCGGTTGGCCGGAGGATAGCTTCCCCGCCAACGCCGTGGTTTCGGAGCGCAAGAGTGTCGAGGAAGCTGCGCGGTTCGTGGGGTTTAAGGACTGATTTCGCGGTGGCTGGCGGCTGACCATGATCAGATGGCTCTTGCCGCCGGCTCACTTGCCTATTCGATCGTGATGCCCACGACGCGCCAGTTGACGCCTTCGTCGGCCAGCGACAAGATTTCGGTGGCGTCGGCCTTGTTGGCGTAGCGCGCACGGAACTTGACGACCCAATAGCCGGCGGGCGGTGCCGGGGCGAACTCGGCACTGACAAGGGCGCGGCTGATGGGCGCGCCAAACTGGGCGCGCACCTTGTTCGAAACGTCGGTCCACACGGCGCGGGTGTTCAGCACTTTCATGGCTTGGCCAACGGCGTTCCAGCTGCCGTCCCAATCATTGGCATCAACCAGCGCCAGAAACTGCCGGGCGGCGGTGACGGGCGCACTTTCGGCAGCGGCAGCCGCCTGCGGGTCGGCGGCCGGCGTGGCGGTTGGCGCGGACAGGGTGACAAGGGCAAACACGGCAAGGACGGTGGACATGGTGAAAGCTCCGGTTTGCCAGCTGAACAGCGGCCGCGGGGCGCGACCCTTGGGCTGGTGAAGATCAGGCTGCACGAGCCCGACTGACGGCGATGCCCCCAAATCCGTGTCCCCAAGATTTTCAGGGCCTTCGGCTTCTCGGTCGCGCAGCAGGCGGGCGGCCTCGCGACTGCTGGATGTGCCCAATTTGCGCCGGGCATCGCGCAGCCGTTCGTGGATGGTGTGCACCGACAGCCCGAGGTGACGGGCGATGCTCTTCGCGTCATGGCCTTGCCCAAGCAGGTGCAGGGCCTGCTTCTCCTTCTCGGTGAGGGCTGAAAGGCCGCTGTTCATGCCCAAGAGCTAATCCCGAGCGCCATCCCAAGCCACCCCGAATTTTTCGTTCCTGGCGGCAGAAGCTGCGGGGCGGTCGGCTGATGCCGCTGACCGCCAGCGCGGGCACGCGGCGGATTACACGCCGTTGGCCTTGAAATGCTTCAGCAGCCGGTCCCATGCGTCCTTGCCCGCCGCCGCGTTGTAGCTCGGGCGATAATCCGCCAGGAAGCCGTGATCGGCGTCCGGATACAGGATGATGCTGCTCTTGCTGCCCTTCAGCTTGGCCTGCATCGCCTCCACGTCGGCCACCGGAATGCCCTTGTCGAGCGCGCCATAGAGGCCGAGCACCGGGGCCTTCAGATCATCGGCCACGTCCATCGGGAAGCGGCGGTTTTCCGGGCCGGGGTTGCCCTTCAGGCCACCATACCAGGCGCCGCCGGCCTTCAGTTCGGGGAAACGCGCAGCTGCCATCCAGGTGATGCCGCCGCCCCAGCAGAAGCCGGTGATCGCCAGTTTTTTCGCATTGACGAACTTCTGCGTGCCGAGCCAGTCGAGCGTGGTTTTTGTGTCGCCCATCACCTGTTCCAGCCCGGCCTTGGCGACGATGGCGCGGATGGCGGGGAAATCCTTCAGGGTGGGCAGTGTCTTGTCCGGATCGCCGCGGAAGAAATATTCCGGTGCGACGGCGACATAGCCGGCCTTGGCAAAGCGGCGGCAGACATCCTTGATCCATTCATGCACGCCGAAAATCTCGTTCACGACGATCACGGCGGGGTGCTTGCCCTTGCCAGCGGGCCGCGCGACGAAGGCCGGCAGGCCGCCGGGCAGGGTTTCCCAGCCCGTCACCAGGCCATCGGCGGGCGTGGTGATCGGTTCGGCCTGGGCGGCAATATCGAACACGGCATAGCCGGCAGCAGCCAGAACGGCGCGGCGTGACAGGGCGAGATCTTCGGGTTCGGTGCCTTCGGGGCGGGTGAGCGTGGCCATGATCCGGTTCCTTGCTGGTGATGCAGGGCAGGATAGGCGCTGGCAGCGGCCTTGCAAGCAAGCGGGCCTTGCGGCGGCTTCAAAGAAGATTACATTATCGCAATCTTTCCGATAAAGGTGCCTCCATGCTGATCGCGCTTGTCTCGCTTGCCCTGGCCGCTGCTCCGGCTGCTGTAAGTCAGGGCAAACCCGCCCCGGTTGATGCCGCGATGACAGCCCAGCATCGCGGCTGGATCGATGAACAGGCGCGCTGGAATGCCCAGCACATGGCGGCGGCGCGCCGGCTGGAGACCGTTGCGGCCGCGCTGCGCCGGCACGACACCAGTTTCGATCAGCATGGCAGCGAGTTGCGCGACCATGAACGCCGCATCATTGCCAGTGGCCACGGCAGGGACGACAAGGCCCGGCACCTGGCGCTGGCGGCAGCCCATGCGCGGGCGGCGGAAAGCCACCGCCGGTTGATGGCGGAAGTCGCCGATCTGGAACGCACGATCACCCAGAATCTGGCGGCAGACCGTTTCCCGCCGCGCTGATGCCGCGCTTCAGGCCGAACGGCTTCCACTTCAGAGCAGGAACATCCCCGCAGCCGAAAGCGCCATCAGGACAACGGCCCCCCAGCCCAGCAGCGCTTGCGCTCCGCGCGCCCGGAAATTGCCCATCACGGCACGGCGGCTGGCCAGCAGCATGATGGCCAGCATCACCGGCACCGCCACCAGGCCATTGACCACGGCCGTCCAGAACAAGGCCTTCATCGGATCGATGCCGATGATATCCAGCGCCAGCGCCGCGCTCACCGCCACGAAGATCACCCCGTAAAAGCCGGCGGCTTCGCGCGGTTTCAGCTCCAGCCCGGCGCGCCAGCCCATCACTTCGGAAAGCGCATAGGCGGCCGAGCCTGCCAGCACGGGGACTGCCAGCAGACCGGTGCCGATGATCCCCAGCGCAAACAGCGCGAAGGCGAAATCGCCGGCGATCGGCCGCAAGGCTGCGGCGGCATCGGCAGCGGTGGCAATGGTGGTGGTGCCGGCGCCGTGCAGCGTGGCGGCGGTGGCTGCGATGATGCACAGCGAGATCGTCATGGTGACCAGGAAGCCGCCGGCGCTGTCTTTCACCAGCCGCGTCAGTTCGCGTGGCGCGGCGCGCGGGCGTTGCAGCAGCGGGCGGGCATGTTCGAGGTTCATCTCCTCCAGTTCCTGCGCGCTTTGCCAGAAGAAGAGATAAGGGCTGATCGTGGTGCCCAGGATGGCGACGACGGTGGTGGCGCTGCCGGCCGGCAGGCTGGGCCACAGGCCGCCCAGCACGTCGCGCCAGTTCACGCCCACCGCCAGCACCACCAGCACATAGGCAAACAGGGACAGGGTGAGCCATTTCAGCAGGCCGACATAGCGGTGATACGGCACAAAGATCTGCAACCCCAGCGACAGAACGGCAAAGCCCACCATCAGCGGCAGCCGCGGCACGCCGGTGACCAGCCGCGCTGCCTCGCCCATCGCCGCGATGTCGGCCGCAATGTTGAAGATGTTGGCGCCCAGCAGCAGCACCACCACCGCCCACACCACGCCGCGCGGCAGGTGCGTGGCCAGATTGGCCGCCAGTCCCTTGCCGGTAACGCGGGCGATTTCGGCGCAGGTGAACTGGAAGGCGGTGAGGAACGGCCAGGCCAGCACCACCGGCCACAGCAGCGCAAAGCCATAGGCGGCACCGGCCTGGGAATAGGTGGCAATGCCGGAGGGATCATCATCGGCCGCGCCCGTCACCAGCCCCGGACCCAGCGCCGAATGATAGGCCGGCTTCTTCAGCCGGTGGGTAAGGGGTGGGCGCCGCTGGTTCATGGCCGATAGCGGATCAGGCCTTCCTGCATCAGCGTGGCGACGGGGCGGCCATTGATATCGTGCACGATGGCCCGGTTGATGCCGCGCCCGCCGCCGGCCATCGGCGAATCCTGATCGAACAAATGCCAATCGTTCATGTTTGGCGTCTGGTTGAACCAGATCGCGTGATCGAGGCTGGCCGATTGCAGCGCGGGGTTGGCCCAGCTGATGCCATGCGGGGCAAGGCAGGTATCGAGCAGGGTCATGTCGCTGGCATAGGCGAACAGGCAGCGTTGCAGCACCGGATCGGCGGCCTGTTCGGGTGTGAGCGGGGCCGCCAGCCGCACCCAGTGGCGCTGCTGCGGCGGGCGCTTCTGCGGGTTGAAGAAATCTTCGTCACTCTCCACCGCGCGCACGTCCAGTGGCCGTTCCCGGGTCAGCCAGATGGTGCGCCAGGGTTCGGGTGCCTGCGGGGCGTTACGGCGGGACCATTCCGAATCGCTTTCCAGGCCATCCGGGTGCGGCACGTCGGATGGCGGGGTGATGGCGTGTTCCAGGCCCTCTTCCGGCACCTGGAAACTGGCGGCCATGTTGAAGATCGGTCGTCCCTTCTGGATGGCGACGACGCGGCGGGTGGTGAAGCTGGCGCCATCGCGATCGCGTTCCACCTTGTAGACGATGGGCAGTTTCGGATCGCCAGGCCGGATGAAATAACTGTGCAGGCTGTGGCACAGGCGGCCTTCCTGCACAGTACGGCTCGCCGCCATCAGCGCCTGCGCCACCACCTGGCCGCCATAGACGCGGATCCAGCCTTCGTCGGTGGATTGGCTGCGGAACAGATCGGTTTCGACCTCCTCCAGATTGAGCAGGCCGAGCAGGCGGGTGACGGCACGTTCAGGGTCGGGGGTAAAGGCTTGCGGTTCCATAGGCCCTCCCTAGCCGATTTCCGCTTGTCCACAACATCCGCGCATAACTCTGCTTGACAGGGCGGCACACCCTCCATATCAGCGCGGCTCCACAGCGCTTGCGGGTGTAGCTCAGTTGGTTAGAGCGTCGGCCTGTCACGCCGAAGGTCGCGGGTTCGAGCCCCGTCACTCGCGCCACTGTCCCTTTGGGGACGTGGCCAAACAAGCCGCCGGCGCCGTGGAAATTCGCTCAATTGCCTGATGATCTGAACGGTTGCAGCAGCAGCCGATCGAGCCATTGCGCGCGTGGCTCGCGAAAATCGTGCAAGCCGATCATCATGCCGCTGTGGCCATCACGCGGTTGGGCCGCCAGCGAGCCGAACAGCCGATCCCACAACGACAGATTGAAGCCGAAATTGCGGTTCATCTCATCGCCGTGCACGCTGTGATGTACCCGGTGCAGATCGGGCGTGACCACAAGCCAGCGCAGCGGACGCTCGATGCCGGCGGGCAGGCTGACATTGCCGTGATTGAACATGGCCGTCGCATTCAGGATCACTTCGAACAGCAGCACGGCCAGTGGCGGCGCGCCCAATGCGGCCACCACGGCCAGCTTGATGATCATCGACACCATGATTTCCAGCGGGTGGAAGCGCAGCGCGGTTGTCGTGTCGAAGGCTGGATCGGCATGGTGGACGCGGTGCAGGCGCCAGAACAACGGCACGATGTGGAACAGGCGATGCTGCCAGTAGATGGCAAGGTCGAGCAGGATGATGGCCAGCAGCACTGCCAGCCAGTGGGGCAGGGCGATGATGTTGAACAGACCTATGCCGCGCTGTTCCATATCGCTGGCGAAGGCGACAGCCAGTATCGGGAACAGCAGTCGAACCAGCAGTGTATCGAGCCCGACCAGCGCCAGATTGTTGAGCCGGCGTGTCGTGTTGCCGGCGGCCGGCGCCCGTCGCGGCGACAGTTGCTCCCACAGCAGCATGACCGCTAGCACGCCGGCAAAGGCGGCGAGGCGGATGATGGGCTCGTTTGCCAGCATCAGGCGACTTGGGTGCGCAGCTTATCCCAGCGGTCGAGTTCGTGGGCGATGGAGGTTTCCACCAGCGTTTCCCACAGATTTTCCGCCAGCCCCGGCGGCAGGCCGGCGGCGGCGGCGGCGGCGCTGGCGTTGGCGATCACCTGGGCCTTGCGGGCTTCGTCGCGCACATCGCTGCGGCTGGGCTTGATGCGGGCGGCGGCGTCCATATAACCGAAGCGGCGGGCAAGCAGCGCGACCAGTTCCTGATCGAGCGCATCCACCCCAGCGCGCACTTCCAGCATTGTCTGGCAGGCTTCTGGCGGCAATACGCTCATTTCTGCCTCCAGCGGCCGGTGTTCATCCACAGGAACAAGGGTTTC
>NZ_JAUMBI010000076.1:0-2218 GCF_032115815.1 Sandarakinorhabdus sp.
TTAGGTGCGCGGCGGTTTCGGCGATGATCGGGATCGACTGGATGGCCGATGATCCAGTGCCGATGATGCCGACGCGCTGTCCGCTGAAGTCCACGCCCTCATGCGGCCAGCGCGAGGTGCGGTAGATGGTGCCCTTGTAATCATCGATGCCGGGGAAGGTGACATCGGTGGGCACGGACAGGCAGCCAGTGGCCATCACCACAAAGCGCGCCGGGATCACCTCGCCGCTGTTGAGCGTGACGTTCCAGCCATCGGCCTTGGCATCCCAGTGGGCGGCGGTCACGCGGGTGTTGAAGCTGATGTCGGGCTTCAGGTCGAAACGTTCGGCGACATGGTTTGCATAGGCCAGCAGTTCGGGCTGCGGCGCATAGCGCTCCGACCAGCGCCATTCCTGTTCAAGTTTTTCATCAAAGCCGAAGCTGTATTCCAGGCTCTGGATATCGACGCGGGCGCCGGGATAGCGATTCCAATACCAGGTGCCGCCAACGCCGCTTCCGGCCTCGATCACGCGGGTCTTCAGGCCCTGTTCGCGGCATTTCAGCAGCATGTACATGCCGGAAAAACCGGCACCGACAATCAGCACATCCAGACGGTCCGCCATCATCTTCTCCCCAATGCTGCGGCCCCTCCCCAGGGGCATGACCCGTACACGCTACCACGCGCCGACCCGCCGCAAAGCTGGGAATATTGGGTGCGACAGGCCTTCCCCGGAAATGAAACAGGCCCCGGCGTCATTGGACGCCGGGGCCTGCCCCTGCTTTTGCAGTTGCACTTGCTGCGGGTTGGATCAAGCGGCGGGCTTGACGGCCTCCGCCGCCGCAGCGGTATCAGCCGGTGCCGGAGCGGCGGCCACGACCGGGGCCGGAGCGGCCACGGGCGCGGCGCCCTTCAGCGCCGGATAGTCCTTCAGCATCTTCGCCCCGCCCAGCGGCTTGTTCACGCCCTGGTGGCAGGTGGCGCAGTTCACCTTCAGCGGATCGCCGTGAGGGCCGCGGCGGTTGCCATAGGCACCCTTGCCGTTGGCCGGCCACACGTCACCCAGTGCGGTGATGTAGTTGTTGTTGATATCCCGCACCATGCGGATGCCATACCAGGCCGTCACACGCTGCGGCCGGCTGTCTTCCCACTTCGCGAAGTTATTCGAGTTGTGGCAGAAGGTGCAGTTCACGCCCAAGCCCTGGCTCATGTGCATCATGAGGCCATAGGTCTTCTCGGTGGTCTGGATGGCAGCCTTGCTGGCGGCGGTCGGGAATTCCTTGCCGCCCACGCGGATATTATCCTTGCCGGCCAGATAATCCGTGAACGGATCAGAGTTCAGCGAGGCGTAGGCCACCGTTTGCGCCGGGGTGTTGCCGCCCCGCTTGTTGCCGGTGATGGTGCCCGGATCCGGCACAGCGGTAGACCAGTTGTTCACCGGCACCGGATTGCCGCGGTGGCAGGTCCAGCAGGTGACGCCTGCGTTATCCTGCTTGCTGAAGTGCGGCGCCCAGGTTGCGTTGATGTTCTGCGTCATCTGCAGCATCTTGCGGGCCACGACCTTGGTGTATTTCTCGTCCGAGGCCATGTTTTCCGGATTGTGGCAGTAGGTGCAGCCAGCATCCTTGATGTTGGAACCATCGGGCGCGACCCACGTCGTCATCGCCTGCATCAGGTAGTTGAACTCGTCCACCGAGACATTGCCCAAAACGGGCACGTTCTCATAGGCCGTGCTCGCCCGATCGCCAGCGATCATCTCAGCGGTCAGCTCATAGGGCGGGGCCGGAATATCCCCGACCTTGGCCTTGCTGTCCGGATCACTGATCTGGACCATGGCGGTGCCGCGGAAGCCAACCTGCTCCTGCTCCTTCGAGCCGAGTTCACAACCGGCCAGCAGCAGCGCTGGCAAGGCAATGGCAACAAGCTTGTTCAGCGCTTTCATTGCGGTGCTCCCGGAAGGGTGGCGGGATCAACGACACCGGTGGCCGGATATTCGCGGGCGAAACCGTGATCGACGGCCCACAGGAACCAGTTGTCGACAACCGTACCGGTGAGCAGGATGCCGATGCCGCCCGTGAGCGTCGTCAGCACCGCAAACCACCATGCCCAGCGGTGGATGGATTCCATCGTGGCATTCCAGCCCATGGTCCAGCGCCAGAACAGCGCTGCACGTTCGGAGGCCGTACCACGATCGGTGATCTGTTCGATTTCGCGTTCGCCGCCGTAGCGGCCAACGGCGAGA
>NZ_JAUMBI010000077.1:0-2983 GCF_032115815.1 Sandarakinorhabdus sp.
TCTCGCACAGGTTGCGGCCCCATTCGCGATACATGCACACGTTCACCGACGCATCGGCAAGGCGGCGGATATCGGCCAGGTGCGTGCCCAGCGGGAACACCATGTTCACTTCGCAGCCCATGCCTTCGATCAGACGGCGGATTTCCGCCAGATCGGATGGCATGTTGAAGGTGCCATATTGCGGCCCGATGATGTTGACGAGCGGCCTTTCGCCCTCTTTCCGCACCTTGGGCGCCGGCATCTTCTTCGGCCCGAATTCCTTCCACAACCAGGTCAAGGCGCGGTCGGCGGCCTGCCATTGATCTTCATCGATGGTGCGCGGCAGGAAGCGAACGATGCTGGTGCCTTCCGGCGTCACGCCGCCGCCGATCATTTCGGCGATGGAGCCGGTGACGACAACCGCAGGCAGCGCCGGATCGAGCGTGCGCCAGGCGCGCTTCATGGCGCCTTCGGTGCCGGTCTTTGCCAGTTCATCCTCGCCCAGGCCGGTAACGACGATGGGCAGTTCGTGCGGCGGCAGGCCGTCGGTATAGTGCAGCACCGAAGTGACCGGCAAATTCTCGCAGCCCACCGGGCCATCGATGACAACCTGCAGGCCCTTCACCGAGGTGAAGCTGTACACGGCGCCCCAATAGCCGCCGGCCCTATCATGATCGAGCACGAGCATGGCGTCAGTCCCCGATCGCTTCGCTCGCCTTGGCGGCGGCGATCATCTTGCCTGCGTATTTCTTCTTGAACTCGGGCCGGTCACGAGGAACCTCTTCCCAGATGCCGGCGGCATGGCCTTCGCCAACGCCCTGGAAAAAGTCCTTCATCATGTCGAAACGGCCCTTGTTGCCGAGCGCACCGTTGATCACCTGTGCCAAGCTGCCGGCGCCGGCCGGCCCCATCAGCGGCCGTGCCGAGATGAGGTTGGTGAAATACAGGCTAGGGATGGCGCGCGTCTTGGCGTGCTGCACCACCGGCGTGGTGCCGATGGACAGGTCAGGATGGAACTCTTCCACCGCCGCGATGTCCTGTTCCAGGCTGGCGCGATACTGGATGCGCGTGCCCCTGGCTTCCAGCCATTCGCGATCGGGATCAGACCATTTGGTGCGCGGGCAAGCAGTGCCCACGTACGGCACCTCTGCGCCCGATTCGATCAGCAGGCGCGCGACCAGCAGTTCCGATCCTTCATAGCCCGAAACCGTGATGCGGCCCTTGATCGGCTTGGCCGACAGCGCGCCGGTGATCGCCGGTAGCCACTTGTTCTGGGCGGCAGCCACCTTGTCGGCGGACAGGCCGAACGCGTCACCGATGGCGGCGAGCCAGGCGGCGGTGCCATCACGGCCCACCGGAGCCGAACCAACGATGGTGCGGCCGGCAGCTTCGAATTCACGCACGGCGGCGGTGTAGAACGGGTGGATGGCCGCCACCACCGGCGAGGCCAGCGCGGCATACAGCTCGCGCCACTCGCGGGTCGGCACCACTGGCCCAGCCGTCAGGCCCATCGGCTCCAGCAGCATCGAAATGCCCACCGGATCGGCCGGGAACATTTCGCCGAGCAGGGTCACGGTCGGCTTGTCGGGCATCACGGCCGGTGCCGCGACCGGGCCAGCCATGATTTCATTGCGCGCGTAGTGCAGCATCGCGCCGGCCAGCACGTCCTTGGCTTCGGCATGAGTCGGCACGCCGAACCCCGGCACGTCGATGCCGATGATGCGCACGCCGTTGATCGCATCCGGCAGCAACTGCAGCGGCACGCCCGAAGCGGTCGGCACGCACAAATTGGTCACCACGATCGTGTCATATTTTTCCGGATCGGCCATGTCGTGCACGGCGTCGCGGATATCCTCGAACAACTTGCCGGTAACCAGCGTTTCCGAATTGAACGGCACATAACCCACCGTGCGCCGCGCCCCATAGAAGTGCGACGTGAAGGTGAGGCCATAAACGCAGCAGGCCGAGCCGGACAGGATGGTGGCGGTGCGGCGCATGCGCAGGCCAACGCGCAGCGAGCCGAAGGCCGGGCACATGGATTGCGGCTGATCGTGCGGGCCCTTGGGATAATCGGCCGCATAACGTTCCAACACCTCGGACTTGCCGGCCTTGGCCGCAGCATCGCGCATGGTGTCGGCGCCAGCGTGGCAGCCGGCCCCATCTGCTGGCGGAACGACCAGGTCTTCAGACATTGTCGTACACCACTTCCAGGCTCGGCTTCGTCTCATAGACGCCGCCGCGCATGTCAGCCTGAGAAGCCGGTTTCAGGGTGAAGTTGCCACCGGTATCTTCCGGCTTGAACAGGCCGAGCAGGCCATCTTGATCGAGTGGGGTCGGCCGCACCGGCGGCGCGGTTGCAACGGCTTCTGCCAGTTCGGCGAACAGCGGGCCCCACTGGCTATCTGCCGTGCCGATGATCTGATAATTGGCGGATTTCTTGCGGATATCTTCATGCGCCGGGATGCTGACCAGCACCGGGATGCCGACCGCCTTGGCAAAGGCCTGGGCCTCGCCCGAACCATCGTCCTTGTTGATCAGGATGCCGGCGACGCCAACATTGCCGCCCATCTTGCGGAAATATTCCACCGCCTTGCAGACATTGTTGGCGACGTACAGCGATTGCAGATCGTTCGAACCGACCACGATCACCTTCTGGCACATGTCGCGGGCGATCGGCAGGCCAAAGCCGCCGCACACCACGTCGCCCAGGAAATCGAGCAGGACGTAATCAAAGCCCCAATCGTGGAAGCCCAATTTTTCGAGGGTTTCAAAGCCGTGGATGATGCCACGACCGCCGCAGCCACGGCCAACCTCGGGCCCGCCCAGTTCCATGGCGAACACGCCGTCGCGCTGGAAGCAGACGTCTTCAATCGAGAGCTCTTCGCCCGAAAGCTTCTTTTTGGACGAGGTTTCGATGATCGTCGGCGTCGCCTTGCCGCCAAACAGCAGGCTGGTGGTGTCGCTCTTGGGATCGCAGCCGATCAGCAGCACGCGCTTGCCCTGC
>NZ_JAUMBI010000078.1:0-2502 GCF_032115815.1 Sandarakinorhabdus sp.
TGTTCGGTGCCGATTATGATCGCTTTGAAAACAGCCAGCTGTTCCTGCGCTTCCGCCCGGCAGCGATCGGGGCGGCCACGACGGCCCAGCAGTCGAACGACATCGACATATTGGCACCAGTTTATGGCCGTTTCCCGCTGCCCACCCCCGGCCCGCAGACCAACCGGCTCGACACGCAGGAGGCGTTTGGCCTCTATGTGCAGGATCAGATCGATCTGGGCGGCGGCGTCCAGCTGCGGCTCGGTGGCCGTTATGACGACATCCGCCTGACCACGCTCAACCGCGCCAACGGCGTTGCCAGCGCCCGCGATTTCAGCCGCTTTTCACCGCAGGCCGGCATCGTGTACGAAGCCAGCAAGACGCTTTCCTTCTATGCCGCTTATGGCGAGGGTTTCCGCGCCAATATCGGTGCCGATGTGGCGGGCCGCATCTTCGATCCGGAAACCAGCCGTTCGGCCGAAGTGGGCGCCAAACTCAATCTGCTCGATGGCAAGCTCACCGGTACTGTCGCGCTGTTCACCCTCACCAAGGACAATGTGCTGGCCGCCGATCCCGCCAATCCCGGCTTTTCGGTACCGATCGGCCGGGCGCGCAGCCGGGGCCTGGAAGTCGATCTCAACGGCAAGCTGCCCGGCGACGTTGATCTGCTGCTCAGCTATGCCTTTGTCGACGCCACCGCGCGCGCCGCCGTGCTTGATCCCAATTTCAGCCTGAACATCCGCGTCGGCGACCGGCTGATCAACATCCCGCGCCACCAGTTCAATGTGCAGGCTGCCAAGGGCTTCCAGCTGACCGATGATCTGAAGCTGACGCTGGGCGGCGGTGTGCAGCACACCGGCGGCCGGCTGGGGGAGACCGCCACCCAGTTCTTCCTGCCGGCCTACACGTTGGCGCGGGCATTCGTCCGCGCCGACATCACCGATCGGATCGAACTGTTCGCTGAAGTGAGCAATCTGTTCAACGCCACTTATTACACCAACAGCTTTGCCCAACTGTGGGTGCAGCCCGGCCAGCCGCGCGCGGCGACGGCCTCGGTACGGTACAAGTTCTGATGGCCGCGACGCTGGCCATCGACGGCCTGGTGGTGGAACGGGGTGGCCGCCGCATCGTCGATGGCCTGACCCTCACGCTCGCACCCGGCGAAGTCTATGCGCTGCTCGGCGGCAATGGCGCCGGCAAGTCCACCACCTTGTTTGCCACCCTGGGCCTGCTGCCGCGCAGCGGCGGCAGCATCGCGGTGGCTGGCCATGATCCCGCTGTTGCGCCCGATGATGTGCGCGCCGCATGCGCCTATCTGCCCGAAAATGTCGCGCTCTACCCGGCGTTCACCGCGCGGGAGAATGTCGGCTATTTCCTCGAACTGGCCGGCAGCCCGCGTGACCGAGCCGAGACCGAACAGGCCTTTGCCGCAGTGAAGCTCGACGCCGGCGCCTGGGACCGGCCGGTTGGTGGCTTTTCCAAGGGCATGCGCCAGAAGACAGCCATTGCCCTGGCGCTGCTCCGGCGCACGCCGCTGCTGCTGCTGGATGAGCCCACCTCGGGCCTTGACCCGGCCGCCACGCGCGATTTCCATGCGCTGGTCGGCGCGGTGGCGGCGCGGGGCGTTGCCGTGCTGATGGTTACGCATGACCTCTTCGGTGCTGCGGACGTGGCGGGGCGGATTGGCCTGTTGGCGGGCGGGCGGCTGGCGCGGGAATGGACGGCGGCAGACACCGCGCCGCGCTTTGATCTCAATGCGCTGCACGATGGGTTTGTCGCGGCATGAGGCGGGTGCGCACCATATCGGCGGCACAGCTGCGGCTGTTGCTGCGTTCACGCCTTGCCGTGGTGGCCCTGGTGCTGCTGGCAATGCTGTCGGGCATTGCTGCCATCACGGGTGCCACGCAGGCCAGCCGCATGGCGGCGGATCGCGACACGGCGCAGACGGCCGCCAACACGGAATTTGCCAACCAGCCCGATCGCCACCCGCACCGCATGGTGCATTATGGCACCTATGCGCTCCGCCCGTTGGGGCCGCTGGCGGCGTTCGATCCCGGGGTTGATGCCTTTGCCGGGTCGCTGATCTATCTGGAAGGCCATCGCCAGAACGCCACCACGCTGGGCGCGGCGCGCGAATCCTCGGGTCTGATCCGCTTTGGCCAGCTTACCCCGGCCTTCGTGCTGCGCGTGCTGGTGCCGCTGTTGCTGGTGTTCGTGGGCTTCGCAATGATCGTGGCTGAACGGCAGGCCGGGTTGTTCACGCTGCAGCTGACCCACGGCGCGAACGCGGGTGAACTGATTGCCGGCAAGGCGCTGGCACTGGCTGCGGTGGCCGGTTTGGCCGCGCTGCCGGCCCTGGCGGCGCTGGGATGGGCGGCAGCGCAATCGCCTGCCGAAGCCGGCATCGCGGCGCTGATGGCGTTGGCGGCGCTGCTGTGGCTGGGCCTGTGGGTGTTGGGCATCACACTGGTTTCGGCCCGCGCCTGTTCGGCGCAATCGGCGCTGATGGCGCTGGTGCTGGCC
>NZ_JAUMBI010000079.1:0-3776 GCF_032115815.1 Sandarakinorhabdus sp.
ACCAGCAGTGATGTGAGCACCGGCCTTGGCGGCATCGGTGAAGAACCCGGTGCATTCCAGCGCGATATCCACGCCCATGGCGGCATGCGGCAGCTTGGCCGGGTCGCGCTCGGCGGTCACCGCGATGCGCTTGCCGTTCACCACGATGGCATCGCCATCCACGCTCACCGTGCCGGGAAAGGCACCATGCACACTGTCGCGCGCCAGCAGGCGGGCATTGGCCTGCGGGCTAGCCAGGTCGTTGATTGCCACCACTTCGATGTCGGTGCGGCCGGATTCGATGATGGCGCGCAGCACGTTGCGGCCGATGCGCCCGAAACCGTTGATTGCAACTTTCACAGCCATGTCATTGATCCTTCTTGGCTTTCAGCGGTCCAGCCGCCCCTTCACGCGCGCGGCGATCGCCGGCGCTGTCAAACCATATTCGGCATACAGCCGTTCCGCCGGCGCCGATGCACCAAAGTGATCGATGCCGATATTCAACCCGTCACTACCGGTCCAGCGTTCCCAGCCCATCGTCACGCCGGCTTCCACCGACACCTTCAATACGCTCGGCGGCAGCACATCGGCCCGGTAAGCCGCGTCCTGCACCGCAAATACTTCCCAGCACGGCATCGATACCACGTCGCAGCCAATGCCGTCTGCTTCCAGAAGCGCGGCGGCTTCAGCGGCAATATGCACTTCCGAACCGGTCGCGACCAGTACAACTGCGCGCGGCGCAGTTGCGGCCTTCAGGCGATAAGCCCCTTTCGCGGAAAGATTTTCGGCCACATCATCGCGCAGCGGCGGCAGGTTCTGGCGCGACAGGGCGAGGACGGACGGGCGCTTCTCGTCCTTCAGGGCAAAGGCCCAGGCTTCCGCCGTCTCCACCGCATCAGCCGGCCGCCACACCGCCAAATTGGGCATGGCGCGCAGGGACGCCAGATGCTCGATCGGCTGGTGGGTCGGGCCGTCTTCGCCCAGCCCGATACTGTCGTGCGTGCCAACGTGGATCACGCGGATCTGCTGGATCGCGGCCAGGCGGATGGCGTTGCGCATATAGTCGGTGAACACCAGGAAGGTGCCGCCATAAGGGATGATCCCGCCGTGCAGCGCCATGCCGTTCATCGCGGCGGCCATGCCGAATTCGCGAATGCCGTAGTGGACATAGCGGCCGCTATAATCATCGGCGGTGAACAGCGGCTGGCCCTTGGCCTTGGTGTTGTTGGAGCCGGTCAGATCGGCCGAACCCCCGAGCAATTCGGGCAGCGCCGGCACAAGTGCGTCCAGCGCCATTTCGCTGGACTTGCGGGTGGCAACCTTGGGCGGCGTGGCGATCAGGCTGGCCAGATAGGCCGGCATCGGATCGGCGGCGGGCAGCTCGCCTGCCATGCGGCGGTTGAACTCGCCAGCCTGCGGGTTGGCCGCCAGGCGCGCTTCCCAATCGGCGCGGGCGGCCTTGCCGCGGGCGCCCAGACCTTCCCACCAGGCCTTGATGTCGGCCGGAATCTCGAACGGGCCATATTCCCAGCCCAGCGCGGCGCGGGCGCCTTCGATTTCCTTGGCACCCAGGGGCGAGCCGTGGCTGCCACTGGTGCCGGCCTTGGTCGGTGCACCCTTGCCGATGGTGGTGCGCGCCGCAATCAGGCTGGGCCGCGGATCGGCCTTGGCGGCCGTGAGCGCGGCATCGATGGACGCGAAATCATGGCCATCGCAGGCGACGACATGCCAGCCGGCAGCGGTGAAGCGCCCGGCCATGTCTTCGCTGGACGACAGGCTGACCGGGCCATCGATGGAAATCTTGTTGTCGTCCCAGATCACGTTCAGGCGGCCGAGCTTCAGGTGGCCCGCCAGTGAAATCGCTTCCTGGCTGATGCCTTCCATCAGGCAGCCATCACCCGCCACCACCCAGGTGCGATGATCGACAAGGGCATTGCCGAACACGCCGTTCAGATGCCGTTCTGCCATCGCCATGCCGACGGACATGGCGAGGCCCTGGCCCAGCGGCCCAGTGGTGCATTCCACGCCCGGCAGTTCGGTGTTTTCCGGATGGCCAGCACACGGGCTGTGCCATTGGCGGAAGCGCTTGATGTCATCCAGCGACGGCTTCTCATAACCGGTCAGGTGCAGCAGCGCATAGATCAGCATCGAACCATGGCCGGCCGACAGCACGAAACGATCACGATCCGGCCAGCGCGGCGCCGCCGGATCGAACTTCAGGTGATTGGCAAACAGCACGGTCGCGACATCGGCCATGCCCATCGGCATGCCGGGGTGGCCGCTGTTGGCAGCTTCCACCGCATCCATGGCCAGCGCCCGGATGGCATTGGCGCAGCGTGCGAGATCGGTCATGAGGCCGTTCCTGTTAACCATCCGCGCTGGCACTGTGGCCGGTGCGGGCGGGAGCGATTCCCGGTGGTGACTATTCGTTGCGGGCGGCTTTGGCCTACCCTTCGCGCACGCGTCAACCTTCCAGTTGCAGTCCACCGTGATTGCCGCAGGCAGCCGGCTTGACCCGGGCTGATATCCCGTCTTATAAACGTCGCGCAAGCCATTGAGCTGGCGGGGGAGCAGGTCGATTTCGGAATTGATGACCCTGTTGGTGCGACTCGAAACGGCGCTGGCCGCAATCGAGACTCGCCGAAGTGCCGAAGCGGCCGCCGCCGCCGATGACCGCGCGCGCTTGGCTCGGATCGAAGCCGCCGCTACCGAAGCCGTGCGCGCGCTCGACTCCCTCATCGGGCAGGAGTGACAAGCGTGGGTCAGGCCGTTTTGAGCATTTGTGGGCGCAGTTATCGCATCAGCTGCCGTGACGGCGACGAGGATCGGATATCGCGCCTGGGCAACGAGATCGCCGTCCGCGCCGATCGCATCACCGGATCGCTGGGCAGCGTGCCCGAAGGCCAGTTGCTGGTGATGACCGCGCTGATGCTGGCCGATGAACTGGCCGATGCCCGCGCCGGCATTGCGCCGCCTGCCGCCGCTGCACCTGTGGTAGACATCACCCGCCTTGCCCGCATCGTCGAGCGGATGGAACAACTCGCCCGCGTCTGAGCAGGCTCATAAACGCGCATCTGCTTGAGCTTCCGGGGCTTGTGCCCTATATCAATATTTGGCGGGCACTGCCCGGTACGAGCGAGCAAGCATCCCTGAGGCGATAATCATCCTATCGGGGGCTGGCACTGGGTGGACCGTGGTCCACCACAACTGGTTCCCACCTGACGTTCTGGCGTCAGAGGATCTTCAAGGCCAACGGCCCATGGTGGTCCCGCCAACCGACCATCCGGATATCACGCTGTGACCAAGACCGAACTGCGCCGCCATTATCGCGCTGCCCGCAAGGCCTTTGTCGCCGCCCTGCCCGCCGGCGAACGCGAAGCGCTGGAGCGGAACCTGGCCGCGGTGGTGGCCCCTGCCCTCCCCGCCCTGCGCATGGGCGGCAGCTATGCCGCCGTGGGGGACGAGATCGATCCCATGTGGATCGAAAAACGCATCGGCCCGCACGCCTTCCCGCGCATCGCCGGGCAAGACATCATGTTTCACCAGGCCGAATGGAGCGAACTCAAGCCCGGCTTCCAGAACATTCCCGAGCCGCCGGCCACGGCGCCGGTGGTGCATCCCGATGTGTTGCTGGTGCCGCTGCTGGCCGTCACGCTTTCGGGCGTGCGGCTGGGCCAGGGCCGCGGCTATTACGATAGGGCGCTGGCCGCCCTGCGCCGCCGGCAGCCCGTGCTGGCCATCGGGCTGGCCTGGGAATGCCAGATTGCGCCGACGCTCGTGGCCGACCCTTGGGACAT
>NZ_JAUMBI010000080.1:0-13303 GCF_032115815.1 Sandarakinorhabdus sp.
GTGGAAGCCCGGCCTGACATCTTTTCGTCCAGCCACGAATTCGGCGGCATCACCGTTGTCGATCTGTTTGGCGAGTATAATCTGCCGCAGTTCATCGCGATGGACCGGCCACGCCACAGCGATCAGCGCCGGGTGGTGGCGCCCGCCTTTGGCCCATCTGAAATCGCCCGCATGGCCATCGAAGTCCGCAAGCGCACGAGCGAACTGCTCGACGGGCTACCGATTGGTGAGGAGTTTGATTGGGTTGACCGCGTCTCCATCGAACTGACCACCGGGATGTTGGCCATCCTGTTCGATTATCCGTGGGAAAAGCGCCGCGATCTCACCCTGTGGTCCGATTGGGGTGGCGACATCGAAGCGGCACTCAATCCGGCGACCAAGGATATCCGCCAGCAGCATCTGATCGACATGACCAACGCGCTCGATGCCCTGATGACCGAGCGCAAGGCCAAGCCGCCAACCGGCGACCTGATCAGCGCCATGGCGCACAGCAATGCAATGGGCGACATGCCGTTCCAGGAACGTACTGGAAACTATATCCTTTTGATCGTGGGCGGCAACGACACCACCCGCAATTCGATGTCCGGACTGGTCGAAGCCTTCAACCGTTACGATGGCGAATGGGCAAAATTGGAAGCTGACAACAGCCTGATTTCCAATACGATTTCGGAAGTCCTGCGCTGGCAGACCCCGCTCGCCCATATGCGTCGCACGGCCGTAGCCGATGCCGATATCGCCGGGGTTCCGGTGAAGAAGGGCGACAAGATCGTCGTCTGGTACATCAGCGGCAACCGCGACGAGAGTGTGTTCCCGGACGCCGAAACCTTTGACATCACACGCGCAAATGCCCGCCGGCACCTGTCGTTCGGCTTTGGCGTCCACCGCTGTGTGGGCGCGCGTCTTGCGGAGCTGCAGATTGCGGTGCTGCTGGAGGAACTTCTGGCCCGCAAATTGTTCCCACGCCAAGTGGGAGCGGCGGAATATGTGGCGCAATGCTTCGTGCACGGTTTCCGAAAGCTGCCGGTTGTGCTTGAACGGCGTTGATGCCGAAGCTTGATCTGTCCACCCTGCCCGTCCGCTCCGGATCGGGATATCTGCCGCCGTTTGATGGCCCGGTGCTGGCGCGATCATGGCGGGCGGTGACGGCGGCTGGCGGCTTGTGTCAGTTTGGTGCCAATCTGGTGACACTCGAGTCCGGCGCCTGGTCCAGCCAGCGGCACTGGCACACGCATGAAGACGAAATGGTGGTGATGCTGGCAGGCGAAGCCGTTCTGGTCGAGGAAAACGGCGAAACCGTGCTCAGTCCTGGCGACATCGCCTGCTTCCCCGCGGGCGTTGCCAACGGCCATCATTTGCAGAACCGTTCCGCTTTGCCCTGCCAGTTCCTGGCCATCGGCACCGATCAGCCAGACATCGACGAATGCCATTATCCCGATATCGACATGCACCTCGATCCCTCCGGCTTCCGGCGCAAATCGGGGCCGGCGGCGTGATGGGCCGCCGTACGGTTTTGGCCTCTGGGCTGGCCGCCGGTCTGGCGAGTCTGTTGCCGGCGCGACTGGCCGCACAGACGTTGCGGCAGGGCGCCACCTCCCCGGGCCTGCGGATAGCGCCTGATCAGGAAGCCATGGTGCCGGTTGCGGGCGGGCGCATTTACGTTCGGGTCAATGGCGCCCTTGGCGGCAAACCGCCGATCCTGTTCATCCACGGCGGTCCGGGCAGTTCGCACTGGAGCTGGCTCAATGCCACGGCGCTGGCCGATGATCGCGCCGTGATCCTGTATGATCAGCTGGATTGTGGCCGTTCCGATCGGCCGGGCGATCCGGCCAACTGGACGGTGGCGCGCTTCCTGTCTGAGATCGAAGCGATCCGCGCCCATTTCGGCATCGCGCGCTGGCATGTGCTGGGCGGCAGCTGGGGCGGCACGCTGGCGCTGGAGTATGGCGCGACACGGCCCAGCGCCCTCGCTGGCCTGGTGCTGCAATCGCCGCTGATTTCCACCGAGATCTGGCTGCGCGATGCCGCCGAACTGAAAGCCGGCATGCCCGCCGATGTGCGCGATCTGCTGGACCGCTGCGACACACCCGGCGCTGCGCCGCAGGCCGCCTGCGATGCCGCCACCGCGGCCTTTTATGCCCGCCATGTCCGCCAGGTGATCCCGCCGCCGGCCATTGCCGCCTATCGCGATGCGCTCCCGGCGCCGTTCGCCGAAGCGCTGTACAATCACATGTGGGGCCGGGCCGAATTCACCTGCACTGGCACGCTGAAGGATTATGATGGGCAGCCGCTGCTCGACCAGCTTGATCCCAGGCGCAGCTTGTTCGTCGCTGGCCAGGATGACGAAGCCCGCCCGGCAACCGTCGCCAATTTTGCCATCGCCGCCGGCGCCCGATTTGCGGAAATCCCGGACGCGTCACACAGCATCATGCTGGACAATCCCGCCGCCTATCTTGGCCTGCTCAGGCCGTGGCTGGCCCGGCAAGACGCTTGAGCCAAGTCTGTTGGTTCAAAGGGCAAGCCGTTTGAACGTTGCATACCGCGGATTATCCACGCCGCACTTGCCCAACGCCACTGCCAGCAGCGCATCCACCAGTCCCGGCGTCGCTGCCCCCATCGTGCCGGCGCGCAGCTGCTCACACATCTCGGCGCGCAGCGTGTCCAGCGGAGCATCTTGCCCCATCACACCCGCCAGCAACGCCTGTTCCTTCGCCTGCGGCTGTTGCGCCAGTTCGCGCGCCACAATGGCCAGGGCGTTGACCGCCACCTTGGCGTGAAAGGCACGGCGGCCTTTCAGTTCCGGTTCCAGTTCAGCCAGGAACAATTGCACCGCCTCGATCAGCGTGGTGGCTTCGATCTGTTCGGCCATCACACGCTCCCGAACTTGAACAGGTGCATCAGGTCCAGCTCCACTTCGGAGACGCGGCGGCCAATGGCAGCACGTTCCACGTTGCGCAGCCGGCCCGAGACATGGTCATCACCCAATTGCAGGCAGGCGATGCCCCATTTCAGCGTGCCAAACACTTCCCAGAAGGCCGCGCGCTCACGATCGACCGGGCCGCCGCCGGCAATTTCATAGGCCGCATAAAGTTCGTCGCGCTCGCCAAAACCGCCCACCGGCTTGTCCCACACGCCAAAGCGCCAGCTGTTGCAGCACAGCCAGCCCAGATCCTCATGCCCATCACCCAGATGCGCCAGTTCCCAATCCAGCACCGCCACCAGGCCATCGGGGGCGACCAGGAAATTGCCGGATCGGAAATCACCGTGGACAATGTTGGCCGCCGGTCGATCTGCCACCCGTTCCCGCAACCAGGCAAAGGCGAGATCGAACACCGGGCTGTCCACGCCGAAACGGCGATAATTGGCGAACATGCGATCCAGCGATTGCGCCGTGCTGCCCGCCGGCAGCGACAGGCCGGCGGCGGCTGCCATCGGCATTTGGTGCAGCCTGGCCAGTACCTCGGCACATTGGCGGGTGAGGATGGCACGCGCCGGGGCATAATCCGGCAGTTTCAGCCACTTCGACGCCAAGGCTTCACCCGGCAGCCGCGCCATGACAAAGCCTTCGCCAAGACCATCATCGGGCGCCAGCACCCGCACCACTTCGGCAACCGGCAGCCCGGCGGCAAAGGCAATCTGCTGCAAGCGGGCCTGATCGGCGCGCGGCAGGCCGCCTTCGGGCACGGAACCGGTGGCGGCGCATTGCAGGATCAGCGGCCACGGCGTGCCATCGGCCTTCACGGCATCAACGGCAAAGGTGGCCGACGATGCCCCGCCCGACAATTGTTCAACCCGCGACACATCGGCGCCGATCAGGGCGGAAACGATTTCGGGAGTGGGAGCAGCCATCAATCGCTGGCCAGGCGGGCGTAGCTGACCTCGTCGAACCAGGCATCGCCATCGCGCCAGCTTTGCACGAAGCGGCCTTCCTCGCGGAACCAGCAACGTTCCAGCACGCGCTGGGCCGGTCGGTTGCGCGCATCGGTGACGGCAACCACACGGCGGCGGCCATTGCGGAACAGGCGTCGCACCATCGCATCCACCGCTTCGGCACACAGGCCCTGGCGCTGCCAGCGCGGATCGAGCGCAAAGCCGATTTCGGCCGTGGCGTTCCACGGCGGCGAAAAACGGATGCCCAAATCACCGATCATGTTGCCATCCTTGGCCGCGATCGCGAATTGCTGCCACCCATCGGAATCGGGAGCCGCGCGCCGCTGCATGGCAGTGATCAGGGCAATGCTTTCTTCCACCGAACGTTCGAGCGGATCAAAGGGCGCGACGGCGCGGATTCGATGCCAGTCGGCGGCATCTTCCACCTGCATCGGCCGGATGCTCAGGCGATCCGTTGCGATTTCCCAGTCAGTCATCCTGAAGCCCGCATTCTCTAAACCATTGCCGAACGGCGATTGGCCTTTTCGTTGCACGATGGCAACGCCCGGGCAAGAACCGACAGCAGCAAGCCCATGCCCGGGCTTGAAAAAACATGAAGCATCTGTAATCCCCTGCGCCATGGCCCGGCGAACGGGCTTGTTCGGGGCTGCCGTGGTCAACGGCCAAAGCCCGGATTTTTTGGGAAGGAACTTCATGTCGACCGTTGAAACCGCAGGCACTGTTGCCCTGCGCGCTGCCCTTTTGCTTGGCGTTTCCGCCACCGTTGCAATGGCCGCCCCCGCCTTTGCCCAGACTGCCCGGAATTCTGCCGCCGCTGATGAAGCCGGCGACGAAGAGATCATCATCGTGACCGCCTCCAAGCAGGCCAAGACCCTGCAGGACACGCCGATTTCGGTGTCGGTGACGTCGAAGGCGCTGATCGAGAACGCCCAGATTCGCGATGCGCTCGATCTGCAGTCGGTGGTGCCCAGCTTGCGCGTGTCGCAGCTGCAATCTTCGGCCAACACCAATTTCATCATCCGCGGCTTCGGCAACGGCGCCAACAACGTCGGCATCGAGCCTTCGGTTGGCGTGTTCATCGACGGCGTCTATCGCAGCCGTTCGGCTGCCCAGATCGGCGATCTGCCCAGCGTTGAGCGCATCGAAGTGCTGCGCGGCCCGCAATCGACCCTGTTCGGCAAGAACGCGTCGGCCGGCATCATCTCGGTCGTCACTGCCGAACCGAAGTTCGAACTGGGTGGCCAGGCCGAACTGTCGTACGGCAATTACAACGCCGTGATCGCCCGTGCCGAAATCACCGGGCCCTTGTCGGAAACCATCGCCTTCAGCCTGGCCGGCAACTACAACCGCCGCGACGGTTATGTGTTCAACGAAGCGCTGAACATCGATGAAAACAACCGCAACCGTGGCGGCGCGCGTGCCCAGCTGCTGTTCAAGCCGTCCGAAGATTTCAAGCTGCGCCTGATCGCCGATTACGACAAGATCGATGAAATCTGCTGCTCGGTGGTGAACCTTGTCGATGGCCCGACCGGCAACGCCGTGCGCGCTCTGGGTGGCCGCATCATCTCCAACCAGCCGCTGACGCTGCGTTCGGCGAGCAACTTCCCGTCCACCAACGAGGTCGACAATTTCGGCTTCTCGGCCCAGGCCGATTACAAGACCGGCCAGTTCGATCTCACCTTCATTGGCGCCTATCGCGGCGTGCGGCTTTCGACCAATGCCGACAGCGATTTCACCAGCGCCGATCTGATCGGTGAGAACAGCGCCCGCAACGCCATCGACACCTACACGGCCGAATTCCGTGTCGCGTCGAAGTTCGACGGCCCGATCAACTTCCTGGTTGGTGCCTTCTATTTCCACGAGAATATCGATGCCAGCGGTCAGCTGACCTTTGGTCGGGACTTCCGCAACTATGCCAGCGCGCTTTCGGGTGGTGCCTATACCAACCTGGAACCGACGCTGCGTGCGCTGCTGCCGGGTACTCCGGCCGGCCAGTTCGGCGGCCGTGGCCAGGGCCGGTTCGAGGATTATGACTACCGCAACCGCGCCATCTCGGTGTTCGGCACCGTGGATTGGAACATCGTGGAGAACCTGACCCTGACGCTGGGCGGGAACTACACCCACGATCGCAAGGACTATGCCACCAACGTGGTCACCACCGATGTGTTCTCCGGCCTTGATCTGGTGCGCGCCGGTGTGAATGCCGGCGTGCCGGCCGTGGTCGCTGCCAATCCGCAGTTCAACCCCTTCCTGGGCCTGCGCGGTCTGCAGTTCATCCCGCCCTATCTCAACGTTCCCAATGGCGTTGAAGATGGCCGCACGTCGGACAGCGATTTCGCCTACACCGCGCGCCTGAACTACAAGTTCAACGACAATCTGAACATCTACGCCACCCACGCCACCGGCTTCAAGGCGAGCTCGATCAACCTGTCGTTCGATGCCCGTCCGCCGGCAGCTTTGTTCATCCCGGGTTCGACCGCACAGTCACCGGCACCGGCGGCCTCGCCGATCCGCACTGCGCTGGGCGCCAACCTGCCGGTGAACCTCACCACCGGTTCGCGCTCGGCCAACCCGGAACATGCCACTGTCTATGAACTGGGCATCAAGGGCCAGTGGGAAGGCTTTGGCTTCAACCTGGCAGCGTTCCGCCAGATCCTGCAGGGCTTCCAGAGCAACGTGTTCTCGGGCACCGGTTTCATCCTGGCAAACGCCGAACAGCAGTCGGTGACCGGGTTCGAACTCGACACCACCATCTCGCCGGTGAAGGATCTGCGCTTCTTCGCCAACTTCACCTACCTCAACATGAAGTTTGACAGCTTCGTGGGCGGTGCGGCCCTGCAGGCTGGCAGCTTTGCCACGCTGCCGCAGGATCTTTCCGGTCTGCGCGTGGCCGGTGTGCCCGAGTTCGCGGTGTCGGTTGGTGGCGATTACACGGCCCGCCTGAACGACAACGCCAAGCTGAACTTCCACGTGGATTTCCAGCATGAAAGCCCGACGCAGATCGCCCAGGGCACGGTGGCGCTGCGCCGCACGGTGGACAATCTGAACGCCGCTGCGACGCTGGTGCTGAACAACAAGCTGGACATCACCGTGTGGGGTCGCAACCTGACCAACGAAGCCTGGGTGACCACCATCTTCCCGGGTGTGGCGCAGGCCGGCACGCTGTCGGGCTATCGCAACCAGCCGCGCACGTTCGGCGGCCTGGTGCGTTACCGCTTCTGATCAGTTCGCTGATCAAGCCGAATTGGGGGCGTGGCCGCTGGCCGCGCCCCCTTTTGTTTGACCCGCTTGCAAATTTTTTCCGTCGCAGGCTTAAGACGGCACGTGAATCCGTGGGAACTTGCGGCGTCGGCCTTCGGGCTGGCCAACATCATGCTGCTCGCCCGGCGATCGGTATGGAACTATCCGTGCGGCATGGCGATGGTGGCGATCTTCGCCTTCGTGTTCTGGAACAGCCGGCTGTATGCGGTCGCCGGCTTGCAGGTCTTCTTCTTCCTGTCCCAGGCGCAAGGCCTGTGGATGTGGCTGCGGGCACCGGCCGATGCCGGCCAGGTGGCCGTGCGGCGCTTGCCGGCGATGGGCTGGCCGGTGGTGCTGATCAGCGGCGTGATCGGCAGCGCGGTGCTGGCGATGCTGTTGGCGCAAACCGATGCCGCTGCGCCCGTGACTGATGGCGCCGTCGCTGGCTGGTCGCTGGTGGCCCAGGTGCTGATCAACCTGCGCATGCTGGAAAGCTGGCCGCTGTGGGTGGGCATCAACATTGTTTCGGTGGGCCTTTATGCCAGCCAGGCGCTGTGGGTGACGGCCGCGCTTTATGTGGTGTTTCTTGCCGGCGCGATCTGGAGCTGGCGGCTGTGGCTGGCCGCGGAACGGGCTGAAGCATGACGGGCCTGCATGTGTGTTTCACCGGCGTGGAATCGACTGGCAAGACCAGGCTGGCAGAGCGGCTGTCGCGCCGGCTGGGCGGTGTGCTGATGCCCGAATATGGCCGCGAATATGCTGAAACCATCGGCACGGATTTCACGCCCGACGTGCTGCGCACCATCGCCCGCATTCATGCCGAAAGGCGCCACCGCCTGCTCGCGTCGCACCCGCGCCTCCTGATCGAGGACACTGATGTCGTAATGACGGCCGCCTGGTTCCGCATGCTGCACGGCCACCGTGATCCCGCGCTTTCGGCAATGACGGCCGCTGCCGATCTCTATCTGCTGTTCGCGCCAGACACGCCATGGGTGGCAGATGGCACGCGCCAGTTCGTTGGCCGCGACCGGCTGTTGTTCCAGGCCGCCATCGAGGATGAGATGGCCGCGCGCAACATCGAACCGGTGCTGATCATGGGCAATTGGCAGCAACGCGAAGCCCAGGCGACCGAAGCGCTCACCCACCGGCTGGACAGCCTGCCCCAGTCGGCGTCATAGGGGCCGTCATGGCAACCATCCTTCTCACCGGCGCATCGCGCGGCATTGGCGCTGCGGCGCGTACCCTGCTGGAACAGTCCGGCCACACCGTCATCGGCCAATCCACGGCAGGAGCCGACGGACTGATTGCCGCCGATTTTGCGCAACCCCGCGCCGCCGATGCACTGTGGGCGGCGGCACTGGAGCAGGCCGGTGGCCGCATCGATGTGCTGGTCAACAATGCCGGCGTGTTCGAAGCCGCGCCGATTGCCGATGCCGATGGTTTTGCCGCAACCTGGGCCCGCAGCCACGCCATCAACCTGCAAAGCGCCGCTGATCTGTGCCGGCATGCTGTGCTGCATTTTCAAGCGAACGGTGGCGGCCGCATCATCAACGTCGCCAGCCGCGCCGGCCATCGTGGCGATTCGCCCCAGCATTGGCACTATGCGGCGGCCAAGGGCGGCATGCTGGCGATGACCAAGAGCATCGCGCGGGGCTATGCCGCGCAGAATATCCTCGCCTTTGCCATCACGCCCGGCTTCACCATGACAGGCATGGCGGAAGAATATCTCGCCAGCCGCGGCGGTGACAAGTTGCTGGCCGATATCCCGCTGGGCCGCGTTGCCATGCCGGAAGAAGTGGCCGAAATGATCCGCTGGTTGGCCAGCGACGCGCCGGCGTCGATGACGGGCGCCACACTCGACATCAACGGCGCCAGCTACGTGCGCTGAGGACAGGACTGAACATGCCGAATGTGACCGTGGTGGGTGCCCAATGGGGCGATGAAGGCAAGGGCAAGATTGTCGATTGGCTGTCTGCCCGCGCCGACGTGGTGGTGCGCTTTCAGGGCGGCCACAACGCCGGCCACACGCTGGTTGTGGGCGAAAAGGTCTACAAGCTCTCCCTGCTGCCGTCGGGCATCGTGCGCGGCACGCTGAGCATGATCGGCAATGGCGTGGTGTTCGATCCCTGGCATTTCCGCGATGAAGTCGCCCGCATTGCCGGCATGGGTGTGGATATCACGCCGGACAATCTGGCCGTTTCGGAAACCTGCCCGCTCATCCTGCCGCTGCACCGCGATCTGGATGCGCTGCGGGAAGATGCGATGGGCGCCGGCAAGATCGGCACCACAAGGCGCGGCATCGGCCCGGCCTATGAAGACAAGGTGGGCCGCCGGGCGCTGCGCGTCATCGATCTGGCGCATCTGGATGAAATCGGGCCACAACTCGAGCGCCTGCTTGCCCATCACAATGCACTGCGTGCCGGTTTTGGCGTGGCGCCGGTGGATGCCGCCGAACTGCAACAGCAATTGGCCGATGTGGCGCCGGCCGTGCTGCCCTATATCCAGCCCGTGTGGAAACGCCTGCGCGATGCACGCTGGCGGCGCGATCGCATCCTGTTCGAAGGCGCGCAGGGCGTGCTGCTGGATGTCGACCACGGCACCTGGCCGTTCGTCACCTCGTCGAACGTGGTCGCAGGCCAGGCGGCCGCCGGCAGCGGCATGGGCCCGGATGCCACCGGCTATGTGCTGGGCATCACCAAGGCCTATACCACCCGCGTTGGTTCCGGCCCCTTCCCCACCGAACAGGAAAACGACATCGGCCAGCGCCTGGGCGAGCGCGGCCATGAATTCGGCACCGTCACCGGCCGCAAGCGCCGTTGCGGCTGGTTCGATGCGGTGCTGGTGCGCCAGGCCATCGCCGTGGGTGGCATTACCGGCATGGCGCTGACCAAGCTGGACGTGCTCGACGGGTTCGACACGGTGATGATCTGCACAGGCTACCGCCTTGATGGCCGCGAGCTGGATTATCTGCCGGCCCATCCGTCGGAACAGGCCCGGGTCGAGCCGATCTACGAGGAATTTGAAGGCTGGAGCGAATCGACTGCCGGTGCCCGCAGCTGGGCGCAGCTGCCGGCGCAGGCCATCAAATACATCCGCCGGATCGAAGAATTGACCGAATGCCCGGTGGCATTGGTCTCCACCTCACCCGAGCGCGAGGACACGATCCTGGTGAAGGACCCGTTCCGCGACTGATTTGTAAACCTTATGTTAAATCTTCTTGCATTATCGTAAATTTCTAGCAGAGTAGCGGCGTGTCATGTGCCGCACTCGTTGTTGCCTGTATCCGCGAGGGTCAAGGCAACGCCAGACGAGACGGACCCGGCCAGAGCGATGGCGGCAATCGTCCGGCGCGCACCTTGGCCAGGCCTTGCGACCACAAGACATCGACGTACCGGAAGTGCCGGGCAACTGCAGGTCCGGGTGGGCCTGCGTGACCGGCAATCCCACCGCCCGTCGCGACCATTTGCGAAACACTGTGTGCCCCGTGCGGGCAAACAGCAGCGCAGATGGTCGCGATACGCATGGTCGGCTGTTCAAAGTGCGAACAGCCGCAGGGGAATGAAGCATCCTGTGCGCCGTATGCGGCCACCTGAGGCCGTGCTGCGTTACGCAAACTTGGGGTGTTGGCGTTAAGAATGTTGGCGGGGGGTATCATCGCGGGGGCCATGCTGGGCAGTTTTACCTGCTTGGCGCCGGTACACGACAACGCCAGCACGGTGCGCTGTGCCAATCGTCCGGATGTGATCCGGTTGATGGGTTATGATGCGCCAGCGATGCCGGCAACCTGCCTGCCCAACGAAATCTGCCCGCCTGGCGATCCCTTTGCCGCCCGCGATGCCCTGCGCGGCCTGAGCATGGGACGGCCGCTCGACTGCGAAGAGGCAGGCACTGACAACCAGGGCCGCACCCTCGCCCGCTGCCGGGCCGAATCCATCGATCTTTCCTGTGCCATGCTGGCCACCAATCACGCCGTGCTGAGCAAGACAGCGGGCGATTGCAATTGCACACCGGTGCGCCGCCGGCCTGTTTTGTTGCAATCCGCCCGTTATGAGCCAGGCGCGCTGCCCGGTGGGCTGCCGCAGGCCCTGCCGGCCGGCTCGCGCGTCACGCTTGATCTTGGCGAATCGAGCCCGGCTCGCCCGTCACCCTCCGCCACGCCGGTGGTGATGGGGGGGGCACCACTGCGCGACACACCATGGTCGTTGCCGGTGGCCGGCGCGCTGGTGATGATCGGCCTGTGGATGGCGATGGCCAATCTGGCGCTGCTGCAACTGGCCCATGAACGCTGGCCCTCGCGCGATCGTTGGGGTGCGCCGATGGACCGGCTGGATCCCTGGCTGTTCCTCGGCCTGGCCGCCGTCGGCGCCTCGCCTGCAGCTTGGACGGCGCTGTGGACACGCCATGCCGGCCGCCAGCAGGACGCGCTGCTGCCGCGCCTGCTCAACATCACCGGCATCCAGATCGGGTTGGTGATCGGCGCACTTTGGTGGTGGATTGCCGGCTGAACCGACTTGCGATCGGGCGGCCCGCCGATAAACAGGGGCAATGCCCCTGCCCCTGATCACCTTGGCCGCTGCTGCTGCCAGCTTTGCCTGCCAAAGCCCCAGCCACCATGATGGTGACAATCTGCGCTGTGCCAACGTGCCGGGATCGATGCGGCTGCAAGGCATCGATGCCCCCGAAATGCCCGGCGCCTGCCGCCCGGGCCGCAACTGCGTGGATGGCGATCCCTTTGCCGCGCGCGACTATCTGCGCGGTCTGACGGCGGGCAAGACCCTGCAATGTGTGCAGGAAGATACCGACAGTTATGACCGGCGCATCGTCAACTGCACGGCCGGCACGGTCAACATCAGTTGCGCGATGATCGAATCCGGCCACGCCGTGCCGCGCTATGCGCCGCTGGATTGCAGCGGGACATCGCCTGTGCCTGAAACCGCACCAGATGTGACGGTTGACCCATCAACCGACCCGACACCCCAAACAGCACCGGAACCACCGCCCGTGATCGTGCCGGCCGACACGCCGGCTCGGCCGGGCACATCCGGGCCTGGGTTTGGCATGGCGCCGGTCATCCTGTTCGGCCTGCTGCTGGTCAATCTGATCACGTGGGCGCTGTTGGCCATCGACAAGCGCCGCGCCCAGGCCGGCCGTTCGCGCGAACGCATTGCCGAAACCACCCTGCTTGGCTGGGCAATGGTGGGCGGCAGTCCGGCTGCATGGCACGCCATGAACCGGCTGCGCCACAAATCGGCCAAGGACAGTTTCAAGCAGCCGCTGTTGCTGATTTCGGGGTTGCAGATCGGCGCCCTGCTCGGCTTGCTGTGGTGGCAATTTTCCGGATGAGCCTGACTGTGCTGCAACCGGCCAGCGCCGCCGATCTGGATCTTCTGGCCCAGGGCCTTGCGCCATCCGGCACAATTCTGCCCGAAGGTGGCCTCGAGACGCCCGACAATCTGGCCATGTTGCGCGATCTTGCCGCCGGGATCAGGCCGGATTTTGATCCGGCGGCGTGGCTGGTGCTGGCCGGGGGCGAGAGTGTCGGGCTGTTGTCGCTGGTGAAGCCGCCTGCCGATGGCATCGTCACCATCGGTTATGGCATCGCACCGGCCCGACGCGGGCGCAACCATGCCACCGCAGCGGTACGCGCCCTGTGTGATTGGGCCCGGCAGGATGCGCGCGTGGCAATCGTCGCCGTCGAAACTGGCGAGACCAACCGGCCATCGCAACAGGTGCTGGCCGCCAATGGCTTTGCCTGCACCGGCCGCCGCGATGATCCGGACGATGGCGCGCTGCTGTGCTGGTCGCTCAGCGTTGCTTGAACGGTTCGATTGCCTTGACCAGTGATTTCGATTGGCGCTGTCTGCCCGCCTGCCCTATGCGCAGCGCATGAGCAGCCATGATTTCGACCTGTTGATTATCGGTGCCGGTTCGGGTGGGGTGCGCGCCAGTCGCATTGCCGCCGGCCATGGTGCCCGTGTGGCAGTGGCAGAGGAATATCGCGTTGGCGGCACCTGCGTGATCCGCGGCTGCGTGCCCAAGAAGCTGCTGGTGTACGGATCGCATTTCGCCGAGGATCTGGAAGATGCCCGCCGTTTTGGCTGGCATATCGAGGCCAAGCGCTTTGATTGGCCGGTGCTGCGCGACAATGTGGCGGCCGAGGTCGATCGGCTGAACG
>NZ_JAUMBI010000081.1:0-19321 GCF_032115815.1 Sandarakinorhabdus sp.
GCGGCTTTGGCGCCATCCTGATGGGGCTTTCCAACGGCAAGGCGGCGCGCATCGGCATGACCGAAACCGCCTATCCGCTGCGCGGCACCGGGTTGAGCAGCATGATCTCGGCCGAATGGCACCGCCCGGAAGATCGGGACCGGGCCGTGAATTGGGTGAACGAACATGGCGCCGCGCTGCGGCCGTGGGCGCGCCGGGCCTATGTGAACTATTTGCCGCCCAGTTCGCCCGATCGCCTCCGCGAAGTCTATGGCGTCAACCATCCCCGGCTGGCGGCCATCAAGGCCCGCTTTGACCCAGACAATCTGTTCCGGTCCAACCAGAATATCCTGCCGGCGCGGTCGGCCTGAACCGGTCAGCCGCGCTTGGGCGGCAGCGGGAAGAAACCCGACGTGCGACGGATATAGTCTTCATAGCCCGGCCGGCGCTTTTTCAGGCTGTGTTCCAGCAACGGCGCGCCGGACCAGCGGGTGAGGGTGAAGCTGAGGAACACCGGTCCCACAACCGTCCACCACGGCGCACCGGCGGCGATGCCGACGATGAAGATGCCCCACCAGGCGGTGAAGTCGCCGAAATAATTGGGGTGGCGGGTGTAGCGCCACAGACCCTTGTCCATCACCTGGCCCTTGCTGGCCGGATCGGCGCGGAAGGCTTCCAGTTGCGCGTCGCCGATGCTTTCGAAGGCGATGCCGATCAGCGCGATGGCGGCTCCGGCCACACCCCACAGCGGCAACGGCGCGCCGCCATCGGCGAGCACGCCGGCCTGGGCGGGCAGCGACACGCCCCACAGCAGCGGCCCCTGCATGCCGAACGCCCGGAACCAGGCCGCCTTGGCAAAGCTCATGCCCTGTTTCTCCATGGCGTGGCCCAGGATCTTCTCATAACGCGGATCGCGGCCCAGCCGGCGCCAGCGGGTGATGAGGTGCGTGCCCAGCCGCAGCCCCCACAGGCCGACCAGCACGATCAGTGTCCAACCAGCCGGCCCAGCCGGGCCACCGTTCAGGACTGCTGCCACCGCCACGGCAAACACCATGCCATAGGCCCAGATGGCATCGATGAACGAAACATCGCGGATGGAAACGCTGTACCGCCAACACAGGCCCATCAAGCCAACGACAGCGGCGAGGGTAATACCAAGATTGATCAGCATGGGAGAAACTCAGGCCGCCTTGTCGATGGTGGAGGGTTCGGTGGGTTGCACACTGGCGGCCATGATCGATTTCATCGCTTTGCCAGGGTGTTTCGGGGTGGTGGAGCGGTAGAATTCCTCCACCCGCGCCATATCGGCGCCATAATCGCCGGTGGGCATGAAGGCCAGCGCCAGCCCGCCGGTTTTCCTGGCATAATCCATCATGCCCACGATCAGCGGCACCTGCGCGCCCACCGCGATATGGTAGAAACCGGTTTTCCACTGGCCCACCGATTTGCGCGTGCCTTCGGGTGCGATGGTGAGCAGGAAATCGTCGCGCCGGTTGAATTCGTCGATCATCGACTGGACATAATTGCCGCCCTTTTCGCGGTTTACCTCTACCCCGCCCATTTCGCGCATGAAGCGGCCCAGCGGCCAGCGGAACAGCTGGCGTTTGGCCATGAAGCTCGTTTCGATGCCCAGATCGCGGGTGAGCCCGATATAATAGATGAAATCCCAATTGGATGTGTGCGGGGCCGCGATGATCACCGCCTTGCGCGGGATCGGCCGGATGGCGACCGATTTCCAGCCCATGGCGAGATAGAAGCGCACGATCAGCCATTCCAGCACTCGCGACAGTCCGCTCTTCGTCTCGCCGTGCATGATGCTCCCCCGGATTGGACAGCCGTTACCCCGGCTTGCCGCTCTTTTGCTGCATTGGCAGCGACACAGCATCGCGGATGGGGGGGGATGCTGTCAAATGGGGTGTCAATTTGGCGCTGCGCGGCTATGGCGGGCGCCATGATCAAGATGCTTGCCGCCTATGGCCTTACACTTGTTGCCTTTGCCGCCATTGATGCGGTGTGGCTGATCAACATGGCGCCGCGCCTGTACAAGCCGGAAATCGGCGAAGTGATGATGGAAAACGGCTTCCGCCTCACGCCGGCGATGATCTTCTATGCCATCTATATCGGCGGCATCGTCTATTTCGCCGTGTGGCCGGGACTGACCGAAGGCGTGGCACGCGCGGCGCTGCAGGGCGCGGTGCTGGGGTTCATCTGTTACGCGACCTATGATCTCACCAACTATGCGACGCTGAAAGTGTGGAGCCTGAAGGTGACCGTGCTCGATCTGATCTGGGGCACGGTGTTGACCGGCGGTACGGCAGCGGCCGGCACGTGGCTCACTTCGAAGCTGTTCCCGGCCTGATCACCAATAGCCGGCCATGATTGCGCGGGCCCAATCAGGTTCGCGCATCTCCCCACGCGGCTGAAAGCCCGCCATCACCGGCTTGATGTCGAGCACCGGCGTGCCGTCGATGGCGTCCAGCCCCTCCACCGCCAGTTCCAGGCCATCGACGGCCACAATGCGGCAGATGCTGATGCCCAGCCGGTTGGGCCGGTTCTTCCCGCGCTGGGCAAAGATGCCGACGCGCGGCCAATCGGGGTTGCCGCGCGGACGGCGGGCGCCGGTGGTGATCTGATCGTCGCTGACCTGATCGAACAGAAAGATGATCTCGGCGTGGCTGAAGGCCTCGAGGCCAAGCAGCGCTTCGTCGGTGAAGCGTTCGGGATCAAGACGGATAACGGCGCGGCTGTTGCCCCACTCATCATCAATGGCTTCGGCGCGACCGCCAGCAACATGGCCGATGGGGGCAAGGGTGAAGACCGACATGGCTGCTCTCCTGGCTGAGGGGAGTGTAGCCGGTGTCATCGCTCTGGCCAGCCCCGCTCGCGCATGGCAGCCCTGCAGATCAGGCCACCCAGTTGGCCCGGCGATAGCCCTGCGCGCGCAGCAGAACGGTGAGATCGCCATGGCGAACATGGGCCTGGGCAGCGGCAGCGGCCTTCGGCTTGGCGTGATAGGCGATGCCCAGGCCGCCGGCGGCACTGGCGGCCTGGATCATCGGAATGTCGTTGGCGCCGTCGCCCACCGCCAGCGCGGCGCTCATCGGTGTGCCGTCGGCTTCGAGCAGGGCCTTCTTGGCGGCCGCATCGACGATGGGTTCGGGCACGGTGCCGGCCAGCACGTCACCATCTGTGTCCAGTCGGTTGGCCAGCACGCGGGCAAAACCGATCTGGCGCGCCACCGGCACCGCAAACGGCATGAAGCCGCCGGAGACGAGCAGCGAGCGCGCGCCGTTGGCCGTCATCGTCTGCACCAACTGCCGCGCACCGGGGTTCAGCCGCACGCGCTCCTCGCGGCACTGGTCGAGCGTGGCGACGGGCAGGCCCTTCAGCAGCGCCACGCGGGCCTTCAAGGCGCCCGCAAAATCCAGCTCGCCGCGCATGGCCGCTTCAGTGATGGCGGCGACTTCGGCCTTGAGGCCGGCATAATCGGCCAGTTCGTCGATGCATTCGCAGGCGATCATGGTTGAATCCATGTCGGCCACGATCAGTTTCTTGCGGCGTGGCGTGGCGCCGGATTGCACCACCACGTCAACGGCGGGCAGGGCGTCTTCCAGCGCAGCGCGAATGGCGGGGGCATCACCGCGGGCGAGGATGTCATACGCGTCGCCCGCTTCCAGCCAGCTTTGGGCGACGATTTCGGCGCCGATGCCGCGCACGACATCGCTTGCCGCAGAAGCGTCGCCGGGCGACAAGGCGCCTTCGGCAACCAGGGTGATGATGAGCGCGTCTGCCATTTCTCTCGATCCTGAACGGGTCACCGTCCTGACAGGGCCAACGGCCGGGGGCAAGTCTGCGCTGGCGCTGAAACTGGCAGCGCGGGTGAACGGCGTGATCATCAATGCCGATGCCAGTCAGTTGTATCGCGATCTCGCCATCGTTTCGGCACGGCCAACCGCGGCGGAGGAAGCGGCCGTGCTGCACCGGCTTTATGGCGTGCTGGCCGGCGATGATGTGTGCAGCGTGGCGCGCTGGGTGGAACTCGCCAAGGCGGAGATTGCATCGGCCCGCGCTGCGGGCCGGCAGCCGATCATCGTCGGCGGCACCGGCATGTATCTGACGGCACTTGTGCACGGCCTGGCTCCGGTGCCGGCGATTGACGAACAGGTGCGCGCCGCCGTGCGCGCGCTCGATACCACCCGCGCCCGCGCCGCGCTGGAGACGGAAGACCGCGGCGCTGCGGCTCGCCTGATGCCGGCTGATCGGCAGCGCACCCTGCGCGCGCTGGAGGTGGTGCGTTCGACTGGGCGCACGCTGGCCGATTGGCAGCAGCGCCGCGATGGCGGGCTCGGGGTGGCGGCGGTGCAGGGCATCATCGTCGATCGCCCGCGTGCCGAACTGAACGCGCGGGCCGAGCAGCGGCTGGCGGCCATGCTGGCGGCTGGAGCGCGCGACGAGGTGGCGGCGCTGCTGGCGCTGGAGCTGCCCGCCGATGTGCCGGTGATGAAGGCGCTGGCAGTGCCGCAATTGGCGGCGCATCTGGCCGGACGTTGCAGCATCGACGACGCGATGGCGCAGGCGCTGATCGCCACCCGCCAATATCAGAAGCGCCAGCAGACCTGGGCGCGCAATCAGTTCCCGGACTGGCAGCGCGCCTTTCCAGCCTGAACTGCGCGTGGGGCTTTGTTCCGCTGCAACCACGGCCTATCGCACGCCGTAACTGCCTGTAACTAATAGTGGACATTTCGCCCCTATCGGGGTCCGCAATGTCATGCGACCGTCATGTTGCGGTGCAATGAAGTAAAAGCGCGTTGGTTTCGCGGTGGGGACAGTGATGGTGAAGCGTGCGTTTTTCCTGGGTGTGCTGATGGCGCTGGCGCAGCCGGCTACCGCGACCCAAATGGTGAATCTGGCGCCCCCCGAACGCGCGGCGGCGCCTGCATCTTGCCCGGCTCAGAATCCGGCCTGCTCCAAGATTGATCAGGATGATGCGGGCGCCAATGCGGCCGGCCTGACGGAAAGTGGCGACACCGGGCCGATCGTTGCCGGGCTGCTGGGTTTGCTGGTGCTGGGCGCCGTGTTCGGTCGCCGCAAGAGCGGGTTGCCGGAAGTTGTATCCTGATTGCCGGTGCAGTGTGGGACTGTCGGCACATCTTACAGTTAATGGATGATTTACCATTTAACCCATTGATATTGTACAATTGAGGTTGTTGGCACGGTCGTTGCATCCGGACTGGTGAACGGCGTCTTTCAGTGCGTGGCTGCATGCATTGTTGGTCGCCGGATCATGGTTTCCAGGAGTTTTTTTCAGATGCACTTCAAGAATCTCGCCGTCGCTGCGGTGGCGCTGGCTGCGGCTTCGTTCGCTGCTCCGGCTGCAGCGGTGACCAACCTCATCAAGAACGGCAGTTTCGAATCGGGTGCGGTTGGCACGGGCGGCTTCCTGCAGTGGACCAAGTCCAATGTGCCAAGCAACGCGCCGGCCAGTGTCATCAACTACGACAGCACTGCGAGCTATCCCAATGGCGCATTTGGCGAGAGTGTGTTTGCCGACAACTCTGTTTCGGCCAGCCCCGATGCGGTTGGCGGCAAGGCCGCCTATTTCGTTGGCGATCTTTCGGTGAACGAAACCATCTCGCAGCTCACCTATCTGCGTGTCGGCAACTACCGTCTGGGCTTCAGCTATTTCCTGACCGCCAACGGCCTCGCCAATCCGGGCAATTCAAGCTTCCAGGCCACGATCATCGGTGCCCCGGTGGCGGCCACCGCGATCATCGCGGGCGCCCCCGGCCGCACCTGGGTGAATATCTCGGGCGTCGGCCAGATCACGCGGGCCGGCTATTACACCACGGCCTTCGTTTTCAATTCGAACCTGGGCGGTGCATCGAAGGACATCGTGATCGATCGCGCCTTTGCGGTGCAGACCACCGATCCGGCGACCATCATCATCCCGCCGACCCCGACGGTCGTGCCCGAACCGTCGAGCTGGGCGCTGCTGCTGCTCGGCTTCGGCTTTGTCGGTCTGGCCGCGCGTCGGCGCAAAACGGTCGTCGCCGCCTGAGCACTGCCATCGGGTCGGCATGCCGGTACAGAAGATGGGGCCTGGCACGCGCCGGGCCCCATTTTTTGTTTCCCGAAGGTCGAAGCGTCATCAGCAATTCTAGAATTGCGCCAATCACCGCCATTTCGTATTTTAATTACGCAAAAAGCGGTTGACCTGCCATTTTCCTTCCCATAACAGCATCCGGCCGCTGATGTGCGGCCGTCTTGCTTGGGATATGGACTATGGGCACGGAAATGACCGGCGCCGACATCGTTGTGCAGGCCCTCACCGATCTGGGGGTGGAGGTGGTGTTTGGCTATCCCGGCGGCGCTGTGCTGCCAATTTATGATGCACTGTTCAAGCAGAACCGCATCCGCCATATTCTCGTCCGCCATGAACAGGCCGCCGTGCATGCCGCCGAAGGCTATGCGCGCAGCAGCGGCAAGGTGGGCGTGGTGCTCGTCACCTCTGGCCCCGGCGCCACCAATGCCGTCACCGGCATCACCGATGCGCTGATGGATTCGGTGCCGCTGGTGGTGCTCACCGGCCAGGTGCCGACGCATCTGATCGGCACCGATGCCTTTCAGGAATGCGACACGGTGGGCATCACGCGCCACTGTTCCAAACATAATTATCTGGTGAAGGAGACGGCCAAGCTCGGCCCCGTCCTGCACGAAGCCTTCTATATCGCCCGCTCCGGCCGTCCCGGCCCGGTGGTGATCGATATCCCCAAGGACGTCCAGATCATGAAGGCCGGCTACACCAAGCCGGGCGTGATCGCGCACAAGACCTACAAGCCGCAGGTGAAGGGCGATCTCGCCGCCATCGAGGCGGCGGTGGACATGCTGGCGGCTGCGGAACGCCCGATCCTCTATACCGGCGGTGGCATCATCAACTCCGGCCCGGTGGCCAGCCAGTTGCTGCGTGAACTGGCCAAGGCCTGCGGTGCGCCGGTGACGAGCACGCTCATGGGCCTTGGCACGCTGCCCGATGATCACCCGCAGTTCCTGGGCATGCTGGGCATGCACGGCAGCTATGAAGCCAATATGGCGATGAACAAGTGCGACCTGATGGTCTGCCTTGGCGCGCGTTTTGATGATCGCGTGACCGGCCGACTGGACGCGTTCAGCCCGACCAGCCGCAAGATTCATGTCGATATCGATCGCTCCAGCTTCAACAAGACGGTGCGCGTGGATCTGACCATCCAGGGCGATGTCGGCAGCGTGATGGAGGATATGCTCAAGGTCTGGCGCGCGCGCGGTCATCGCGCGGCGGATCAGAAGGCGTGGTGGGAGCAGATCAAGGGCTGGCGCGCGCGCAACAGCTTCGGCTTCGAACAGAAGGGCGAGGCACTGCTGCCGCAGAAGGCGATCCAGCGCCTTTATGAGATGACGAAGGCGAAAAAGCCGATCATTTCCACCGAAGTCGGCCAGCACCAGATGTGGGCAGCGCAGCATTTCGGTTTCCACGAGCCGAACAAGTGGCTGACCAGCGGCGGCCTCGGCACCATGGGTTATGGCCTGCCGGCGGCCATCGGCGCGCAACTGGCGTTCCCGGGCGCACTGGTGATCGATATCGCCGGCGAAGCCAGCATCCAGATGAACATCCAGGAACTGGGCACCGCGACGCAATATCGCCTGCCGGTGAAGGTGTTCATCATCAACAACGAGTATATGGGGATGGTCCGCCAGTGGCAGGAACTGAACCATGGCGGCCGCTATTCCGAAAGCTATTCGGACAGCCTGCCGGACTTCGTGATGCTGGCGCAGGCCTATGGCTGGAAAGGCATCACCATCGAAGGGCCGGACGATCTTGACGCCGGCATTCAGGCGATGATCGATCACCCCGGACCGGTGATCGTCGATTGCCGTGTGGCGAAACTGGCCAACTGCTTCCCGATGATCCCGTCAGGGGCGTCGCATACCGACATGATCCTGAGCGCCGCCGATGAGCGCGGCGAGGCCGATGACGATGCGAAGGCGCTGGTGTGATGAAACATCTCCCCTCTGAACGGCACACGCTGTCGATCCTCGTCGATAACGAGGCCGGCGTGCTCGCTCGCATCGTCGGTCTGTTCTCGGCGCGCGGCTATAATATCGAAAGCCTGACCGTGGCCGATGTTTCGGATGATCATGCGGTCAGCCGCATCACTGTCGTCACCAGTGGCCCGCCGCCGGTGATCGATCAGATCATGGCCCAGCTTGATCGGCTGGTGCCGGTGCACCGGGTGATCGATCTGACCGAATACGGCCCGCATGTGGAGCGCGAGATGGCGCTGGTGAAGGTGGCGGGCACCGGTGACAAGCGCGTCGAGGCGCTGCGCCTGGCCGACATTTTCCGCGCCCGGCCCGTGGATACCAGTACGACGAGCTTCGTGTTCGAAGTGTCGGGATCATCCGAGAAGGTGAACCAGTTCATCGCGCTGATGCGGGAGGTGGGCCTTGTCGAGGTCGCCCGCACCGGGGTTGTCGCCATCGCCCGCGGGGCGGAGGCCGTTTGATCATTCGCTCCGCTGCTGCGGGGCCACACAAGGGAAATGAAGATGCGCGTTTATTATGATGCCGATGCCGATGTCGGCCTGATCAAGGGCAAGAAGGTCGCCATCGTTGGCTATGGCAGCCAAGGCCATGCCCATGCCCAGAATCTGCGCGATTCTGGTGTGAGCGAAGTGGCCATCGCGCTGCGTGCCGGCTCGGCCACCGCCAAGAAGGCGGAAGGCGCCGGCTTCAAGGTGCTGAGCAATGCCGACGCTGCGGCGTGGGCCGATGTGATCATGGTGCTGGCGCCCGACGAGCATCAGGCCGCCATCTACGCCGACGATCTGGCCGCCAACATGAAGCCCGGCGCCGCGCTGGCGTTTGCCCACGGCCTCAACGTGCATTTCCAGCTGATCGAACCGCGCGCCGATATCGACGTGTTCATGATCGCGCCGAAGGGCCCGGGCCACACGGTGCGCAGCGAATATCAGAAGGGCGGCGGCGTGCCGTGCCTGATCGCCATCCACCAGGATGCCAGCGGCAACGCGCATGATATCGCGCTGTCCTATGCGTCGGCGGTTGGCGGCGGCCGTTCGGGCGTGATCGAAACCACCTTCAAGGAAGAGTGCGAAACCGATCTGTTCGGCGAACAGGCCGTGCTGTGCGGCGGCCTCACCCACCTGATCCAGGCCGGGTTCGAAACGCTGGTGGAAGCCGGTTATGCCCCGGAAATGGCCTATTTCGAGTGCCTGCACGAAGTGAAGCTGATCGTGGACCTGATGTATGAAGGCGGTATCGCCAACATGCGTTATTCGATCAGCAACACCGCTGAATATGGCGATATCACCACCGGGCCGCGCATCATCACCGATGAAACCAAGGCCGAGATGAAGCGCGTGCTGGCCGATATTCAGGGCGGCCGCTTCGTGAAGAACTTCATCCTCGACAACCGCGCCGGCCAGCCGGAACTGAAGGCCAGCCGCATCGCGGCCAAGGCGCATCCGATCGAGGAGGTCGGCTCGCGTCTGCGCGCGATGATGCCGTGGATCGCGAAGAACCAGCTGGTGGACAAGGCCCGCAACTAAGGCGGCATCTCCGCAAAATATCCCCGTCGCCCCGGATCAAGTCCGGGGCGACGAATCCTTTTGAGAGCAATCGCCTTCAGGCGCTATTCCCCACGCTCCCTGATCATCTCGGCCGCGCGCCCGCGCACGCTGCGCAGGGCCAGCTGCACTTCCCACAGGAACAGGCTCAGCCCGCCGGTCAGCAGCAGGGTGGCAGCGATGAACAGCCACGCGATCGCGGCGTTGAGGGGAAAGCCGGCGAGTTGTTCGACAAACAGCAGCACGATCACGCAGCACACCAGCAACGCCGCCAGGATGCACAGCGCAATCGCCCAGTTGGCCGCTGTCATCCGCCCGGCGAGAACGGTGAGATCGTCCATGGCGATGCGGCGGCGCAGTTCGGGATAGTCGGCCATATGGGCTTCCAGATGGCGGGCGCGGTCCACAACGCGCGACAGGCGCTGCACCATCACGTTGAGCATGCCGGCGATGGCGGTGAGCAGGAACACCGGCGCCAGCGCGCTCTGGATGGCGGACCCGATGGTCGCTGTGGAGAAGATGGTTTCCATGCCGCCTTCATGCCCGCAATGGCGGCAAGAGCAAGGCGGCATCTTGCGCGTCCGCCCTCCTTCACGCTATGACGGTGTCATGGCTTTCCAATCGGCCCTGCTTACGCTGCGACTTACACGCCCTCGGGCGTGACGCTGGCTGCTGGGCATGTTCCCTCGGCCACGCGCCTTGAGGGGATGAACCTGACACTTCACATCACAGCGTTCAGACAGGCAGAGCCATGACCAACAATCGTATCCGCATCTTCGACACCACCTTGCGCGACGGGGAACAATCCCCCGGCTGCTCGATGAATCTCGAGGAGAAACTGAAAGTCGCAGCGCAATTGGAAGCGCTGGGCGTGGACGTCATCGAAGCCGGTTTTGCCATCGCATCCGAAGGCGATTTCGAAGCCGTGCAGGCCGTCGCCAACATGTGCGACACCGCCATCGTTGCCAGCCTGGCCCGCGCCGCCGCGCCCGATATCGAACGGGCCTGGGCCGCGTTGAAGGGTGCGCGCAACCCGCGCATCCACACTTTCATCGCCACCAGCCCGCTGCATATGAAGGTGAAGCTGAACAAGTCGCCCGAAGAGGTGCTCGAAGCGATCCGCCACTCGGTGAGCCTGGCCCGCAATTTGTGCGGCGATGTCGAATGGTCGGCCGAAGATGCGACGCGGTCGGATCCGGATTTCCTGTGCCGGGCGGTGGAAACCGCGATCAACGCTGGTGCCACGACCATCAACCTGCCCGACACCGTGGGTTATGCGACGCCGGCCACCTATGGTGCCATGTTCCGCGACGTCATCACCCGCGTGCCCAACGCCGATCAGGCGATCTTCTCCACCCATTGCCACAATGATCTGGGCCTGGCCGTGGCCAACACGCTGAGCGCCATCATGGCCGGTGCGCGGCAGGTGGAAGCCACGGTCAACGGCATCGGCGAACGCGCTGGCAATGCCGCCGTGGAAGAAATCGCCATGGCGCTGAAGGTGCGGCAGGATGTGATGCCCTATCAGACCGGCATCGTGAGCACCGAAATCACCCGCGCCAGCCGGCTGGTGAGCGGCGTCACCGGCATGCAGGTGCAGGCCAACAAGGCGATCGTGGGCGCCAATGCCTTCGCGCATGAAAGCGGCATCCACCAGGATGGCATGCTGAAGGATTCGTCCACCTACGAGATCATGACGCCCGATAGCGTGGGCCAGGGCGCCACCAATCTGGTGCTGGGCAAGCACAGCGGCCGTGCCGCATTCCGGTCAAAGCTGGCCGAAATGGGCTATGACCTGTCGGACAACGAGTTCGGCGATGCCTTCAAGCGCTTCAAGGATCTGGCCGACGCCAAGAAGCAGGTGTTCGACGAGGATATCGTCGCGCTGGTGGATGATGAAGTGCTGCGCGGGCATGACCGGATTCAGGTGGTCGAGGTCGAGGTTTATTGCGGCAGCAATGGGCCACAGCGGGCGATCCTGACGCTCAGCATCGACGGCGAGGAAGTGACGGCGGCAACGCGCGGCAACGGCCCGGTGGATGCGCTGTTCAACGCCATCCGCAAGCTGGTACCCCACGATGATGCCGTGCTGAACCTCTATCAGGTCCACGCCGTCACCGCTGGCACCGATGCCCAGGCCGAAGTGAGCGTGGTGCTGGCTGAACATGGCCGCACCGTGCGCGGCACCGGCGCCCACACCGATACGCTGGTGGCGAGCGCGCGAGCCTATGTGAACGCGCTCAACAAGCTGATCGTGAAGCGCGGCAAGTCGGCGCTCAGCGCGGCGGGGTGAAGCTGGTCATCGTCTACAACGCCAACGCCGGGCTGCTGGCGGGCGCGATGGACAGTTTGCACAAGCTGTTCGCGCCCGCCACCTATCCCTGCAAGTTGTGCGCGCTCACCTATGGGTTGCTCAGCATGCGTGGCGAATGGCGGCGCTTTCTGGATGGGGTGGGCATGGAAGTGATCTTCCACCACCGCCCGGATTTCCGCGCCGCCTTCCCCCACGCCGCCGATTGGCCGCTGCCGCTGATCGCGGTGGCTGATGCTGGCGAGATGCGGCAACTGGTGAGCGCGGCGGATTTCACCGATATTCCCGACCTGAAATCGCTGATCCAGGTGATGCGCCAACGGCTGTAAGCGGCGGTGTTGACTGACTTTCACCACCATGCAAGCCTTGGTTATAGGGGAATTCAGTATGCGCATTGCCCATGCCTTGGTCTTGCACTTTCTGATGGCGTGGTTCGCCGGTGCGGTGACGGCGCAACCGGTGAAGGGAACGGCGCCCAACACAGAAACGCCACCGCGCTTTATGGCGCAATCGTACGTCAGCCGCGGGATTGAAGTGGCGGCTTGGTCGACCGACAGCCGCATCCTTTTCACAGCCAATGGCGGCGCGCGTGAACTTCTGGTCTGGGAAATGGAGAAGAGGCGGATCATCGATCGGGTGCGGCTACCAAGCGACGCCCGGTCGGCCACGGAAACCCTTTATCTGCATCAGGCAACGCTGTTGCCAGATGGCCAAAGCCTGCGGTTGGATGGCGAGATGCTGGATCCGGCGCGCCCGAGCGTGCGGCGCGGACGGTCATATCTGGTGGACGTGGCGAGCCGGCGCGTGAGGCTTGCGCCGCCGCGCGTATTTCCAACAATGAATAGTGTGCGGGAAAACGTCTTGGCGCGTGCTGCCGTGTTTGACGCCTTGCAGGATCCAGCCCTCGGAGTGGAGCCTGTTCCAGCCCAAACGCGTGCCGAAGAGGCACGGGTTCTGCCGCCGTTGCCGCGTTCCCCAGATGGTCGCCTGCAGATAGAGCGTAAACACTCTGACTTTGAATTGCTTGGTCGACCGGTGCCAGGCGGGGGTTACGCAAGATCCGTCAGCACCTTTGTAGACGCTGCGATGTCACCTGATGGCAAGCGCTTGGCGACACTTGGTGATAAACATGTCAGCATAATTGTTTGGGACGATGATGGCCGTATTCACGAATTGGATAACAGTTATGGCAAGCTGCGTTGGCGAAACGCTAATCAGTACCTGGTCTTGCCTTGGTCGGCTTATGACGATCCACTGAACAATGCACCAATGGGCGTGCCGCCAGATGTGCTCTTGATCGATGCACAAGCTGGACAGCCCGCAAGTGATGAAACAAAGGCGCCAGTTTTGGCGCGATATTCGGCACGTTGTTTCGTAACGCCGTTGCCCGATGGCAACATCGTTGGCGCAGGGTTGGCCAATTGCCGTCGAGGCGTGGGCTCCGACCGGTCATTGGCACGGTTAAAGGATGGGCTTTGGCAGGAATTGTCCGCGTTTCAGCTGCCGGCCGGTGCCCATATCAGGATCATTGCCGCCAGCCCGCGCCGTGATCACTTGCTGGTGGTGTCGCGGCTGAGCAACAGGCGGTTATCGGCAGCAATCGTCGATGCCCGGACCGGCGACAAGACCGCTGAGCGTATCCTGGCCAACACCGACGTCCATACAGCGATGTTTTCGCCGGATGGCGGCAAGGTGTGGCTGGCCAGCACGAGCCGTGTTGATGAGTGGCCTCTTGATCTGCCTGGTGGTGCCAGTGGCTCAAGCATGATGCGCAGCTACCCGGTTGGGGCTGTGGCAGCCAATGGCCTGGTCAGCGATGGCAGGCAGTTGCTGGTGTTGGGGCCGGTTGAGGACCGGATTGCGCGCGCAGACCTAGAGTCTGGCCAGGTGCTGCCGGCTTTGGAGTTTGACGGCGCCCTGGCGGCGGGGTTCTTGACAGATTCCAAGGTGCTTTGGTCAATATCGCACACCAACGAATTGCGGTTTTGGAATATCCGCACTGGCAAAGAGCTGGTGACCTTTGGGATCGATGCCACATGGACGCCCGAGGGCCACTACGACCCGGGCGCGCAAACGGTCTTGCGTGGCGGTGGTGCATGGTCGTTTGCACCAGAACCTTTCACAGCGTTGCCTTCGCAGTCGTTCCTGCTCGAACTATATGTTCCGGACTTGGCTTCGAAGATGCTTGACTGCATCAACGAAGACAACTGCGCACAGAAGCTGAAGCCCATTCCATCGCTGGCCGAGAAACGGAATTTTCTGCTGCCGAACGTGGAAATCACCGATGTGCAGAGTGCCGGGCCGGGATTGGCCGACGTAACGGTTAAGATCACTGAGACCATTGGCCCGAATGGACAGAATTCGGGTGCCTATAGTGCGAAGCTCTTGATGGAAGGCCGCGAAGTCGCGGTGAATCCCAACGTGAGCTATGGTGATCCGACTGAATCGCTGGCGGAATGGCGGGCTGCGAATGTGATCAAAGCGACACGCTCAGGATCAACCCTGACCTGGAAACAGCGCGTTCAAGTGCCGACCGATGGTACCTTCCCCTATTTTGCAGCCTATGCTTTCAACGCCGACCGGGTGAAATCAGAGACGTTCAAATTAAAGAACGGCTGGAAGCCGCCCCCGACCGCAAAGCGAGTGGCGCGGGCTTTTGTGCTCAGTATCGGCGTGGACAATTATTCGGCTCCTCGGCTGGATTTGAGTTATGCCGTCAATGATGCCCATGTGATCAGCAGCACGCTGGGGGCGATCCCCGGATTCAGAATGATGCGGACCAAATTGATCACAAAAAGGCCGCCCAATGGCCAGGCGGTTCAGGTCAGCCGGGACGACATTCTGGCGGCGCTGTCGATATTGGCCGGCGATGCATCGCCCCGACATCGGATTCAGTTGCAGAAATCAGGACACGACCATTCGAAATTGGCTGCCGCTACGGCCGATGATATCGTCTTCATCAGCTTTTCCGGCCACGGTTTTGCCGACAAGAAGGGCAATTTCTCGCTGATCCCAACCGATGTCCAATGGCCAACGGGCGGGGATACTGTTGCGGGCTCCACGGTTTCAACCGCCGATCTTACCGTCGTGCTGCGCGCCATGACAGCGCGCAACATCGCGATGATCATCGATGCCTGCTATGCCGGCGCCATCGTGGGCACTACGGATTTCACTCCCGGCCCGGTCGGCGGTCATGGTCTTGGGCAATTGGCGTACGACAAGTAAATCTGGATATTGGCGGCCACACAGCCGGACGATGTGGCCGTTGAGGTGGGAAGCCTGAAAATGGGTCTGCTGACTGCAGTGCTGAGCCGTGGGTTGACCGCAACCGGCGGGCCAGCAGATTTTGATAAAGATAATGATCTGACGTTGGATAATTGGTTCGACTACACGGCCGACAACTTTGCTGAGATCACCGAAGAGATGCGCCGTGGTGGTGGGTCGACGACAAATTCGCGCGGTGTCAGGCTCGTGCGAACGAGCAAGGCGCCGCTGCCAAAACAACAGAAGCCGGTATTGTACAGGATGAACAGTTATGAGGTGCTGTGGACAGGGGTAACCTTGCGCGGCGTGCAGCAAAGGTGATGTGGCCCGGATGGGCCGGCTTGTTGGCGGGCGCGATGGACAGCATCCACACGCTGTTTGCGCCCGCCACTTGCTCCATCAATCAGTGCGCGCTCACCTGTGGGCTGGTGAGCCTGCGCTAATCATGCGTCCTCGCGCGCCGGCACGCTGGGCGCATGCTTCCATTTCTCCCCCCGGCCCTGGGCTGCCGCATACTGCTCGCCGGCAAAGGCCCAATTGGGCAGCGCATCGAACCAGGCTTCCAGAAAGCCTTTCCGGTTTTCCTGATGATCCAGATAATAGGCGTGTTCCCACACATCGCAGACAATCAGCGGGGTCGATTTGGTTTCGCCGCGCCAATCTTCGGCATCATGGCTCACCGTGATGGCCAGGCCGCCGGTGGCATCGGAAACCAGCCACACCCAGCCTGATCCGAACTGCGCGACACCTGCCGCCACGAATTCGGCTTTCAGATCGGCCAATCCGCCCATCTGGGCCGTGATCGCCGCTGCCAGATCACCGGTGGGCGGCGCCGGTGTGTCGGTCATGGCATCCCAGAAGAAACTGTGGTTGCGGGCCTGGGCGGCATTGTTGAACAGCACCCGGTTGCGGGATTTGCCGGCCGCCGCGATCACGGCTTCCAGCGTGTCGGGCACGATCTCCACGGCTTCCAGCAGCGCGTTCAGCGCCTTCACATAGCCGCCATGATGTTTTTCGTGATGATGGTGCAGCGTGCGTGCCGAGATTACCGGGGCAAGCGCATCATGGGCGTAGGGCAATGGGGGCAGCAGGAACATGGGTTTCAACTCCGGGCCCCGCCCAAAGGTGGGACGGGCGCGATCAAGGGGAAGCGGGGAGGCTATGCGCTGCCCACCGCGTGCAGCAGGCCCGGAATCCACCCACGGCCTGGCAGCGCTACCGCAGAAACCCCTGCACCGCGGCCACTTGCTGATCGGTCGGCCATATCGCCTCCACCTGCAGCGCCGGCTCGTCGGCACCGGGTTCCTCCAGGATGGCGAACTGGCTCAGCGTCAGGCTGGCGGGCCAGAAATGGCCGGGGCGGGCGGCAGCGCGGGCGGTGGCCAGCTCCGGCGTGATGCGGATCAGCACATAGCGTACGGCCGGGTGGGCGGCGTAGAGCGTGTCGCGATAGGCGCGTTTGAGGGCCGATGCGCTGATCACCCCGCCAGCATCGCCCCACGCTGCCAGCTGCGCCGCACAGGCGGCCAGCCACGGCGCGCGATCTTCATCGGTGAGGGGGTGTCCGGCAGCCATTTTTGCCTTGTTGGCGGTCGGGTGCAGATCATCGCCATCGCGGAACGCCACGCCCAGCGCTTGCGCCAAGGCGGTGGCCAGCGTGGTCTTGCCGCAGCCGGCGACGCCGCCAACGACGATGAGTGGCTTCACCGGGGTTCCGGTGGCGCGCCGGTCACCAGTTCGCGGGTCATGGCGCTCAATAGTTGCTGGCGCTGGCGCTGGGCCGACCGGTTCATCTGGATGCGATACAGGCCCTTGATGAAGGCGCGATCCCAGCTGGTCAGGCCGGTGACGGTGCTGCCCGGCTGGAACAGGGTGAGCACGGAGGGCACGCCGGGATCGCCTGCCGGCAGCCGCATCGGCGCGATCATCACCAGCGCAATATAGTCGGCCAGCGCATCGAGCGAAACGCCGGTGGCCAGGTTGACATCCACCACCGCCACGCCGGCCCGCGCCCACACCGACAGGTTGGTATCGATCAGGCTGGCGCTAAAGCTGTTGGTGCCCACCGCATTGGGGCCGGCCGGCAGCACATTTCCCAGTGGCACGCCATTGGTCGTTGCGCTGGCCAGTGCGCCGGCATCGGGCGCGCTGCTGCCACCGCCGGAACCGGCCGGGCCCAGCACGTGCCACCAGCGCACTGGCAGGGTTGCGCTGTCGAGCGCGGCGAACAGCCGGGGCTCGAACGGCGGCAGCGCCGAGCGTTTGCGGGCCTTCACCATCCCCACCAGCCTGCGGGCATCATCGGTGAAGGCGACGGTGAGATTGGGTTTGCAGCCCGGCTTGTCGGCCGGCAGCGCGGCGTCGCCGGCGGCGGCCGCGATGCGCGCCTTCACCCGATCAGCCAGCGCCGCATCGGGGATTCCGCGTACGCTGATGCACACAGGGCCGCGCCAGCGCGCGAACTGGCCAAAATCCGGATTGGGCGGCAGCCCGGCCTTGGCATAGCTGCCGGTCTGCACCCGCACCTGCTCGGCACGCAGCCGGGAGTTTTCGACGATCATTGCCTCTTCAGGCGCAGCGGCGACGAGCAACAAAGCATAAAGCGAGAGCATGGCGTTGCTTGTCTCATATAGGGGAATCGCTTGCAATCGCCGGGGGCCTGCGCCATACGCGCCGCTTCGCCGTGCCGGGCCTGCCCTGCGCGACGATAGACGCCAGCCGGAGGGGCGTGGGCATTGGGCCCCGTCAACGATCGGCACGAGGAGAGAGAAATGCCGTTTTACGAGCATGTCTTCCTGGCGCGTCAGGACCTGACCACTGCGCAGGTTGAGACGCTGACGGAAGGCTTCACCAAGGTTCTTGTCGAAGGTAAGGGCCAGGTTGCAGGCAGCGAATATTGGGGCCTGCGCACGCTGGCCTATCGCATCGCCAAGAACCGCAAGGCCCATTATGTGATGCTCAACATCGACGCCCCGGCTTCCGCCGTGGCCGAAATGGAGCGCCAGGTTGGCCTGAACGAAGATATCATCCGTTCCATGACCATCCGTGTCGACGCGCTGTCGGCCGAACCGTCGGCGATGACCCGCCGTGGCGGTGACCGTGAAGGTGGCCGCGAAGGCGGTCGTGAAGGCCGTGGTGACCGTGAAGGTCGCGGCGATCGTGACGGCGGTGCCCCGCGTGGTGACCGCGGCGAACGCCCGCGCCGCGAACCGCGCGCTTAAGGGAGGGATCAGATGGGACGTCCGTTTTTCCGCCGCCGCAAGTCGTGCCCCTTCGCGGGCCCGAATGCCCCCGCCATCGATTACAAGGACGTGCGCCTGTTGCAGGGCTTCGTTTCTGAACGTGGCAAGATCGTTCCGGCGCGCATCACCGCCGTGTCCGCCAAGAAGCAGCGCGAGCTGGCCAAGGCCATCAAGCGCGCCCGCCATCTGGGCCTGCTGCCCTACCTGGTGAAGTGAGGAGCAACGCACATGCATGTCATCCTGCTTGAACGCGTTGAAAAGCTCGGCACCATTGGCGACGTCGTCAATGTGAAGCCGGGTTTTGCCCGCAACTTCCTCCTGCCGCGCGGCAAGGCGCTGCGCGCTACGGAAGCCAACAAGGCCCGGTTTGAAACCGATCGTGCCCGCATCGAAGCCGATAATGCCAAGCGCCGCGATATCGCCCGCTCGGAATCGCGCGAGATCGAAGGCGCCAGCGTGGTGATGATCCGCGCCGCGTCGGGCACCGGCCAGCTTTACGGTTCGGTCGCCGCCCGCGATCTGGCCGAAGCGCTGACCAACGGTGGTCACAAGGCCAACAAGAACCAGATCGTGCTCGACAAGCCGATCAAGACCCTGGGCGTGCACGACGTGAAGGTCGCGCTGCACCCGGAAGTCGTGGTGCTGGTCAAGGTCAACATTGCCCGTTCGGCCGAAGAAGCCGAACTGCAGGCCAAGGGTGTGGACATTGCTGCCACCGCCGAGCGCGAGGAAGCGGGCTTCACCGAAGCCTTTGATCCGAACGCCGAACCCGGCACCCTGCCGATGGACGAAGAGCCGGCCGAAGAAGCCTGATCGTCCTGATGCACTGAAAAACGGGGTCGCAACTGCAAGGTTGCGGCCCCTTTTTCTTGCCCGCGCGGGCCCAAGTCCCTAAGGAGCCGTTC
>NZ_JAUMBI010000082.1:0-7821 GCF_032115815.1 Sandarakinorhabdus sp.
CGGCCAGCGCCGCCACTGCACGCCATAGACCGGGCCAAGATCGCCCCATTTCGCGGCAAACGCATCGTCTGAAATGATGCGGGCTTCGAAATCATCGCGGCTGATCTGTTCGCCGGTGGCCTTGCGATAGGCATCGAGCGGCCAGTCCGTCCAGATATGCACGCCCTGTTCCACCAGCGGGCGAATGTTCGATTCGCCGTTCAGGAACCAGATCAGTTCCTTGATGGCCGATTTCCAGAACACGCGCTTGGTGGTGAGCAGCGGCACCGTGCCGTCCGAAAGATCGAACTTCAGCGTCTCACCAAAGAGAGCGCGGGTGCCTGTGCCGGTGCGGTCGCCGCGCATGACCCCCGTTCGCCAAACACGGTCCATCAGGGAAAGATACTGGTGTTCGCTGCTTGAAGTCATTGCCCCTTGTCAGGGATATGGCGCGCCCGCGTCAACCATTGCCACAAGCCTTGCGAACCCCAGCAGGGAGCAGGCGATGTTCGGCACAGCCACGACAGGCACCAGCCACGATATCCAGGCCATTCCCGGCCTGTGGCGCGACGCGCATGGTGAGGCGGCGGCCTTGTCGAGCCGAGGGCGGGTTCATTCCGCCCTGCGTTCCGCCATGCTGAAGGATCGCAAGATCGTGCTGATGGACCGGCTGGGCTGGGATCTGCAATCGCCTGACGGTCTGCACGAGTTGGACGAATATGATGGCGACGACACGCTCTACCTGATCGTTCATCAGCCCGAAACGGGTCGGCACCTGGGATCGGTGCGTCTGCTGCCCTCAACCGGCGCGCATCTGCTGGGCGACAAGTTCGCGCATCTGTGTGCCAATGGTGTGCCGGTGGGCCGCGACGTGTGGGAGATCACGCGTCTGGTCACAGCGCCGGGCCTGACACGCGCTGAAGCGCTGCAGGTGCGGCGACAATTGGCAATTGCTCTGTTAGAACATGCACTTGCCAACGCGATCGAATTTTATATCATGGTTACACATCTGCCGTGGTTGCCGAGTCTGCTGTCCATCGGTTGGGATGCTGAACCATTGGGGTTGCCGCACGGTGAGGGCGTGAATGCCATCGCCGCGCTGCGGATCCATATTGATGAGACCACTTTGCAGCGACTGCGCGCGGCTTGGGCGATTGCCCAGCCGGTGCTGGCGCCGCCCGCCATCGGCCGGGAGAATGAACAGGCGTTTTGACCCTGCGTCTGTCGCTTTCCTGCCGAGGATGCCCCGGCCTGCTGAATCCACCTGCAAACGGCCCTCCCCGTGCGCAGTTTCTGGTGAAGGCCGGGGCATCCACCCTTTCACGAACCACCGGCCATGATGCTGCCTGATCTGCTGGCCCTGTGGCATGTCGCGCTGGCCGAAGCCTTGTTGCTGGTGGCTTTGCTGGTCGCCATCAACGGCCTGGATGATCTGGCCATCGATGTGCTGTGGCTGGTGATGCCGCGCCATCGGCGGCAGCCGCAATCGCTCCCGCCAGCGCCGCCGCCAGCGCGTTTTGCCATTCTGATCCCGGCCTGGGACGAATCGGCGGTGATCGGTGCCATGCTGCAGCGCCTGTTCGCCACGCTGAACTGGCCGGATTATGCCGTGTTTGTTGGCCTTTATCCCAATGATCCCAAGGGTCAGGCGGCTGTGGCCGCGCTGGCCGATCCGAGACTTCATGTGGCGATTGGCGACACGCCCGGCCCCACCACCAAGGCCGATTGCCTGAACAGCCTGTGGCGGGCGGCACTGGCGGAGGAGGCGGCCAGCGGCCAGCCCTTCGCGGCCATCGTGCTGCATGATGCCGAAGATGTGGTGCACGCAAGCGAACTGGCGGTATTTGCCGGCCATCTGCCGCAATTTGCCATGGTGCAGTTGCCGGTGCTGCCGCTGCCCGATGCTACCAGCCCGTTGATTTCGGGTCATTATATCGATGAATTTGCGGAGGCGCATGCCAAGGATCTGCTGGTGCGGCAATGGTTGGGCGCGGCGGTACCGGCGGCCGGCGTGGGGGTGGCCATTGATCGGGCCATGTTGGGCCGCATTGCCGATGCCCGCGACGGCGCCCCCTTTGATGCGGCCAGCCTGACCGAGGATTATGAACTGGGCCAGCATGTCCATGCACTGGGTGGCCGCAGCGGCCTGGTCTGGGTGCATGATGATGGCCAGGCCGTGGCCACGCGCGAACATTTTCCGGCAAGCTTCGAAGCTGCCGTGCGCCAGAAATCGCGCTGGCTCACCGGCATCGCGTTGGCCGGCTGGGATCGGCTTGGGTGGCGCGGCGGGTTGGTCAACCGCTGGATGCTGCTGCGCGATCGCAAGGCGCCGTTGATGGCACTGCTCACGCTGCTGGCGTATCTGATCGCCCTGCTGCTGGGCGTGGATGGGCTGTTGCGGCTGGCGTTGCCGGCGGCGGCGCGGTTGCCGTCGGTCGCCGGCGATGTCACGCGGGCGCTGCTGTGGCTGAACTGGACCCTGCTGTGCTGGCGGCTGCTGGTGCGGGCGCTGTTCACCTTGCGCGTGCATGATCTGAGCCAAGCGATATTGACGCCGCCACGCGCGCTGGTCGGCAATTTTATCAACGCCATGGCCGCGCTGCGCGCGCTGTCGCGTTACGCCCAGGCGCTGCGTTCCGGCCGCCGCCTGGCGTGGGACAAGACGATCCACCGCTTCCCGGGCACGACATCATGATCACTGCCAGGAATGGCAGGAGCCTGACCGGCCAGCCGTTGCGGGCCTTCGCCGGGCTGGGGTTGTTGCTGCTGTTGTGGATCGCGGTACGGTTGCCGGTCATGCAGCAGGACGTGCAGGCACTGGCCCGGTTGGCGACGGGTCCAATCCGGCCGCAGCCGCACCGAACGCCCGCCCCGATCATGGCAAAACTGCCGGATGGCCCTGTCATGGCACCATTGCACCGGCCGGCGCCGCCGCCCTTGCTGGTGCTGCCCGCGCTGCTCCCCCCCGTAGCCAGACAATCGCTGCCGGTGCCCAACCTGCCACCGCAGCCCACGCAACTGCCACCGGCAATTCCGTCATCAGCACCACCCGCCGTTCCGCCTGCCAGCGTGCCGCCATCCGATCCGGCTTTCACCCTGGCAAACGCTGCCTATGATCGGCTGCGCACTGGCCAGCGCCGCCGCGCCGCCGCGCTGTTCGATGCGGCACTGGCCTTGCAGCCGGGCAACCGCCAATGGCGGGCTGATCGCGCCGCGCCGCGCCGCGCTGGGCCGGCGCTGGCAGCTGGGCGGCTTTGCCCTGCTGCGCGATGGCGGGCCGCAGCCCAATCAGCCGGGCAGTGGCTCGCCCGGTGCCACCGCCTCTCCCGTGCTGGGCGGCGGACAGGTAGGGGGCAGTATCGCCTTCCTGCTTGATCCTTACGCGCGCCGGCCGCTGGCGTTGATGGCACGGGCTAATGTCGCTGCCGATCCGAATGGCGTGCGCAGCGAGACGGCGCAACTGGCGGTTGGGCTGCGCCAGACCCTGCTGCCAGGCGTGTCATTTTCGGTGGAACGGTTGATCCCGCTTGGGGCGGCCACGCAAGGCGCGTTCACAGCGCGGCTGGCTGCCGGTGGGCGGTTGCAGCGCCTCGAAGTCTATGGCGAGGCCGGCGCACTCGATACCGGGCAGCTCTATGCCGGCGGCCAGGCCCGGGCCCGCATCCTGCGTTTTGGCGCGGCAACACTGAACGCCGCCACTTGGGCCAGCGTGCAGACCGGCACGCCGGATGTGTGGCGGGTGGATGTTGGCCCCTCGATCAGCGCCAGCGTGAAGGGCATCCGCATTGAGGCGGACTGGCGACAGCGCGTGGGCGGCAATGCGGCGCCGGGCAGCGGCCCAACACTGATCGTGTCCGCCGGTTTTTAGTTCGTCGTGCCGGCCCGGTCGAAAATCGCCTGCAGTTCGGCGAACGTCCGCGGCTTCTGCAGCGCCAGCATCAACAAGATGCGCGCCTTGGCCGGGTTGAGTTCGCGGCCACCGATCGTCCGCACCCGGTCATCATCATCATCCGACCTTGCAGACGGCGTCGGTTCAGCTCGCCTTATGTCGCCGTGCCCCTGGCGCGGCGTGGCCACCACCGGAATGCCTTGTTCCACAAGCGCCCGCAGCGCCTTGCGGGCACCGCTGGAAAAGCCGCCGGTACCAACCCCGGCCACGATCACGCCGTCGGCATCGCGGACGATGTCACGCACGTCGTCTTCTGTCTGGCCGGCATAGGCATAAACGACCGCAATGCGCGGCAGCTTGGCCTCGCCCAGGGCCAGAATGTCGGGCTGTGGCTGGGGCGGCCCGAAAAAGCGCGGGGCAAGGTTCAGCACATGGCCAATCGGGCCGCGGCTGGGCGCGGTGAAAGCCTCGACGCGGTTCACGTCAAATTTGGTGACGGAACGCGGATCGAAGATCGTGTCGTTCATCACCACCATCACGCCGCGCCCGGCGGACGCGGGCGATGTCACGACGCGGATCGCATCCAGCATGTTCTGCGGCCCGTCTGCCGAAACCGCGGTGCTGGGCCGCATTGCGCCAACCACCACGACGGGCTTGGTCGGCGGCAGGATCATGCTGAGCAGAAAGGCGGTTTCTTCCAGCGTGTCGGTGCCATGGGTGATAACAACGCCGGCCACATCAGGATCCCCAAAAGCCGCCAGCGCACGGGCATGAAGCTTGCGCCAGATGGCTTCGTTCATGTCGCTGCTCGGCACGTTGGCGATCTGCTCGCCCGACACCCGGGCAATCTTGTCCACCCCCGGCAGCGCGGCAATCAGATCGTCAACGGAAACGGCGCCGGAACGATAGCTGGTGCCCGCTGCGTTGCCCTTGCCGGCAATGGTGCCGCCGGTGGCCAGGATGCGCACCTGGCTGGTGGCGGGGGATTCAACCGGCTGTGCGCGCAGCGCCGTGCCGGCCAGCAGCGCCGCCGCGATCATCCATGAAATCTTGCGCAAGGCCTGTCCTTCACCTGTTGTCATTGACGCCCGGGTTGGCGATGGTCCGTCGTTCGGCGAGTTTCCGCAGCAGCGCCCGCGTGCGCAACTGGCCCAGCAACTCGTTGATCACCGAAATGCCCTGTTCGGCCATGTCCAAGGCCTTGGCCTCGCCGACATGGCCAGCCGTGTGCTCCAGAAAGTGGCGGACTTCCTGCGCCGTCAGCCAGTCGATCAGCACATTGTACAGGCGCATCTGGCCGCCATCAAACCCCAGTTCCGGTGTGAAACCGATATCGTCGAGCCGCTGCACGGTGCGCAATATGGCGGCGTCGCGGGCGGTGACGGTGCCGTCTTCGGCCAGCGGGATCATCAGATCATCGAGATGTTCGCGGCTGTGCGGCGGCAGATCGAGATCGTCAAAGACCACCCGCGCCGGGCCGCCACCTTCGAGGCGCTGGGCGAGCAGGGCATCCAGCGTGGGAAACACATCGGGCAGCAGCCAGCGGTCGCCGTCTTCGGCTTCCAGCAGGGTGCGGATCACCGCCAGCGGCAGGAAGCGTTCTTCCTGCAGGCGCTTGATCGCCTTCAGCCGGGCGACGTGCACATCAGAATAACGCGCGCTGTTCGGGCTGGTCTTGTCCGGTTCCGGCAACAGGCCTTCGCGGATGTAGAATCGGATGGTTTCCCGCCCGACACCGCTGGCCTTTTCAAGATCGCGCATTCTCATGACCGGAGCGCCTTAGCGCAACTGCGGCGCGCATGCTAATGGGCTGATTGCCGATGGAAGCCTTTGCCCGCCTGCTCGACGCGCTGCTCTACACGCGCAGCCGCACCGCCAAGTTGCGGTTGATCGCGGATTATCTCGCGGCGACGCCCGATCCCGATCGTGGCTGGGCGCTGGCGGCGCTCACCGGGACGATCGATCTGAAGGCGGTGCAGCCCAGCATGTTGAAGGCGCTGATGGTCGAACGGGTGGACGCAACGCTGTTTGCCCTCAGCCATGATTTCGTTGGCGACATGGCGGAAACGATTTCGTTGCTTTGGCCTGATCCGCCGGGCGAAAAGCCACCAGCACCCACGCTCGACGAAGTGGTCGCCCAGCTTTCCGGTCTGTCGCGCGGGCAAGCACCGGCGGCGGTCGCGGCGCTGCTCGATCGGCTGGATGTGCAGGGCCGTTATGCCCTCATCAAACTCGCCACCGGCGCATTGCGCGTCGGCGTCTCGGCGCGGTTGGCCAAGACCGGGTTGGCGCAGGGTTTCGGCCTGGATGTGGAGGCGGTGGAGGAGATTTGGCATGGCCTGACACCGCCGTTCACGCCGCTGTTCCAATGGGCCACCGGCGCCGCACCGCCGCCCACCGCCGGCAACGTGCCGGTCTTCCGCCCGTTCATGCTGGCCAGTCCGCTGGAGGAGGGGGTGACGCTCGATCTGGCCGAACATGTCGCCGAATGGAAATGGGATGGCATCCGTGTCCAGATCGTTCATGCCGGTGGCCAGACCCGCCTGTTCAGCCGCACCGGTGACGATATTTCGGCCAGTTTCCCCGATGTGCAACTCGATCAGACGCTGGCGCTGGATGGCGAATTGCTGGTGCGCGGCGAAGGGCAGGCAGACAGCGTGGCCGCCTCAGGCAGTTTCAATGCCTTGCAGCAACGCCTCGGTCGCAAGGCGCCCAACGCGAAACTGCTGGCCGAGCGCCCGGCCTTCATCCGGGTCTATGATCTGCTGTCCCATGCCGGTGAGGATCTGCGCGCCTTGCCCTGGCACACCCGCCGCGCCCGGTTGGAGACCGTGTTGCCCGGCCTCGACCCCGCCCGTTTCGAACTGTCGCCGTTGGTAGAGGCCGCCAGTTGGGACGAACTGGCGCTGTTGCGCGATGCCGCGCGCGATGCCGCCATCGAAGGCTTGATGCTGAAACGCCGCGATGCACCCTATGTGGCTGGGCGCAGGCAAGGCCAATGGTTCAAGTGGAAACGCAGCGCGCTCACTGCCGATTGCGTGCTGATGTATGCCCAGCGCGGCCATGGCAGAAGATCGAGCTTGTACAGCGATTTCACCTTCGGCTGCTGGACGCCGGATGGGCAGTTGCTGCCGGTCGGCAAGGCCTATAGCGGCTTCACCGATGCCGAACTGGCGATGCTGGACAAGTTCGTGCGCGGGCACACGATGCAGAAATTCGGCCCGGTGCGAGAGGTTGAAAAGGCCCTGGTGCTGGAAGTGGCGTTCGATAGCATCCATGCCTCCACCCGCCACAAATCCGGCCTCGCCATGCGCTTTCCGCGCATTTCGCGCATCCGCACCGACAAGCCGGCGGCAGAGGCCGATACCGTAGCGGCGCTGTTGAAGCTGGCGACGTGAGGGCGTAAGCCTCAGTCATGCTCATCGCGACCTTCAATATCAACGGCACCAACGCCCGCCTGCCGCGCCTGCTGGAATGGCTGGAACAGGCCAAGCCCGACATCGCCTGCCTGCAGGAAATCAAGACGATGACGGAGAATTTCCCCGTCGAGACGCTGCGCGAGGCCGGCTACCATTGCCTTGTCCACGGCCAGAAAGGTTTCAACGGCGTCGCCATCCTGTCCCGCGAACCCGCCACCGAAGTGCAGCGCGGCTTGCCTGGTGATGAGACGGACGAACAATCCCGCTATCTCGAAGCCGATGTCATGGGCGTGCGGGTGGCCTCGATCTATCTGCCCAACGGCAACCCGCAGCCGGGGCCAAAGTTCGATTACAAGCTGGCCTGGATGGAGCGGCTGCGACTGCATGCCGCCGGCCTACTCGAAACCGGCCTGCCGGTGGTGCTGGCCGGGGATTACAACGTCATTCCCAATGATGACGATATCTGGGATGTTACCGCAATGCGTGATGATGCGCTGCGCCAGCCGCAGTCCGTGGCTGCGTATCGGCAGCTGC
>NZ_JAUMBI010000083.1:0-44372 GCF_032115815.1 Sandarakinorhabdus sp.
CGGGGATAACGGGGATGGAATCCGCGTTAGATCAATTCCACCGCAATCGCCGTCGCTTCGCCGCCGCCGATGCACAGCGCGGCGACTCCGCGCTTGCCGCCGGTGCGCTCCAGCGCCGCCAGCAGAGTCGCCACAATCCGCGCACCCGATGCGCCGATCGGGTGCCCCAGCGCACAGGCGCCGCCGTGGATGTTCAGCTTCTCGTGCGGGATGGCCAGATCGTGCATGGCGATCATCGCCACCGCCGCAAACGCCTCGTTCACTTCAAACAGGTCCACATCCGCCACGGTCCAGCCCGCCTTGGCCAGCACCTTCTGGATCGCCGGCACCGGCGCGGTAGTGAACTTGGCCGGTTCATGCGCGTGCGCGGCGTGGGCCACAATGCGCGCCTTCACGCTCAAGCCTTGGCGCTCCGCCACACTCGCCCGCGTCAACACCAGCGCGGCGGCGCCATCGCTGATCGAGGAGGCATTGGCCGCCGTGATGGTGCCATCCTTCGCGAAAGCCGGCTTCAACGTCGGGATCTTGTCCGGCCGGGCCTTGCCGGGCTGTTCGTCCGTATCGATCAACGTCTCGCCACCCTTGCCCGGCACCGCCACCGGCACGATCTCGCCGGCAAAGGCGCCGCTGGCAATCGCCGCCTGCGCGCGGCCCAGGCTGGCGATGGCAAATTCATCCTGCGCTTGCCGCGTGAACTGGTAATCGCGGGCGCTCTCCTCGGCGAAACTGCCCATCAACCGGCCAGGGTCATAGGCATCCTCCAGCCCATCCAGATACATCGAGTCTTTAATGGCATCATGCCCAATCCGCGCGCCGCCGCGATGCTTCAACAGCAGATAAGGCGCATTGGTCATGCTCTCCATGCCGCCCGCAATGATCACATTGGCACTGCCTGCGCTGAGCGCATCATTCGCCATGATCATCGCCTGCATGCCGCTGCCACACATCTTGTTGATGGTCACCGCCTCCACATGCAACGGTAACCCGGCCCCCAACGCCGCCTGCCGCGCCGGCGCCTGGCCCAACCCACCCGGCAACACACACCCCATCACGATCTGATCCACCGCCATCGGCGAAACCCCGGCCCGCGCCACCGCCGCCTGCACGGCCGCCGCGCCCAACTCGGTCGCCTTCAGGCCACTTAGAGCGCCTTGAAATCCCCCCATCGGCGTGCGGGCGTAACTGGCGATGACGACGGGATCGGACATGAGGGTGGCTCCGGTTGCTGTGAGCGCCTTTTACGAGGGTGAGGCTACAGGCGGAAGGGAGAAAGCGGGCCTCCGGCGGGCAGGGTCGCAGACCCTGCACCCGTTTGTTTTCGGGTGTGCTGGATGGGAGGGTGTCTGCTTACGCCCCAGTTGCGGGCGGTAAAAATGCTGTCATTATGCGACGTAGGAGAAAGTAATGACAAAATCTTGGTCGGCAGTTCTAGCCTTGCCGCTGATGGCCTCTCCAGTCTCATCTCAAACAGTTCCAGAGGGTGTCCACACAGAGGCAGCTGGCCCATCAAACGTGTGCGGTATTGGCGGAGCAGATGCGCTCGCCATCAGACAAAAGCTAAGGGCCGACCCATCGATAACTGAGAAGCCGTCAGGCTCAAGTCGCTTTGAAACCTATTTCTCGACAAACGAGCCAAAGCAGTGGACCGTCACGACGAAAGCAGATGCTGCTTACCCTGCGGTGACCTGCGTATTCCTTTACAACTCGGGAGCAGGCACCGACATGAAGCGGGAAATGCGGTGCGACGCAAGCCGCGAACGGTGCGATGCTCTGTTCTCAGAATTTCGAGCCAATGACGACCGGATCAGAAAAAGTCTGAAGGGTGGCTGACCCGTAAGTCCGGTTTCCACCCCATACCCGCCATCAAGCGCCACCCAAAAACAAACGGGTGCAGGGTCTGCGACCCTGCCCGCCGGAGGCTCTCCGTTCTCCCCTTTCACCCCATCACACGAAATCCCCCGCCGCCCGGCTCCACCGCTTCGCCGCCAATATCGGCCGCGCGGCGATGGCTTTCTTCAGGGTCGCCTTGCGCCCGTCCCATTGCGGGGCGCCGATGGCGATCAGTTTGGCCAGGGGGGTGGGGCTGGCCAGGGCTTCGGCGACGAGGGGCCAGGTCATCTTGCCGCCGCGGCCGTGGTGCAGGATATCAGCGATCACCAGGCATTGATCGGCGGGGCGGCCGTTGATGTTCACGCGCTTGTCGGCGCGGGCCATGAAGCTGCGATAGGTGGCGACCATGGTGCTCACCTGGGCGTCGCGGGCGCTGGCGTGGTGGGTGGCCCAGTGGATCAGCTTGGCGGCGGCGATCACTTCGGCGTCTTCCACTTCGTCCAGGGTGGGGTTGAGGTAGCGCATCAGGGATTCGGTGGAGGTGGCGCTTTCCAGGGGGGAGAGGCCGGCATCGGTGACGCGGTGGATGCGGCCGCCGGCCAGTTCGAGGTGGGGGAAATAATCGTCTGCCTCGGGCCGGGCGAGCAGGGCGCGCAGCATCTTCACGAAATCGCCATCGGGCACATGCGCGGCGAACTGGCCAAAGCCGAAGGTGAAGGCGGCGCGATCATAGCTGTTCAGCGTGAGGAAGCTGCGGCCTTCGCAGATCGCGGTCGGCTCGATGAAATCGGCCCAGAAACCGTGGCCGCCGGCAAAATCCGCCGCCGTGTAGAACAAGGGCGTGAGCGGGCTGCCGCCGAAGACGTTGTACAGCCCGATATTGCCGCCATAGGGCACGCGCCGGCCAACGAAGAACCGCTGCCCATCGGCGCGGGCGAAGAAATTATTGGCAGTGCGTTCGATCTGGAAATTGATCGGCATGGGTCATCCCCCCGAGAAAGTGGGTGACCCTGCGCGCCAGTCTATCAGCAAATCCGCCGGCGCGCCTAGCCTGCGGGTCGAAGGGAGCAGGAAGCCTCCGGCGGGCAGGGTCACAGACCCTGCACCCGTTTGTTTTCAGACGCGCGGGTAAGGAAGCTGCGGGCTTTCAACACAGCTCAGGCCTGTCAGCCAGTCCCAACTCATGCTAGCTTGGATGGATGATCAGAATTTCGTGCGCTGCATGTGGCCAAACTCTTACGCGTGATGGTCGATGGGGTGACATATCGGAATGGGATAATCTGGTGGCAGAGCGGTGTTCGCCGGTCGCCGCCGGTGTATTTGTCCGTCTGCCGGAAGACAGCGTCTCAGTTCTGCAGCCCGACAATCAATCCAGGACACAAGTTTATTCCCCGGAAAATGCTGTTTCAGCGCATCCGGAAATGGTGATCAGGGAGAATTGGACGTCCGCTGGCGTTGATCAAGGCTGTTGCGGATCGAGCGGAATGGATGGCCCCAATCGCGCCTGCACCTGCGGGCAAATGGTAGCGACTGAATGGAGTGACTGCTACACGCAGGCAGAGATACGCTTCCTGCCCGATACAATTGTTGTTTCCGAATAAAATCGGATTTCCACTCCAAACCCGCCGCAAAGCGCCGCCCGAAAACAAACGGGTGCAGGGACTGCGTCCCTGCCCGCCGGAGGCTCTATCCCTGCCTGAAACCCCTCAGGCCGCCCGCACGCCCTGCACGCCGCTGCCCACGTGCAGCATCGTCTCCGCGCCATCGCGAATATGGAACACGGTGCCTTGCGGCGCATCGGCGGCGACGGGGACGCCTTGCCAATCCTGCCCGCCCACCAGGATGCCGCGCAGCACGCGGGCGGTGATGCCGTGGCTGATCACCAGCAGCGGCCGCGTCATGTCCAGCCCGGCCAGCCAGTCGGTCAGGCGGGCGGCGATTTCGGGGAACCATTCGCCGCCGGGGGGCGGCACGCGGAACAGGCGGCGATCGGGGCAGACGATATGTTCGCCAAGCTCTGCAACGATATCGGCGTAATAGCGGCCTTCCCATTGGCCGACGTCGATTTCGAGCAGGCGCGTGTCTTGCCGCCAATCAAAGAAGGGCACGCCCAGATGCTCGCCCACGATGGCGGCGGTTTGCTGGGTGCGGCCGGAGGGGGAGACCCAGAAATCGCGATCCGGCGCTTCGCCCAGAGTTTCGCGCAGGGCGGCGCCCATGGCTTCGGCCTGGGCGATGCCGCTGCGGGTGAGTGGGGTGTGCGCCATGTGGCCCTGCATGCGGGCGGCGGCGTTGAACACGGTTTCGGCGTGGCGGGCGAGAATCAGATCCATCTGCCATTCATAGGCCCATTTCCCCGCACATCGCCACTACCACCGTGCGCGTTTGTGGCTATAGTGCAGCCATCTTCACCATTTCGTTACAGGGATCAGAATGAAGGCCACCGTTGAGCGCGCAACCCTGCTGAAGTGCCTGGGCCATATCCAGTCGGTGGTGGAACGTCGCAACACCATTCCGATCCTTTCCAACGTGCTGATCGAAGCGCGCGCCGATGGCCTGCGGTTGATGGCGACAGATCTTGATCTGCAGGTGGTGGAAAATATCCCCGCCGCGATCGATCTGAACGGCGCCACCACGGTTTCGGCGCACACGCTGTTCGATATCGTGCGCAAGTTGCCGGAAGGTTCGCAGGTTGAACTCGCCGTTTCGGGTGACCGCATGAGCGTGAATGCCGGCCGCAGCCGGTTCAGCCTGGCGACGTTGAAGCGCGATGATTTCCCGGTGATCGCCGAAACCGATCTGCCGGTGCGCTTCACGCTTTCGGCCGGTGAGCTGAAGGAACTGATCGACGCGGTGAAGTTCGCGATCTCCACCGAGGAAACCCGTTATTATCTGAATGGCATCTATCTGCATGCCACCACCGGCCCGTCGCCGAAGCTGCGCGGTGTGGCCACCGATGGCCACCGCCTGGCCCGGATCGAGCTGGACCTGCCGGCCGGCGCGGCCGACATGCCGGGCGTGATCGTGCCGCGCAAGTGCGTGAACGAAGTGCGCAAGCTGCTTGATGAAATGGCGGCGGATGCGCCGGTGGAAATCGGCCTGTCGCCCGCGAAAGTGCGGTTCCGCTTCTCGGCGGATTCCACGCTGACCAGCAAGCTGATCGACGGCACCTTCCCGGATTATACCCGCGTGATCCCGACGGCGAACGACAAGCTGCTGAAGATCGATGCCAAGGTGCTGGCCGAAGGCGTGGACCGCGTGGCCGCCATCGCCACCACCGAAAAGACCCGCGCGGTGAAGCTGGCGCTGGGCCGGGACAAGGTGACATTGTCTGTCACCAGCCCGGAGAATGGCACGGCTTCGGAAGAAGTGCCGGCCGATTATGCCGCCGCCGATATCGAGGTGGGCTTCAACTATCGCTACCTGCTCGATATCCTCGGCCAGGTGGGCAGCGATCTGGTGGATGTGCATCTGGCCGATGCCTCGGCACCAACGCTGATCCGTGAGAATGATGAGGCGAAGGCGCTGTATGTGCTGATGCCGATGCGTGTGTGAAGCGAGGCGGCTGCAAACAGCGGCGCTGTTTGCAGACTCGCCGAGCGAGCGGCCAGCGACCGAAAAGGGCGGCCCCGCAGGCCGCCCTTTTTCGTGTCGTCTGACGGCGCGGCTCCGCCGCGCTCTTTCTTCCCTGCTCTTTCTTCCTTGATAGCGGACTCGGCGGCTTTGCCGCCGGCCGCCTCAGTGCTGCGCGCCGGTGCGCTCCGCCAGGATGTGCTGCACCGTCGGCTGCATGCGCGCGTTGTAGCGGGCCAGCACCGGGTGTTCGCCGCCGGCGCAGAAATGGGTGATCAGGTCCCGCCCGGTCCAGTAATGCAGGGCAAAACCGGGCATTTCCGCCACGATCATGTCGCGGCCATCGGGATTTTCGCCGTCGATCTCGCGGAAATCGATGGCCACTTGCGGCGCTGCTGAGGGGCACACGGCCAGCGTGGTGCCGTGCCAGCCGGTAACGATGGCGCGATGCAGATGGCCGGTGATCATGCGGATGATCTGCGGGTGACGGCGCACCACTTCGGCCAGGCGCTGCACCCAGGGTGCGTCCAGATCCTCTGTCATCCAGCCGTTGCCTGTCTCGATCGGCGGGTGATGGAGGACAAGCACGGTGGGTCGATTGTCTTCCAGCAGCGTTTCATCCAGCCACGCGGCCTGTTCGGCGGAAAGCGCGCCGCCGTGATGGCCTTCCTCCAGCGTATCGAGCACCACAAAGCGCAACGGGCCGTGCACGACGGCATATTGCACATGGCCGGTGCTGCAGACCGGCACATCGGGAAAGACGCTGCGAAAATTGGCCCTGAGATCATGATTGCCCAGCGCGAAATGCACCGGGAAGGGCAGGCGATCGGCGATGGTTTTCAGGGTCTGATAGGAGGCGATGCTGCCGCTTTCGGTGAGATCGCCGGTGGCCAGCAGCAGATCGGGCTGCGGCGAGAGCGCCAGCAGCGATTCCACCACCTCGTCGAAACGCTTGCGGTTCATTTCCGCCGGATCATCCGGCTGGAAACCGAGGTGGATATCAGTCACCTGGGCAATCAGCATCTTGCGCACCTCTGCGGCCACTTACAACGCTGGGGTTGCCCCCCAAATGGCCGTTGCCTGGGCAGATACGGCACGACTTGGGAAACTGACGCACCGATGCGGCGATGGCAAGTGGCGCCGCGCATCAGGCCGGAGCCTGCCGGCTGCGAGAAGCGGCAACCCGGGCGGGCTTGATGTGGCCAGCGGGCAGCGTGCCGGCCGGTGCAACCCCGTCGTGATAGCCGTGACAGGTGTCGCAGCTGGCGCCAGCCTTGGCCGTGGTGCTGAGCATCGTCTTGGCCGGGGCGCCGTGGCATTCGCGGCAATTGGCAAAGCCGGGGATGTTCACGTCGGTGGAGGCCTTGGATTTCACCACGCCGGTGTGGCAGGCGACACAGGCGGCCTGGCCGGTCTTGGCGTCATAGCTCTTGTGCTTGCCGTGCGGGAACTGGCCTTGCGGCAGATAATGATCGTTGATGCTGACCGGCGCGATGGCAAAGCGCCGGGTGAGATCGGCGGCCCCGGTATCGGTGATGACATGGCATTCGGTGCACAGGCCCTTGCCGGTGAACACGCTGACCACTGCGGCCTGGGCACGCGCCGCCGGATTGCCGCCGGAAAGGGGAGCCGCGGGTTTGCCGGGCAGGCGGCGGTCAAAGCTCAGCCGCTGCACCCCGGCGCGCGGCGCGAAGGCCTCGGACAGGGTGAAATCGCGGATGATGCCGGCCACCTGGGCCGGCTTGCCGTGCGGCAGCGTGCGGAAGGTGCCGCCATCGCGGGCAAAGGCCAGATCGTGGCAGGCGCCGCAGTTGGCTTCCATGTCGATGGGCTTGAAGCGCACCTGGTCGCTATCGGCCTTGTGGCAATAGCTGCAGGGCAGGGCGCCATCGGCACCCAGCGGCAATTGCTGTTTCTGCGCCATGTTGGCCACGGCGTTGGTGGTGGATTGGTGGATGTCGTGCGGGTAGATCAGCCCGGATTTCTCGCGCGCGCCGGCGAGCGCCGTGCGGGTGAACACCGGCTTGTCCAGCGACGGCGACGAAACCAGCGTGGCGCGGAAATCGGGGTGCTTGGCCCAGCCCGGAACGTTGGCCACCGCCGTATCGGCAAGGCGGGATTTCAGACCGCCGTGGCAATCGGTGCAGAAGCTTTCCGCAACCGTCATCACGGTCGCTTCGCCTTCATGTTCCTTGTGGCAGCTGGTGCAGCGGCCCTGTGGCAGATTGAAGGCGCTGTGCGCGGCACCCATCACGCCGGATTCGGGCAGGCGACCCTTGGTCATGCGGGCCGGGGCAGCATGATCGGGCAGGGCCGAGGCCGTGTGGCAGGCCTGGCAGCTGCTGTCGGTCACGCTCACAAACGCCTTGTTGTGGCAGGCGCCGCAATTGTTGGACAGGCTGGCATGGGCATTGGACAGCGTGCCGCTCGACCAACTCTCATCCGGCGCAAAGCCGCCGGCCGCCGCTGGCCGGGCCGTGGGCACGCTGAGTTTGCCATCGCCAAAGGCCTGGCCCGGGGTGACGGGCCGGGCCGCTTCGGCCACCATGGTCTTGGGCAGCGCGGGTTCGCCTTCGCCGATGAAGTGGAACAGCGGCACCAGGAACAACAGCACCAACACCGCCAGCCCGCCAATCCACGCCATGCGGCGCTTGGTGGGCATCGCGCCCGAAAGCGAGAAGATGCTGGTTTCCTGCGCCGCGTCGGCGGCTTCGATCGCTGGCACCACGCGTTCGGCGGTGATGGCAATGGCGCCGTCCTCACCGGGCGTCAGCGACAGCCGGAACGGGCCGATATCGATAACGGGATTTTCAGCCACGGCCATATCGGCACGGGTAACGAACTTGCCGCCCACCTCCACCGGCACGCCGCCGGTGGCTTCCAAGCTCACCTTGCCGGGGCTGATCTCGACCAGCCGGGCGTGGCGCAGCATGACGGCCAGATCGGCCAGCTGGATATCGCAATCGGTGCCGCGCCCAACGGTCAATTCAGCCTGCACCAGCGTGCGGGTGCGAATGATGTCCCCACCATCGGCGCGTTTGGCGACCTGGCGAACGATGAAGCTCATGCCCGCCTCCCCCTTACCAGTACAGGAACACGGAAATGATGTGCGCCAGCAAGGCCGCCAGCAGCGCCAGCGTTACCGGCACATGCACATACAGCCACAATTCCAGCTGGGTTTTCATGCGGATATGGCGACGCGCCTGCGCCAGCGCCGCCTCTTTCCTTTCGAGCAGGAACTCGATCTGCTGCAGGCGATCATCAACCCGGCCCGTGCGCCGGCCGGTCATCACCTTCTCGGTGATTGCCGCCAGCGCCCGGATATTGCCATCCTTGGCATAATTGCCGGACAGGCGTTGGCCCAGCGATCCGGCGATGCGGCATTCTTCCAGGCTCATCCGCACCAGCGCCGCATCTTCGGCGTCCAGCGGTTGCGCCGCCGTATCGAGCTGGCGATCCAGCGTGCGGATCGCTTCAAGCATCTGCAATTGGGTCACCTCGCCGCGGTTGGCTGACAGGCGTTCGGGCAGCGTCGCATAAAGGCTGATGCCCCACAGCCCGGAAAGGATGACGATCATCATCAGCGCCCAGGCCAGCGTGTGGACGTTCCAGCCCAGCTGGAAGCCGGTGTGCAGCGTGCCCACGACGATCAGCGACAGGCCCAGATAGACATGCGCGCTGGTCCAGCCCTTCAGGCTGAACGGCTTGGAACCAATCACGCGCTTGCGCACGCCCAGCAGCGACAGCCACACGATCATGCCGGCACCGATGGTGCCAAGCAGATAGCCCAGCCAGGTGCCGCCATTGTGGCGCGGGACGGGATCGGTGAGCAGATAGGCCCCCAGCGCCACCACGCTCAGGGTGATCGCCACCTTGGCCCAGCGGCCGCGCTTGTGATTCAAAAAGCCTTCGTGGGCGGTATCGCGCGGCGCGCGGTTGACGGCCTTGCCGGTCATCGCCTTGCGGGCGGGGGCCTTGCTGGCAGGGGCGGTGCTGGCCATCAGCGGTCCTCCCGGTTCATCAGGGCGACACCGAGGAATTGTTCCGGCGAAACGCGGATTGCAGCGCCGGTGGGGCAGGCGCGCACGCAGGCCGGGCCGCCTTCCTGGCCCGAACACATGTCGCACTTGATCGCCTTCTTGGCCTTTTCGGCATAGGCGGGATCATGTTTCTTGGCCCATTTGTGACTGGCTTCGCCGGGGCCGGGGCCGCTCCCGAACAGGAACCAGCTGAGCAGCCAGGGCTTCTTCGGCGGCACCTTGTCCATGCGGATCACGCCATAGGGGCAGTTGCGCTGGCAATTGCCGCAGCCGATGCAGGTTTCATCAATATAGACTTCGCCGGTCGGCCCGCGGTGGATGGCGTTGGGCGGGCAATCGGCCATGCAGTGCGGATGTTCGCAGTGGCGGCAGCTGGTCGGCACGTGCAGATGGGCATAGGTGCGCCCGGCTTCGCGATCCAGCCGCGACAGGCCGTCGTGCGTATCGGCGCAGGCCTTTTCGCAATTGTCGCAGCCCACGCAGAGCTTTTCATCGATCAGCAGCACGTCGGTGGCTTCACCCACGCCCTGTTCGACCAGGAAATTGGCCACCCCGGTGTACATGTCCACCACGCCGGAGAAGCTGTCCTTCTTGGATTCGATGAAATTGTTGAGCTGGGTGCGACTGGCCATCTCGCCGCGCAACTTGTCGAGCAATTGCGGCTTGGCCGCGAGCAGCGCCCGGAACGGTTCACCGGCGAGCCGGATGACGTCGCTCTTCACCGCCGCGCGCACCGTGGCGGAGCGCGCACTGCCGTCGATCACAGCCATTTCGCCAACATAGCTGCCGGCCGGCACATAGGAGAGGAACACCGGTTTGCCGCCGATCGATTTTTCCACCACCATCGATCCGGACCGGATGATGAAGATATCGTCGCCGGTCTCGCCTTCCTTGATGATGGCCTGCCCGGAGCGGATGGTTTCCACCTTGGCGCCGGCGATCACGTCGACCAGATCGACGGGCGCGAGACCCGACTTGAAGATCTGCAGCAAGGTGCGTTCGGTGTTGACGCGGGTGATCTCGCGCGATGCCGACGGCACCTGGCTCATCAGTTTGAGCGCGGCGTTGCGGCTGATTTCCACCACGATGGTATCGCGCGCGGCCCGGATGGTCGCCCCGCGCCGGCGGCCGGAGATCAGGCCGACTTCGCCGAAGATCTGGCCGGTGCCAACGGCCACGGTGATGGACGGATCGTTGGGGTTCACCTCCACGGCCACCTCGCCATCGGCGATGCCGAACAGCGATGAACCGGGCGCATTGCGTTCGAAGATCACCTCGCCTTGCGCATAGCGCTTCACGGCCGAATCCAGCATGAATTCGCGCATCTGCAGGCTGCTCATGCCGCCCAGGATCGAAACGCGTGTCCGCAGATATTCCAGCCATTCGGCCACGCTGCGCTGGCCCGGCAGGCCAGCAAATTTGGCCTCCAGGATCGGTTCGTCGGCGGGTTTCAGATCCAGATTGCCGTTGATGAACTCCACCACGTCGTGGCCCTGGTTCATGCAATGCTTGATCAGCGGATAACCGGCCAGCGCGCCAACCACATAGATGCCGGGCGCGGTCGATTCAAAGGTGGCGGAAAGCTTGGGGAAGGCCAGCCGGTCGTTGGACGCAAATTCGATGCCGCAGCCTTCGACAAAGCTGCGCGGCGGTGCCGAACCGATGCGGGCGATGATCCGGTCGCAGCGCGCCCGCACTTCGCCGTCGCGGGTTTCAACCGTGATGAAGCCGGGTTCCACCGCCGTGGTGTTGGATTCGGCCATGATGCTGATGCGCCCCGAATCGCGCGCCGCCATCAGCGCCTTGACGTTGGCATCCTTTGCAGTGGGGAAATCGGCGGTGCGGTTGATCAGCGTGACCGTGTTGTTCTGCGCCGGATCGGCACAAAGGCCGAGCGCATTTTCGATCCCGGCATCGCCGCCGCCGATCACGAAGATATGTTCGTCGGTATATTCGGTGGGATCATCGAGCTGATATTGAACATGGGGCAGGTTGCCGCCCGGACAGCCCATCAGATTGGGGTTGCCCTGCGTGCCGAGTGCCATGATCACGGCGTCGGCCATGATCTCTTCGCCATTGGTCAGCATCAGCCGGTAGGGCGGGGCGTTGCGCTGCAGTTCGGTCGTCGTGGTGGTGCCATCGCGGTTGCGGGTGGCAATCTGCATCACCGAACCGGGGATGGGCGCGCCGGTGCCAACGATGCTCTTCACTTCGGCGCCGTGCTTGACGTTCACGCCGGCGGCCGCTGTCTGTTCGTTCCAGGTGCCCAGCACCAGTTCGCGCTTGCCGGCTTCGAAATCCAGCGGGGAGCGCAGCACCAGCTGTGACGGCGTTGCCATCACATGCTTGCCCTTCTGATATTTGTAGATCGTGTCCGACAGATGGTCGGTCTTTTCGAGCAGGATATGGCTCAGCCCCAGCTTCGCGGCATGCGCGGCTGCTGAAAGGCCGCCCGGCCCCGAACCTACAATCGCAATGCGATACGTCGTCACAACGGCCTTGCCCCCCGGTTCAAGCCCCTCGATACAAACCGCTGGCTGCAATCTGTGTAGCAGCGGTTTGATCCCAGATAAATCCTAGCATCTTGTTCCGCATCGGCTAGAGCAAGATTGCAGTTTGACCAGATTATTCGTTGCTTCGCCGCCGCTTGCTGGAGATGAATAGCAGATGCTTGCCGAGATCGGCCATTTCGCCCTGATCCTCACCCTGCTGGTGGCGGCTGCCCAGGCCGTGCTGCCGATGCTGGGCGCCATCCGCGGTGATGCGGCGCTGATGGCGTTCGGGCGCAGCGCGGCATCCTTGCAGGCGCTGCTGATCGCCATCAGCTTTGGCTGCCTGATGACATTGTTCGGCCAGGCCGATTTCTCGGTCAAACTGGTCGCCAATCACAGCGCCCTGTCGCAGCCCTTGCCCTATCGGTTGGCCGCCACCTGGGGCAATCACGAAGGCTCCATGCTGCTGTGGGTGCTTGTGCTGTCGATCTATGGCGCCGGCATTGCGAAGTTCGGCGACAATCTGCGCGTCACGCTGCAGGCCCGCATCCTGTCGGTGCAGGCGATGATCAGCGTCGCGTTCCTCGCCTTCGCCCTGTTCACGTCGAACCCGTTCGCCCGCCTGTTCCCGGTGCCGCTGGACGGGGCAGAGCTGAACCCGCTGTTGCAGGATCCCGGCCTCGTCTTCCACCCGCCCCTGCTCTACCTGGGTTATGTCGGCTTTTCCGTCACCTTCAGCTTTGCCGTGGCGGCGCTGCTGGAAGGCAGAGCCGATCCGGCCTGGGCGCGCTGGATGCGGCCATGGGTGCTGGCGGCGTGGGTGCCGCTCACCATCGGCATCACGCTGGGCAGTTTCTGGGCCTATTACGAACTGGGCTGGGGCGGCTGGTGGTTCTGGGATCCGGTGGAAAACGCCAGCTTCATGCCGTGGCTGATCGGCACGGCGCTGCTGCATTCGGCCATCGTCACTGAAAAGCGCGGCAGCCTCGCCGGCTGGACCATATTGCTCGCCATCCTCGCCTTCTCGCTGTCGCTGATCGGCACCTTCCTGGTCCGCTCCGGTATCCTCACCTCGGTGCATGCCTTTGCGGTCGATCCCGAACGCGGCGTGTTCATCCTCGCCATGATCATCGGTGCCACCGGCACGGCGCTGGCGCTGTTTGCCGCCCGCGCGCCGATGCTGCGGTCCGGCGCGATGTTCGGCAGCATCAGCCGTGAATCGGGGCTCACCTTCAACAATCTGCTGCTGATGGCGCTCACGGCCGTGGTGTTCCTCGGCACCTTCTATCCGGTGATCATGGAAGCCGTGTCGCCCACCAACAAGATCTCGGTGGGCCCGCCTTATTACAACCTCGTCTTCGTGCCGCTGGTGGCGCCGTTGCTCATTCTCGTCACCATCGGGCCGATGCTGTCGTGGAAGCGCGATGATCTGGCGGTGCTGGGCAAGAAACTGCTGGTGCCGGTTACCGCGATCGCGGCGCTGCTTGCCGGGCTAACTCTGTGGCTGGGCGCGGCGCAGGTCGTGGCCGCGTTGGGCCTTGCGCTTGGCGGTTGGCTGGTGCTGGGCGCTGCGCTGGTGCTGGTGCGGCGCTGGTGGGGTGCTGGCGGCTTCTCGTGGCGGCTGGTGCGCACCACGCCGGCGGCGACCATCGGCCTCGTGCTCGCCCACGCCGGGCTGGGTTTCACCACCGCCGGCATCGCGGCGATGACCAGCTTTGCCGCTGAAAAGATCCTGGTGATGCGCCCCGGCGAAACCGCGGCGGCTGGCCCGGTCAGCGTCACCATGCTGGGCGCCGAGGAAGTGGACGGCGCCAATTATCGCGCCCTTCGCGCCCGCTTCACGGTCAGCCAGAACGGCAATGAACGCGGCCTTGTGTCCGAACGCCGGATTTACACCGTGTCGGGCAATCAGACGACGGAAGCCGGCATCGGCGTCTCGCCGCTGGGCAATCAATATGTTGCCATCGGCGATGTGCAGCAAGACGCGCGCGGGCAGGGGCTGGTGGTGCGCATCTACTGGCATCCCCTCGTGGGCTGGATCTGGTTTGGTGGGCTCCTCATGGCGATGGGCGGTGCGGCCAGCCTGGCCGATCGCCGCTTCCGCATCGGGGCACCGCAGGTGCGCAGCCCCCTTGCGCCCGTGATGGTTCCGGCGGAATAAGCGCGGACCATGAAACGCCTGCTGTTCATCCTGCCGGTCATCGCCTTTGCCGGGCTCGCGGCCTTCCTGGGCTTTGGCCTCACGCAGGACCCCAAGGAACTGCCGAGCCAGTTGATCGACCGGCCGTTGCCAGAGTTTGCGCTGCCCGGCATCGTGCAGGGTGGCCCCGGCCTGGCCAGTGCCAGCTTCAAGGGCGAACCGCGGCTGCTCAACGTGTGGGCAAGCTGGTGCGCCGCCTGCCCGCAGGAACACCCGGTGCTGGAACGCATCGCCGCTGAAGGCTTCCCGGTCTATGGCATCGCCTGGAAGGACAAGCCGGAAGACAGCCGCGCCTTCCTTGCCCGCTATGGCGATCCCTATTCCGGCATGGGCAGTGATTTCCCCGGCCGCACCGCCATCGATCTGGGCGTGACCGGTGCGCCAGAGACGTTCGTGGTCGACAAGAAGGGCCGCGTCCGTTTCAAGCAGATCGGCCCGATCAGCCCGGAAGTTTGGGAAGGCCAGATCAGGCCGCTGATGCAGAAATTGCGGGCTGAAGCATGACCCATCCCAACTCGTCACCCCGGCGAACGCCGGGGCCCATCGCCCAAACTTTGTACCGAGCACTCGTGGCGGGGCTGTTGCTTGCGTCGCCCGCCGCTGCCGTCCTCCCCGATGAAATGCTGCCCGATTCGGCGCAGGAAGCGCGCGCCCGCGCCATTTCCAAGGATCTGCGCTGCGTTGTCTGCCAGAACCAGTCCATCGACGACAGTGACGCGCCGCTGGCCCGTGATCTGCGCCTGCTGGTGCGCGAACAGATCGCCAAGGGCAGCAGCGATGCTGAAGTGCGCGATTATGTCGTGGCGCGGTACGGCAATTTCGTGCTGCTGAAACCGCCGATTGAAGGCGATACGCTGCTGCTGTGGCTGGGGCCGTTCGCGATCCTGTTGCTGGGCGGCACCGGCCTGATTTTCTGGCAACGGCGCAAGCCGCAGCCGGGTTCTGCCGCAACGTCCGATGCCGCCCCGCTCACCAAGGCTGAACGCGCCGAGCTTGACCAGCTGGCTGGCCCGCAAGACTGAGACCATCATGACACTCTGGATCATCCTCACTGCGCTCACGGCGCTGGCTGCGGCCTGGCTCACCATCCCGCTGGTGCGCCGCCACGAGGCAAGGGTGGACGCCCGCGCCGCCACCATCGCCGTGCTGAAGGATCAGTTGGCCGATATCGATGTGCAGCTGGCGGCCGGTGCGATTCAGCCCGGTGAAGCCGAAGGGCTGAGGAACGAAATCCGCCGCCGCCTGCTTGCCGCCGGCCATATTCCGGCCGAGCTGGACAGCACCATGGGCCAGAAGGCGCTTTCCGGCCTGGCGCTGGGCCTGGCGGCCATGGTCGCCGTGGCTGGTGCCGCAATGTATGCCAGCATGGGCCAGCCCGAACTGGCGGGTGCCGCTGCACCGGCTGGCGCGCCCGCAGCCGCTTCGGCCGCTGCCCCGGTACCGGATGCCGCCGCGCAGGGTGAGGTGAACCAGCTGGTCGCCGGCCTTGAACAGAAGATGCAGGCCAACCCCAATGATCCGGAAGGCTGGCGCATGCTGGGCTGGAGCTATTTCCAGACCGGCCGCTATGGCGATGCCGCCAAGGCCTATGCCCGCGCCATCGCGCTGAAGCCCGATGGCGAAGGCTATCAATCGGCCTATGGCGAGGCGCTGGTGCAGGAAGCCGGCGGCCAGATCACGCCGGCCGCGGCAGCCGCCTTCGAAAAGGCCGCCGCACAGGACGGCGCCGATGCCCGCGCCCGCTATTTCCTTGCCGTACGCAAGGCCGAACAGGGTGACCGCAAGGGCGCCATCGAAGACATGCTGCGCCTGGTGGCCGATTCGCCCGCCGATGCGCCGTGGCTGCCGCAGTTGCGCGCCGTGATCCAGCAGACGGCGCAGGCCGCCGGCATCGACATCGCCGCACGGCTGGCCGCCACCAAGCCGGTGGGCAATGCCGCCGTGCCCGGCCTGCCGCCGCCCGTGGCCGCCGCTGCCGCCGCCAATGCCGCAGCACCTGCTGGCGTGATGCCCAGCCCCAGCCGCGAGCAGGTGCAGGCCGCGCAGGCGATGAACCCGGCGGATCGCCAGCAGATGATCCGCGGCATGGTTGAAGGCCTTGCCGAAAAGTTGAAGGCCAATCCCAAGGACGAAGGCGGCTGGCTGCGCCTGATGCGCGCCCGGCAAGTGTTGGGTGACGCGGCCGCAGCCAAGACCGCCCGTGATCAGGCACTGGCGGCCTTTGCCGGCGATGCGGCGGCGCAGGGCCGCATCAGGGCCGCAGCGGCGGAGATGGGGCTTTAAGCCTCCAGCAGTTCCGCCAGCAGCGGATTCGGAAAGCGCCGGCGCTGGGTGATGGCGTGGAACTCTTCGGTCAGGCCCGGGATGGTGAACATCTCCACCAGTGTCCCGGCCGCCAGTTCATCCTTCACCACGATCGGCGGCACCAGGGTGAGCGCATCGGATGAACGGGCGAGCAGGCGCAGCATCGCCATGTCGTCCACTTCGGCGAGGATGATCGGCTGGATGCCGGCCTGGTCCAGCAGCTGATCAAAGGCGGTGCGGATATCGAGGCCGCGGGCCGGCAGCAGCACCGGCAGCTTGGCGAGATCGTGCGGGAAATTGAGCGGGCGGTGGATCAGGCCGGGTGGTCCGACCAGCCCCACCGGCTGCTGGGCGATACGGCGCGAAACGATATCGGGCGCCACGACGCCGCGCGGCGGCTGGTTGGCCAGCACCACGTCCAGCTCATGCGCTTCCAGTTGCGCCAGCAGGTCGCGGATGGTGCCGGAGAGCATGACCAGCTCGACATCGCGGCGGCCAATCAGCGGCGCGATGAACTCGGCCTGGAAATTGCGCGACAGCGTGGGCAGGGCGCCGATGCGCAATACCTGTTGATCCAGCCGCACCCGCCCGGCCAGCGTCGATTGCAGCGCATCGCCGGCGGCAAACACCGTATCGGCGTAATCGAGCGCGATTTTCCCGGCCTCCGTCAGCGACATGCGCCGCGCTTCGCGTTCGAACAGCGCATGCCCCAGCTGCGCTTCGAGCGCCTTCAACTGCACCGATAGCGCCGATTGCGACAGGTTCAGCTGCTGCGCGGCGCGGGTCAGGCTGCCGGCATGCGCCACCGCATGGAAATAGCGCAGGTGGTTGTAGTTGAGCGCCGCCATGATCTGGCTTTCATAAAAACGAACAGTTACACGCAATATATCTATTTTACGGGGGCTTCGCCAGCGCATAGATGGCCGGTCGTATCCTTGATTGTGGAGCGACACGGATGACGACAACCCCCCTGATGTGGCTGATGCTGGCCGGGCCTGCGGCGCTGCTGGCGCTGGCGCTGCTGCCTGCCGGCAATCCCAGGCGCCTGGCCGGCCTTGCCCGTGGCGGCGCGTTGATCAGTCTTGCGACAGCCGCTGTCGGGGCGCTGCTGGTAGCGCTGGGCGGCCCGTTGGCGACCCCGGTGCTGCCCGGTTTCGGCATATTGTTCGATGCGCTCACCGCCGTGATGTTCCTGTTGGTCAGCTTCGTCGGCAGCATCGTGGTGCATTTCGCGCGCAACTACATGGCCGGCGATCCCGGCCACGCCCGCTTCACCCGGTTGCTCAGCGTCACCCTGGCCAGCGTCCTGCTGCTGATCCTGTCGGGCAACATGGCGATGTTCCTCGCCGCCTGGGTGGCGACATCGCTGGGCCTCAACAAACTCCTCGTCTTCTACGGCGACCGGCCTGCGGCGGTTCTGGCGGCGCGCAAGAAGTTCATCGCCAGCCGGCTGGGTGATCTTTGCCTTGCCGTTGCCATCGGCATGGTCTGGGAGGTCACCGGTGCGCTGGAGTTCAGCGGCGTGTTTGCGGCCTTGAAGGGCATCACTGCCAGCGGCGAAACTCCGGCCAGCCTGACCCTCGCCGCCGTGCTGATCGCGGCGGCCGCCCTGCTGAAATCGGCGCAATTCCCGCTGCACGGTTGGATCACCGAAGTGATGGAAACCCCCACGCCGGTCTCCGCCCTGCTGCACGCCGGCATCATCAACGCCGGCGGCTTCCTGGCCCTGCGCTTCTCGCCGTTGCTGCAACTGTCCACCCCGTCCATGGACCTGCTGCTCATCGTCGGCGGCTTCACGGCGCTGTTTGCCAGCGTGGTGATGCTCACCCAGAATGCCATCAAGGTGGCGCTGGCCTGGTCCACCATCGCGCAGATGGGTTTCATGCTGCTGCAATGCGGCTTGGGCGCGTGGCCGGCAGCGCTGCTGCACATCGTGGCGCACTCGCTCTACAAGGCGCACGCCTTCCTGTCGTCGGGCAGCGTGGTCGATATCGCCCGCGCCAGCTGGTCGCCCAGCCCCGGCGGTGCGCCGCACCCGGCGCGGCTTGGCCTGGCGGTCGCAGGTGTTATCGCCGGTGTCGGCATCGTCGGGACGCTGTCGGGCTTCGAACTGGCCCGCGAACCCGGCCTGTTTGCGCTCGGCGCCATCCTGCTGATGGGCCTCACCCATTATATCGCCCAGTCAATCGATACGCGGCCCACCGGTTTTGTCATCGCCCGCACCATCGTTGTTGCCGCTGCGGTGGCCGGCCTGTGGTTTGCCCTGCAATCGGGCATGGCGGCGCTGATGGCTGGCACCTTGCCGGAAGCAGCGAACCGCACCGATCTGGTGGCGCTGGCGGCGATCTTCGCGGTGGTGGCGGGCTTTGCCCTGCTCACCATCGGCCAGGCCAGCTTCACCACGGCCAAGCCGGGCGGCGCAACGCCGGAATGGGTCCGCGCCTTCTACGTCCACGCCCACAACGGGCTTTACGTGAACGCGCTCGCCAACCGGCTGGTGCTGCGCTGGTGGCCCACCGGGCTCCAAGTGCGCCGCTGAGCTCCTCCCTTTTCGCGAAAGGTCCCCCCATGACGACCGAAACCCTCGCCCCTGAAATCCTCGCGCCGGCCTCCACCGCACTGGAATCCGCCATCGCGGAAGCCTGCCAGCGCATCGCGCCGCTGTGGCCGTTGAAGCACTTCGTCGCCGTGAACCCCTTCCTGGGCTTCACCGGCCAGAGCTTTTCCGCCACCACCGCCACCCTGCGCCGCGTCGCCAAGGTGGACATGCTGATGCCGCGCAGCTTCTACCGCGAAGCACTGGCCGACGGCATCATCAGCGACGATCACATCGCCGCCGCGCTGGTCCGCGCGCCGGGCAATGCCGCCATCCCCGCGGATGTGGCGCTGGCCAAGGCCGCGCTTGCACGTGATCCGGTCGCGCGCGCCAATGGCCCCGCCGTGGTCGCCACCATCGCCGAAGTGCTGGACCGGCTTTCCGCCGGCGATCGCCAGGCCAGCCGCACCGCCTTCATGGTCGATGAAATCTCGCGCTGGTGTGCGGCCTATTTCGATGAAGGCCAGGCCAGCTGGCAGATGCCGGTGCGGCACATGTCGCCATGGGCGGCGTGGCGCGAAACCATGCGCCACGATCGCAATGCCGAAGCGCTGGGCGTGAAGGATTTCCGCCGTATCATCGCCGATCTGCCCGCCGATCCGGTCGCCGCCATCGGCCTGATCGTCGAAGCCATCGGCATCCCGCCGCGCGCGCAGGCCGATTATCTCCACCGCGCGCTGTTCGATATCGGCGGCTGGGCGGCCTATGTGCGCTATCTGGTGTGGGACAATGGCCTCTATGGCCGCCAAGACACGCGCCTGGTCGAGCTGCTCGCCATCCGCATGGCCTGGGGATATGCCCTGTTCTGCCAGCGCAAAGATGCCGCGTTCCAGGCTGCCTGGGCTGCCGAAATGCGCCAGGCGGCCGAGCTTCCCGATGATGCCGGGCTCTCGGCTGATCCGGAACTCGCCGTCGATCTGCTGTTCCAGGAAGCCTATGAAAACGCCTGGCAGCGCCAGTTGCTGGCCAAGCTGGCCCGCGAAGATCAGGCCCCGCAGCCGTTCCAGCTGCCCCGCGCGCCTGGCCGCAAGCCGCTGCAGGCCGCCTTCTGCATCGACGTGCGCTCCGAAGTCTATCGCCGCGCGCTGGAACAGGTGGCGCCGGGCAGCGAAACCATCGGCTTTGCCGGCTTCTTCGGCTATCCGATCGAATATATCCCCATCGGCCGCGAAACCGGCGGCGCCCATTGCCCGGTCCTGCTCACCCCCGCCTTCACCATCACCGAAATGGTCAATGGTGCCTCGGCTGATGAGGAGATCGAGGTGCTGGGCCTGCGCCTGCTGCGCCGCCGTGCCACCAAGGCGTGGAAAAGCTTCAAGCAATCCGCCGTGTCCAGCTTCAGCTTTGTCGAAGCCATGGGGCTGGCCTTTGCGCCCAAGCTGGTCGGTGATGCGCTCGGCCTCACCCGCACCGTCTCCGATCCCAACACCGACGGGCTGGACGGCGCGGTGATCGGCAAGCTCGGCCCGCGGCTCGATTGCCAGGTGGTGGGCGGCCGCATGACCGGCCTGACGGCACAGCAGCGGCTGAACCAGGCCGAAGCCGTGCTGCGCGGCATGAGCCTGACCAGGGATTTCGCCCGCCTGATCCTGCTCGCCGGCCATGGCAGCACCACCGCCAACAACCCGCACGCCTCCGGCCTCGATTGCGGCGCCTGCGGTGGCCACACCGGCGAAGCCAGTGCGCGCATTGCCGCCGATATCCTGAATGATCCGGCGGTGCGCATCGGCGTGCGCGGCCGCGGCATCACCATCCCGGACGACACATGGTTCCTCGGCGCCCTGCACGATACCACCACCGATCAGATCAACATCTTTGATCGTGATCGCGTGCCGGCGGCGCTGCGCGGTGAATTGTTCGAACTGGATGGCTGGCTGGATCGCGCATCAAGGCTGGCCCGGCGCGAACGCGCGCGCTTCCTGGCGCTGGACGAACCGCAGGGCGATATCGATGCCCAGGTGCTGCGCCGCAGCCGGGATTGGGCGCAGGTGCGGCCCGAATGGGGCCTCGCCGGCAACGGCGCTTTCATCGCCGCGCCTCGGGCACGCACACTCGGCATCGATCTGGGCGGCCGCAGCTTCCTGCACAATTATGATTGGAAGCAGGATGAAGGCTTTGGCGTGCTGAAACTGATCATGACCGCGCCAATGGTGGTCGCCAGCTGGATCAACCTGCAATATTACGGCTCCACCGTGAACAACCGCGTGTGGGGCGCCGGCAACAAGGTGCTGCACAACGTGGTCGGCACGCTGGGCGTGCTGGAAGGCAACGCCGGCGATCTGAAGACCGGCCTGGCCTGGCAATCCGTGCACGACGGCGAACGGCTGATGCACGAACCGCTGCGCCTCAACGTCTTCATCGAAGCGCCACTCGCCGCGATCAGCGAGATCATCCTGGCTCACAAGATGGTGCAGGATCTGGTGGACAACCAGTGGCTGCACTTGTGGGCCATGGACGACACCGGCCGCGTGGCGCACCGGTACCACAGGGATGGTGAGTGGCTGGCGGTCTGAGCCGCATTGCTTGACCAACGGCGGTGTTGCCCCACGCAGCGCCGCAGCCGCGCCTTTCTTGCGATCAGCTGGAGTCGAATGTGTTTACGCGGCACTTGGCCGCTCCCCACCTGGCTGCCCAACTCCGATAAATTCCGTGGTTGGTCAGGCGGGGGAGCGGGCCGGAGCGCTACGAACGGTTATGTCGGCACGGAAGGCCGTCCTATTTGGTGTGAGGGCCGCTCCATTCTGGTTTGCTCAGCTTTGCCTTGACCCGGCGACCAGGTAGAGCGCGCTGCTCACGGCCGTCAGATGAGTCATTCCCCAATCCCAGGTCCAGGCCTGCAGTGGTTTTGCCGGTCGAGCCTCCAAAGTCGCATCCGGGCCTGTCGACCGGATGGCCCGTTGTCTGTTCAAGCAGGGTGTCGGGCTGAGCCTCGACAGCTGCTGTTTCCGATTTGGCTTTGGTCATGTCATTCTCCTCGGTGCGCGCCAATCGGGCGCCCGATCACGGCGGCACAGTTGGCCTGCATCGCTTTGCCGCTCCGGCTGCAGAGGCCGGTTGCTAATGATCCCTGCCAGCCGACAGCTTGCCGAAGGTGGTTTCGAGCAAGCGGACCATCTTGTGGATCGCGGATGCTACGGCCTTGTCGACTGTATCAGCCTGTTCCGTCGTTACGACCGGGTCCAGCCCTTTTGGTCGGACCTCAACGACGCAACGCTTGTCAACGCCGGCGCGTTCCGCGTTGGTGTCGGACAAATGCAGTTCCACCCGCGTGATCCTGTCGGAAAAGCGCGATAATCCCTCGCTTGCGATTGCTTCGATTCGTTCGACAAGCCCTTCGCTGCCCTGGATGGTGTTGTCCGTGTTGACCAGTATCTGCATTGCAATTGGTTCTCTCATCTGAAGCGTTGATTGGCATCGCGCGGATCAGCTGGCGGCGATGGCAGCCATGATCTCATCGGTTGGGCGCCGTGCGACATCCTTGGAGATTTCTCCGATCACACGCCTTTCAACCTCGGTATGAAAATGCTTGCGCAGCTCGCCGAGGGTCCTTGGGGCGGCGATGACGATAAAACTATCGATGTGGTGCGCCAGCACCTCGCGCTTGAGCATTTCGGCGGCTTCGACGGCAAATCGAATCTCATCCAGTTGATGAAAGTCGGTCTGTTCATGGCTGGATCGCCTGGTGCCGGCGCTCTCGTGAGCCCTCCCGGGCCTCTCGGTGCCTTGGTCGCGGGTGGCTGCACTGTCCTGAACGAGGTGCATGACGATGTTGAGTGCAGGCTGCGCCTCGCTACCGTCGTTCTTGAACAACAGCAGCTTTCCGCCATCCATGACGAGCACATGAGCGTTTTGTGGAATATCCATGTCGGCCCTCTATTGTTTGCTACGCGCTAAACGCGCCGAGCCGCCGATTGTTCCATCGCGGCCAACGACACACCGCGATCGGATGAACTTCAGACCGTTATAATGATGAACCGCGCTGGGTTCGTCGGCAAAAGTCCCGATATCAGTCATCTGATAATCCACTCCATTTCCGCCATGGCGCGCTCATCCTGAACCAACGTGGGCAGGGACTGGTTCCCCGCCCACGTCACCCCGGACTTGATCCGGGGCGGAGGCCCTCTTTCTTTCCGCCGCCAGCGCGGCCATGATTGCACCGCATGACAACGCCCCCCGCCACTGAACCCCATCACATCCCCGGCCATGGCCCCAGCCCGGATGACAGCGGCCGCTGGTTCCGGCGCACGTTGGCCGTGATGGCCGCCATCGGGCTGGCGCTGGCGGCCTGGCATTTGCAGCAATTGCTGCTGGTGTTGTTTGCCAGTGCATTGGTTGGCCTGATGCTCAGTGATTTTGCCGCGCTGTTGCAGCGCCGGCTGCGGCTGCCGTTTGCGCTGGCGATTGCGGCGGCGATCTTGATCCCTCTCGCGGCGCTGGCCACCATTTTCGGGTTGTTCGGCACCATGATGGTGGAACAGTTCATCCACCTTTCGGAACGCTTCCCGGCGGCACTGGCGCAGGTGGAAAGCTGGGTGCGCAGTTATGCCATTGGTGATGACCTCATTTCCCAGCTGACCAATTATGCGCCCAAGATGGAACAGGTGGTGGGCATCGTGCAGGCGACGCTGGCCAATGTCGGATCGGCGATCACCGGCTTTGCGGTCGTGCTGGTCGCGGCGCTGTATCTGGCGGCGCAACCGCGGCTGTATATCGATGGGTTGATCGCCATGCTGCCATCGGAATCGCGGGTGCGTGCCAGCGAAACCGTGGCGGCGGTGCGCACCTCGCTCACCGCCTGGCTGAAGGGCCAGGCCATCGGCATGGCGTTTGTGGCGGTGGGCACCTCGCTGGGCCTGTGGCTGGTGGGCCTGCCGTCGCCGCTGGCCATTGGGCTGGTGGCCGGGCTGTGTGAGTTCGTGCCTTATCTGGGCGTGATTCTGGTGGCGGCGCCCACCGTTATCCTGGGGTTCGGCCAAGGGGCAGATACCGGCATCTTCACCATCATCGCGTTGGTGGTGGTGCAGCAATTGCAGGGCAATGTGGTGATGCCGATCGCGCAGAGCACCTTTGGTGATGTGCCGCCGGTGCTTACCATTTTCAGCCTGATCGCGGCCGGCACCTTGCTGGGGCCCTTGGGCGTGGTGCTGGCGGTGCCGCTGACGGTGGTTGGCATGGCGCTGTTGAAGGTGCGCCTGGCGCGTCTTGGTCGGTCTTCGCCGCTCACCGGGGGCTGAACCTCTTGCGACTCCGCGCCGGGCGTGGTGAAGACCGGCGCACATCATGTCCGAACCTGCCTCCCCAAATCCGGCCTTTCTGCTGATCGATCGCACCGCCGTGCTGTTTTGCGGCGTGGCGGCCGGCATTGCCATTGGCCTGGCCTTTGCGCCGCAGTTGCAGGGCTGGATGGCCGAAGGGCCGCCGGTGACGGTGGCGGTCGCTGCGCCGGCACAGGTGCTGGATGGCGACGGGCTTCCGCAAGCGGTGGCGGCCAAGGCCGATGTGCCGTCCGGCCTCGCCCGCGCCGTCGCCGAGAAACGGCCGTTCCGCATCGGCGTGTTCGGCGACAGTTTCGGCGATGGCCTGTGGGTGGCGCTGTACAACCAGTTGCCGCGCCGCGAAGCCTTCCACGTGCTGCGCTTTGCCGAGCAGGCCACCGGCTTTACCCGTTATCGCCAGGACAATCTGGAAGACAAGCTGGCCGCGCAATTGGCCGAAGGCCCGGTGGACGTGGCGGTGATCAGCTTTGGCGCCAATGACACCCAGGGCATTTTCGTGGGCGGCAAGGTGGCGCCGCTGTTGTCGCCGGCGTGGCAGGTGGAGATCGGGCTGCGCATCACCCGTTATGTGAAGGCGCTGCAGGCGCAAGGTGCCAGCGTGGTGTGGGTGGGCCTGCCGATGATGCGCGATCCGAAATATGATGCCCAGGTGCAGGGGCTGAACAGCTTTCACGCCCGACTGATGGCCGATCTGGGCGTGCCGTTCATCGATACCCGCGCCGCCGCCGTGGATGCGCAGGGCCGCTATGCCTCGCACCTGCCGGGCAAGGATGGGGTGCCGTGGCTGGTGCGTGCCGGCGATGGCATCCACATGAGCATGAAGGGCTATCGCCTGCTGACCGATGCGCTGGCCACGCGCCTGCGCGACTGGGGGCAGGCCGCCCGCGCCGGCAAGCCGGTGACGGCGGATCTGGTACCGCCGCCGGCTCCAGCGCCGCCCGAACCGGCGCCGGCAGCCGCCGACAGCGAACCGCCAGCCGCCGTCAGCACGCCGCCAGCGCCCAGCCAGCCGCCGGACACCGCCGCGCCCATTCCGGACACCGATTCAGCGCCGATGCAACTGCTGCCGCCGCAACCCGCAGCGCCGCCAGAGCAGACGCCGCCGCCGCCAGCCGAACCGCCCCGGCCCTGATGGCAGCGTTGCTTGCCTCGCTGGCGTTGGCTGCTGCGCCTTGCCTGGCGGCGCTGTGCGGGGCCGAGCATCTGGCCGGCGTGCCGCTCACGGCGGCCCAGATGCCCACCGATCGCCCGGTGCACATCCTGGCTGTTGGCGATTCGCACACGGCGGGCGATGCCATCACCGGCGCCCTGCGCGAGGCGCTGCAGGCGCGGCTGGGCAATGGCGGGCGCGGCCTGATGCCGGCCGGGCGCCCGCATGCCGGGGTGCGCCTTCGCGGAGTTTCCGTAACAATGTCAGGTTCATGGAGCGCGCGCGGCCTGTTCGGCAGCGGTGCGGCGGAGGCCTGGCCGCCGCGCGGTATCACCGGCTACACGGTGAGCAGCCGCACGCCCGGCGCGGCGCTGGCGTTGACGGCTGATGCCAGTTTCACCGCCTTCGGCGTATGTGTCGCTGCGGTCAGCGACGGCCCGCGCCTCAATCTCACTCTGGGCACCGACACGCAGGAACTGGCCTTTGCCGGCGATGGCCCGCAGTGCCGGCGCATCGTGCCGGGCTCAGCCACCGATAGCGCGCGGCTGGAACTGGTCGCTGGCGAGGCGATCATCACCGGTTGGTGGCTGGAACGGCCAAGCGGCGTCATCCTTTCCAATCTGGGTGTGCCGGGATCGCAGCTGCAATTCCTTGGCCGCGCCGATGACGCCACTATTGCGGCGCAATTTCAGGCGCTTCCAGCTGATTTCGTCATCCTGGCCTTTGGCACCAACGAAGGCTTTGCGCCCTTCTTCGATGCGACGCGCCTGGAAAGCCAGATCCGGGAACAGGTGGCGCGCATCCGCCGGTTGGCCGGGCCGGTGCCGATCCTGCTGCTCGGTCCGCCCGATGCCGCCAGCCGCAACAGCGCGTTGCGCAACAATGTGGTGGGCGGCGCGCCGGCGGCTGAGGATTGTAACCGGGCCATCCAGGCCACGCCAGGGCGCCTGCCAGTGGACGGGATCGACATCCCGCTGTGGAACGACGAAGGCGGCACGCTGGCGCCCGATCCGGTCACCCTGTCCGGCCCGATGCCGCGTGCCGTGCGGCGCGGGCTGCCGCTGTTCAACCCGCCGGCTCTGGCTGCGGCCAGCGCGGTGCAGCGCCGGGTGGCGGCTGATCTTGGCATCGCCTTCTGGGATTGGCGGGCGCGGCAGGGGGGAGCCTGTTCGGCGGTGCGCTGGATGCAGACCGGACTGATGGGCCCGGATTTCATCCATTATTCTCCGGCCGGCGGTGCGGAAGTGGCGCGGCTGCTGCTGGCCGATTTGGATGCGGCGCGGGTGGGCGGGCTGCACTGAGATGCTGTTTCCCACGCTGGATTTCGGCCTGTTCTTCCTGCCTGTGCTGCTCCTCGTCTGGACGGTGGGGCTGGCATCGAACGAATGGCGCAAGATCATCCTGCTGCTGGCCAGTTGGCTATTCTACGGCTTCTGGGATTGGCGCTTCGTGGCGCTGCTCATCGCCTCGGCCGCGATCAACTGGGGCTGCGCCCACGCGATTCAGACGAGGCTGGATGATGGCCGCAGCGCTCAGCCCTGGTTGGGTATCGGCGTGGCGGCCAATCTGGCCATTTTGGGCTTCTTCAAATATTTCGGCTTCTTCTTCGATCAGTTGGCGCCGATCCTGGTGCGCGCCGGCTGGGGTCGCGATCTGCCGGTGCTGGAAATCATCCTGCCGGTTGGCATCAGCTTCTTCACCTTCCAGGGCATGAGCTATCTGATCGACATCGCCCGCCGCCAAACGGCGCCGGCAAGTTTCCTCGACATCACCTTGCTGATGAGCTTCTTCCCCCACCTCGTCGCCGGGCCGATCGTGCGGGCCAGCCACCTGGTGCCGCAATTCAAGGCGGTGCCACGGTTGACACGCGGCATGGTGGCGACCGCGCTGATCCTGATCTGCTGGGGCCTGTTCAAGAAGACGGTGGTGGCCAGCGAACTCGCCACGGGCCTGGTGGACAAGACCTTCTTTGATCCATCGGCTCACAGCGGCCTTGATCTGGCGCTGGGCGCCTATGGCTATGCCGTGCAGATCTACTGCGATTTTTCGGCCTATTCCGACATGGCGGTGGGGCTGGCGGCGCTGCTCGGCTACCGCTTCCCGCGCAATTTTGATCAGCCCTATCGTTCGACGTCATTGCAGGAGTTCTGGCGGCGCTGGCACATCTCGCTGTCGAGCTGGCTGCGCGACTATCTTTATATCAGCCTGGGTGGAAACCGGGGTGGCGTGTGGTTCATCTGCCGCAACTTGGTTGTAACCATGCTGCTCGGCGGTTTCTGGCATGGCGCCAAATGGACCTTCCTGATCTGGGGCGCGCTGCACGGCGGCGTGCTGGCGATCGAGCGGCTGTGGCGCGAATGGCGGCCACAGGGTTTCCCTGCGCTGCCCAAGCCCGTCGCCATCCTGATCATCTTCCACATCGTGGTGGCCGGCTGGATCTTCTTCCGCGCCGACACGCTGGACGGCGCGCTGGCCTATTTCATCCAGCTCTGGGCCTTCCGCCCCGGCGTGGCGCTGGCCAGTCCGCTGCTGTGTGGCCTAATCGCCTTCGGCTTGGCTATCCACTTCACCCCACCCACCCTGCTGCCTGAATTGGGCCGGCGCGTGGCGGCTTGGCCGGCGCCGCTGCTGGGGTTGGCCGTCGGGCTGGCGATCTTGCTCACCGACGCGATGCGCTTCGAAGGCGTCGCCGCTTTCATCTATTACCAGTTCTGAAGGGCGATCATGGCAGACCAGTTCGATTCACCGGTGGATGTCGAAGCGGATGAGCAGGGCTTTTCTGGTCTGGGCCAGATGGCGGTCGCCGTGGGCATCGCTGTCTTCACGCTGGCCATGCTCAACGCCCACGCGCTTGGTGCATGGGCCGATGGGCTGGAACCGGGTGCCCGAACGGCCCGCATCAGTGCTGTCGCCCATGGCCTCGCAGATCAGACGGCGGCACGCGGACTGGACGTCCCTCGCGCCGCGCTGAAACAGCAGTGGGACAAGGTGAAGGCGGCGCGTTGGCCTGATCAGGCCATCAGCGACCAGAATCAACGATAGAAATCGTGATCGTCGAGCCGCGCCACCTTGGTGCGGCTGCGGAAAAAGCTGTTGGGCCTGGCCCAATTGGCGTGGAAATAAAGCGCGCCCTTCGATATGTCGCGGACTTCGCCGGCCAGCACGTCGCGGGCCACTTCCACCGCTTCAGTCCAACCGTCACTGCTGCGATCAGGGTGATAGCGATCGATGCGGAAGAACTGGCCGGGCTGCTTTGCCACGGCGCAGACATTGTCGCCAAAGCCCCTCTTCACCCGGTTGAGCAGTACATGGGCGACGGCGATCTTGCCCTCGCGTGGTTGGTTGCCCGCTTCGTGAAGGACAACCTTGGCCACGCAATTGACGTGGCGCTCATTCAATTTGGGCTGTTCCGGTTCAGCGGCCACCAGTGCCATCTGGGCGGGGGCAACAGGCTGAACTTCAGCCTGTGATTCCGGAGTCTGGGCAGCGACATGGCTCAAGGCCAGGCCCGAGGCCAGCAACACGGCTGCAGCAGCAGCCTGCATCTGAAGACGCGGTGAAAAGGTCACATTCATTGCCGAACTTGCGCCCCTGCGGCAGTTGGCGGCGACAAACCCAAGCCACCAACGCGACAGACACGACCTGCAAGATTTGCCGAAAACGCCGGCGCAGTCTTACCCGATACGAAGCAGCCGATAGGGCGGCCGTTCATATTTCGTCAAGCAATCAGCGACGAACTGCGCTATCGAGGCGACCAGTCGAAGGGTTCAACCGGCCTTTGCAGTCACCTTGGACTGACAGCTCATGCACAGAATCCGGCCATTGAATCGGTCGGGATTCTTGCGGCAATAGGTCTTCACGCCGCTGCTCACCGACGCTTGGCAATCACCGCACTGTCCCGCTGGCGGGCGAGGCGCAGTAGTGGATGGTGCTGGCGTCGCGGCTGCTGTCGGGTGCAGCTGCACAACTTTTGGCGCTTCCGGGGTGCGCGCCGCCAGCGGCGCGCTCAATCGGAACCGGCGCTCCCAATCAAACTCGATCGGTCGATGCATGTCGACCATGGCTTTGCCCAGCGCCATGAGCGTGTCCTGGCCGATCAACTTGGCGATATCGAGCGCATTGCCGCTGTCGTTGATGCGTTGGATATGGGCGAACAGTTGATCGGTGCGGATCAGGCTTTCGATGCCAGCCACGGGGGCTTTCGGCCGGGTGATGCGGCCTTCGGCGATCAACACCAGATTGCGCAGCTTGGGCTTCAGCGTAAACCCCATGCGCTTGGGCAGCGGGATGGCGCCGCTGGCGAACAGGCGATCCAGCATCGTCACGTGGCGGCGGTTCTGTTCGATCGGGGAATCAATGGCCTTGGGAAAGCGGCCAATAAACGTCAGGCACTCGCCATTGTCCTGTACCTTGATGCCGTTGGCCAGCCGCTTGCTTTCCAGCACCCACACATCCAGCAATCGGTTGATCAGCAGATGGTCAATCTGCGCGACTAGGCCATCATGCTCGATGCGCAGATCGTGAATGATGACGTGATTGGGGCTGTGGCCCCAATGGGTCTCCATTTCGATGGCGGCCTTGCCTTCGCTTAAGTCGCCCTTGATGATCGCATCGATCTGCTCACGCAGGCGCACGATATCGTGGCGGGTGGCGGCCGGGTGGGCCATCAAGCGCTCCAGCGTGGCAATGCTGGTGTTGCGATCTTCACGGGGTTTGAGAATCATCGAGCAACCTGACACACGAATCACTTGGGCAATACTTGCCGGATTAGTGCATCAAGACACGATTTCGTTTACAATTGGTTGGCGCAGGTGACTCTATCCGTCCAACAGCGCCTTCAACCGATCATTGACGACGACAGGCGCGGCCTTGCCGGCCATGGCGCGCATGATCTGGCCGACGAAGAAGCCGAACAATTTGTCCTTGCCGCTGCGATATTCGGCCACCTTGTCGGGGTTGGCGTCCATCACTTCCCTAATGGCGGCATCGATGGCGCCGGTGTCGGAAACCTGCTTCAGTCCGCGCGATTCAACGATGCTGGTAGCGCCTTCGCCGGTTTCCAGCATGGCTTCGAAGACCTGCTTCATCAGCGGGCCAGACAAGGTGCCATCGGCGGCCAGCGCCAGCAGTTCGGCCAGCGCGTCCGGGGAGACCGGGCTGTCGCCGATATCCTTGCTCAGCTTCTTCAGGGCGCCGAACAGATCGGTCGAGATGAAATTGGCGACGCGCAGCGCCACTTCGGTGTCGGGCTTGCCCACGCGGCGGGCTGTGGCGGCCAGTGCGGTTTCGAACCAGTCCGCCGTTTCCTTTTCGGCCGACAGCACGGCGGCCAGATAGGGCGACAGGGCCAGCGTGGATTCATAACGGGCGCGCTTGGCGGCCGGCAGTTCCGGCAAGGACGCGCGGCAATCGGCGACGAATGCATCATCGAACACCAGCGGCAACAGATCGGGATCGGGGAAATAGCGATAATCATGCGCGTCTTCCTTGCCGCGCATTGCTCGGGTGGTGCCGCTGCCGGGATCGAACAGGCGGGTTTCCTGTATCACCGTGCCGCCGCCTTCGATCAGATCGACCTGGCGGCGGGCTTCATGCTCCACCGCCTGCATGATGAAACGCACGCTGTTCACGTTCTTGGTTTCGGTGCGCGTACCAAAGGGCTGACCGGCCTTGCGCACCGACACGTTCACATCGGCCCGCATCGAGCCTTCGTCCATATTGCCATCGCAGGAGCCGACATAGCGCAGCAACTGGCGCAAGCCGGCCACATAGGCGCCGGCTTCGGCTGGCGAGCGGATATCGGGCCGCGACACGATCTCCATCAGCGCGCACCCGCAGCGGTTGAGATCGACGTAGGACATGCTGGGATGCAGATCATGGACCGATTTGCCGGCGTCCTGCTCCAGATGAATGCGCTCGATACCGATGCGCTTTCTGGTGCCGTCGTCCAGTTCGATGTCCAGATGGCCTTCGCCCACGATCGGGTGATAGAGCTGGCTGATCTGATAACCCTGCGGCAGATCGGGGTAGAAATAATTCTTGCGGTCAAAGCGCGACCATTTGTTGATCTGCGCATCGATGGCGAGACCCGTCCGCACCGCCTGGCGCACGCATTCGCCGTTGATCACCGGCAGCATGCCCGGCATTGCCGCATCCACCAGGCTCACCTGCGCGTTGGGTTCGGCGCCAAATTCGGTGCTGGCCCCTGAAAACAGCTTGGCTTTGGCCGTCACCTGAGCATGAACTTCGAGGCCAACCACGATTTCCCAATCGCCGGTGGCACCCTTGACGATGTAACTGGGGGCGCTGTTGGGGGCTTCAGACATGTCTGTCGCTATGGCCAGCGTCGACTGGCTTTGCAAGCCCGCAGCTTGGCGTATCCATGGCGAATGCGCACGATATCCGCATGGACAAAGCCGCTTGCGGGCTTTAGCCGAAATGCGCCTGTGACACGTGGTCGGACGCGGCAGAACAGGTGGAACAAAACCGCGTTGCCAATCGGAGGGGGCGGGCAAGGCAGTCGATCAGGGGTTTTTGTGCAACCGGGCACAGATAGTGGAGTGATCACAGGGGCAGCACCAACCCTGGCGGCGACGCCGGCCGGATGGGGCAACGCGGTGCGTTGGCCGGCGGCCGGGCTCATTTTGGCGCTGGGTCTGTTGCCGCTGATTGTCACCCCGGTGTTGCCGCTCATCGATTTCTACAACCATGTCGCCCGGTTCCAGGTGCTGGCCACCCTGGCGGATAATCCGCTGTTTGCCGCCAATTATGCCCCGGCTTGGGCGGTCCTGCCCAATATTGGGCTGGATGTGATTGCCGTGGCGGCTTTGCAGTTCATGCCGCTGTCGGTGCTGCCGCACCTGCTGACGGTGCTGATCCTTGCCGTTCTGTTTGCCGGCATCCTGGCACTGAACCGCGCCATCACCGGGCAGGTGCGCTGGCCGGCGCTGCTGCTGGCTTTGCCGCTGCTCTACAGCTGGATCTTCAACTGGGGCTTTGCCAATTTCCTGCTGGGACTGGGCCTGGCATTGCTGACCGCTGCCTGGTGGCTGAAACAGCGTGACAGGCCGGTGCGGCGGGTGGGATTTGCCTTGCTGTTGGCTCTGGCCATTTTCTTCTGTCATGCGCTGGCGTTCGGGCTGTTCGGCATCCTCATTGCCAGCCTTGAACTGGGCCATTGGTGGCTGCAGCGGCCGCGACGTTTCGCAGCCCTGGTGAGCGCTCTGGGCCAATGCGCGCTGCTGGCGGTGGTGCCGGCGATCCTGTTTTTGCAATCGCGCACCGCCACTGCGGCGGGCGGGGTGAGCAATGTTGATGAAAGCCTGGCGCGGTTGCGCGCCCAGGGCTTGGTGATGAACCGCCTTGCCGAACTGGCGGTGCAGCGGGTGGAAACCATCATCCGTGTCGCCGAAGGCCCCTCCTATCCGGCCGATGCGCTGTGGCTGCTGTTGTTGCTGGCACTGCTGGGGCTGGCCTTCCGGCGACGGGCCTTGCAGTTGGCACCGCTTGTGGCGGTTCCGGCGCTGGCTGGCCTCGTGCTGGTGCTGCTGATGCCGCCGGCATTGTTTGGCAGCGGCTATGTTTCGGATCGCATGCCGCTGTTCCTGGCCCTGGTGCTGGTCGCCGGGATCATGCCGGGTCCGGGCCGGCTGGCGCTGCTGCTGCCCGGGCTGGCGACTCTTGTCGCGGCACGGCTGCTGATGCTGGCCGTGCAATGGCACGGCACGGCGGCCGATCTTGCCGATTTTGATGCGGTGGCGGCGGCTTTGCCACCGGGGCAGGTGGTGGCCGGCCTGCCGGTGCGCGCCAGCCCCCATGAAGACATGCCCAACCGTTGCGAGATGTACCCGCCGCTGCTGCTGGTGCGCCACGGCCATGCCACGCCGCTGTTTGCCATTCGCACCGCCCAGCCGTTGGAACTGCGTGGCCGGCTTGGGGCTGCACGCGATGAGCTGGCGCTGCGCCCGCCCGCCCCGCAGTCTCGTGAGCGCCCGGAACTGGTGGTCGCCGCCTATGCCCGCGCAGGCTATTCCTATGTGTTGCTCTGCCAGGTGGCGGCGGATAGACCGCTGCCTGCGACGCCTTATCCCGTGGTGGCCCAGGCTGGTCGGTTCCGCCTGTTGCGCCTGGCATCGGAGCCGTAAAGGCCATGGAACGCGGTATCTATGATCACATGGCGGCCCACGCCGGTTCGCACTGGTGGTACGTGGCGCGGCGTCAGGTGCTGGCCGACGTGATCGCACGCCACGTTGCCCTGCCGCCAGCACCGCGCGTGCTGGAAATCGGCTGTGGCACGGGCCACAATCTTGGCATGCTGGGGCAGTTCGGCACGGTGGACGCTGTCGAACTTGATGATGATGCTCGGGACTTGGCATCCCGTGCGCTGGGCCGGGCGGTGCTGCCGGCGCGTTTGCCCGATCTGCCGCCGCTGCCGGCGTCCCGCTATGATCTGATCGCGCTGCTCGACGTGCTGGAACATGTGCCCGAAGATCGCGCCACGCTGGCCGCCATCGCCGGCCGGCTGGCGCCGGGTGGCTCGCTGCTCGTCACGGTGCCGCAGCACCAGTGGATGTGGAGCAGCCACGACGTCGCCAATCACCATGTCCGCCGCTATGATCATGCCAGCCTGGCGGCGGCCTTTGCCGGATCGGGGCTGCAACTGCGCATGCTCACCAGCTTCAACAGCCTGTTGTTCCCGCTGGCAGTGGCGCAGCGGCTGGCATCACGGATCAGCGGGCGGGAAGGGCGGCAGGATGACGATCTGGCCGCGCCGGTGAACGCCCTGTTCCGGACGATTTTCAGCCTGGAACGTCACCTGATTGGCCGGGTGCCGATGCCACCGGGGCTGTCGCTGCTGGCGCTGGCGTCGCTGCCGCAGGCGTAGCGGCGGCGCTGACCCCGAGCCGCGCCACCGGCCGGTCACTGCCCACCACTTCGGCGACGATATACAGCGGCCGGCGCTTGGCCTCCACATAGACACGACCAAGATATTCGCCGATCACGCCCAGCACCAGCATCTGCGCCGCGCCAATGCCGATGATCAACAGGCTGAGCGACGTCCAGCCTTCGACCGTTCCCCCGGCCAGCCATTTTCCCAGGATGTAGATGGCAACCAGCACGAGCAGGCCAACCAGCCACAGACCGGCGTGGGAGGCAAATCGCAGCGGCTTGGTGGAAAAGCCGGTGATGGCATCAAAGGCCAGGCTGAGCATCTTGGTGAAGGGATAATGCGTCACCCCGGCCAGGCGCTGGGCGCGGGCATAGGGGAAAGGCACCTGCCGATAACCGATCCACGCCACCATGCCGCGCACGAAGCGCGCCTGTTCCGGCATGGCCATCAGCACATCCAGCGCGCGCCGGCTCATCAGGCGAAAATCGCCCGTGTCGAGCGGAATGTTGATGTCGGTGAGCCGATCGAGGATGCGGTAGAACAGACCGGCGGTGAATTTCTTGGTGAAGCTTTCGCCCTCGCGGCTGGTGCGCAGGCCATAGACGACATCGGCGCCCTGCGCCGCCATCGCTTGCAGCATGTCGGGCAGCAGTTCCGGCGGGTCCTGCAGATCGGCGTCGATCACCAGGATAGTCTTGCCGCGGCTGAGATCGAGCCCGGCGGTGAGCGCCAACTGGTGGCCATGGTTGCGCGCCAGATTGAGGCAGACAAGATTGGGATCGGTAGCGGCCAGTTCCTGCATGATCGCCCACGTGCGATCGCGCGAGCCGTCGTTGATCAGCACGATTTCATGATCATCGCCGACACACTGGTGCGCCACGGCGGCAACCCGGCGGTGCAGTTCGGGCAGGCACGCTTCCTCGTTATAGCAGGGGATGACTACCGATAACCCGACCATCGCCCCATCCCCCCCAACGCTTTGCACCGTCAACGAAACACGATGAATCTGTTAAGGATAAAGCCTAAGGGCGTTACCATTGCAACCCCGGCCAGTGTCGCCGCTAACAATCCGATATGTGGTTCAGCCAAACTGTTAACTAACGTGAACAGGCCACCGCAGGCCAGATTGACGGCAATGAAGCGCAGTGCCTCTCCGCCCAGGCGCCCATCTTTGCGGGGCCGCGTGTTGCTGAAGGTCCAGAAACGGTTGAGCACGAAGCTTTGCACCACGCCTGCAGCATAGCCGATGGCACTGGCTGCCGGTACACCAAGCGGTTCGGCCAGCAGGCGGATGACGATGTAGGATGTTACGGTGTTGGCGACGCCCACCAGGCCGAAACGCAGGAACTGCGCCAGCCCCGCCCGCGTCGCCAGCGCTTTCATCCGGCCGCGATCACGGGCGGGCGCTGAAGCCCGCCGCCCGTTCGATGGCAAGGCCGGCATCGAGCACGCCCATCTCGTCAAGCGGGCGACCGATGATCTGCAGACCCAGCGGCAGGCCCGAGGCCGACAACCCGGCCGGCACGCTCATCGCCGGCAAGCCGGCAAGGCTGGCCGGCACGGTGAAGACATCGTTCAGATACATGGCCAGGGGATCGGCCTTGGCGCCAAAGGCAAAGGCCGGGCTGGGCGCGGTCGGCGTCAGCAACACATCGCACTTCTCGAAAGCCTGTTCGAAATCGCGCGCAATCAGCGCCCGCACCTTCTGCGCCTGGGTATAATAGGCATCGTAAAAGCCGGCCGACAGCACGTAGGTGCCAATCATGATGCGCCGCTTCACTTCCTTGCCGAAGCCTGCGGCGCGGGTGGCGGCGTACATGTCGTGGACATTGCCGCCGGGCGGGGTGATTCGGTTTCCGTAACGCACGCCATCATAACGCGCGAGATTGGACGAGGCTTCGGCAGGCGCGACAATATAATAAGTGGGCAGCGCATATTTCGTGTGCGGCAGCGAAACGGAAACGATCTCGGCACCCTCGGCCTTCAGCCAGGCGATACCCTGATCCCACAGAGCGGCGATTTCCGGGTCCATGCCATCGAGGCGATATTCCGCCGGAATGCCGACGCGTTTACCCTTCATGGAGCCAGTGAGGCCAGCCGCCCAGTCCGGCACCGCGATATCAAGGCTGGTCGAATCCTTGGCATCAAACCCACACATCGAGGTGAGCATCAGCGCGCAATCGGTGACCGTGCGCGCCATCGGCCCAGCTTGATCGAGCGATGAGGCAAAGGCAATTGTACCCCAGCGCGAGGCGCGGCCGTAGGTGGGCTTGATGCCGGAAATGCCGACGAACGCGGCCGGCTGGCGGATCGAGCCGCCAGTATCGGTGCCGGTCGCGCCGGCGCACAGCCGGGCTGAAACGGCTGCTGCCGAACCGCCCGACGAACCCCCGGGGACCAGTTCGGCGTCACTGCCTTTCGCCTTCCACGGACTGATGACGCGGCCATAGGCGCTGGTCTCGTTCGACGAGCCCATGGCGAATTCGTCCATGTTGAGCTTGCCGAGGAACACCGCGCCGTCGCGCAGCAAATTGGCCGACACGCTCGATTCATAGCGCGGTACGAAGCCCTTGAGGATGTTGGAGCCTGCCGTGGTCTGCACACCTTCAACGGCAAACAGATCCTTGATGCCCAGCGGAATGCCGGCCAGCGGGCCGCTGCGGGCGCCGTCGTCCACCGCCTTGGCCTGGGCCAGCGCCAGTTCCGGCGTTTCGACGATATAGGCGTTCAGATGCCGGTTGGCCGCCATCGCATCGAGATGCGCCTGCGCCAGTTCAACGGCGCTGAACTGCTTGGCGGCAAGGCCAGCCTTCATGTCGGCCAGCGAAAGATCGGTCAGCGTGCTCATTCGATCACCTTGGGCACGGCGAAGAAGCCGCTGGCTGCGTCCGGCGCATTGGCCAGCACCTTGTCCTGGATGCCGCCGTCGGTCACTTCGTCGTCGCGCCAGCGCAAGTTGCCGGGCATGACGCTGGCCATCGGCTCGACACCCTTGGTGTCAACCTCGCCCAGTTGTTCCACCCAGCCAAGGATGCCGTTCAACTGCTCGACAAGGCCGGGCACCTCATCGTCAGTCACGGCGATACGCGCCAGGCGCGCGATCTTGCGTACGGTTTGGCTATCCACAGACATGCCGCAGCCGCTAGCAGGCGGGGCGACTTGCAACAAGGGGGCGAACGCTTCCCCGACAGCTTGTCACGTCAATGCCGCGTCGTTGTTGGCGCGCATGGTCACGTCAATGCTGCGCGCGCCTGCCCAGCGATGTGTGCCAGCATCGCTGCGCTCACCGTGCCGCTGTCGCGGGCACGGGCGATGGAGGCGGCAATGCGTGCCACCCGCGTCGCATGGGCTTCCAGCCACAGCGCCAGCACCTGCACCGGGTTGCTGGCTTCCGGTACGACATGGCGCAGTAGATCGAGCCTGATCTGCTCGAAATCGCGCACCAGCGCCGCGGTCAACAGCCGCTCCCACGGGTCGGACGGGTTCATCGCCGCTGCCGCACCGCGCGCCCAATCCAGCCCGGCGGTTTCGCCCAGCATCGTGTAGGCACGGGCGGTGGCGGCTACGTCCAGCCGGCGTTCGGCCGCCAGCAGGGCAATCCCCACTGCGCCGTCCAGCGCTTCGACATGGACGATGGTGCGCGCCAGTTCAGCCGGGGCGCCCGCTGCCGCCAGTTCGGCCGCCGAACGGTCGAGCTGACCGCGCACTTCGGCCTTCACCAGTTTCTCGATATTGTTGCCGAGCGCCTTCAGGCCGGGCGCGATGGCCGCCACCAGGGCAGTGGCACTGCGGCCGCCGCCCAATCGCACCAGATCAGCCATCTGGGCGCGCAACACGCCCTGCGTGGCACGGTGCAGCGCATTGGCGGCGGTGGCCGGCACGGCGGCCGTGTCGATGGTCTGCCACAGGCCGGAGAAGCCGAACAGCTGGCGCGCGGCAATGAAGGCGCGGGCGATATCGGCGATGCCGGCGCCCAGTTCCTCGGCCAGTTCGAACGGCGCCGACAGGCCAGCGCGGTTGATGAGTTCGTTGGCCAACTTGGTCGCCACCAGTTCGCGGCGCAGGCGGTGGCCCAGGATGGCATTGCGGTGCTTTACCTGCATGGCGGTCGGGAAGGCCGCGATCAGATCGGCTTCCAGCAGCGGATCATCGACCACCTCGCTGGTCACCAGCACATCATAGGCGGCCATCTTGGCATAGGCCATCACCACGGCCAGTTCCGGCCGGGTCAGGCCCTCGCCGGCCATGGCGCGCTGGCCCAGAATATCGTCGCCCGGCAGGCCTTCCACCTTGCGATCAAGGCCAACCCTGCCCTCCAGGGTCTGGATCAGGCGCTGGAACACCGGCACGGCGGCCGCACCGCCGGTTTCGGCCAGGCTGATGGCCTGGGTTTGCAGGCGATTGTCGCGCAGCACCAATTCGGCGACATCGTCGGTCATCGCCTTCAACAGCGTGTCGCGGTCGGGCCGGCTCAGCGTGCCGGCGGCGACTTCACCGTTCAGCGCGATCTTGATGTTGACCTCGTGGTCGGAGCAATCGACCCCGGCGCTGTTGTCGATGAAGTCGGTGTTGATGCGGCCACCGATACGCGAAAATTCGATGCGCGCCGCTTGCGTCAGGCCCAGATTGGCACCTTCGCCGATGGCCCGCGCCTTCAGGTCGCGCGCGTCCACCCGGATGGCATCATTGGCACGGTCGCCGGCGTCGGCATGGCTTTCGCTCGACGCCTTCACATAGGTGCCGATGCCGCCGAACCAGATCAGATCGACCTGCATCTTCAGGATGGCGCTGAGCAGTTCGCCGGGCGCCATCGCTTCGGCGCTCACGCCCAGCATGGCCTGCACCTGCGGTGACAGCGGGATGGATTTCAGGCTGCGGGCGAACACGCCGCCGCCTTCTGAAATCAGCGCCTTGTCATAATCGTCCCAGCTCGATCGCGGCAGCGCGAACATGCGCTGGCGTTCGGCAAAGGCGGCCGGAATATTGGGGGTGGGATCAAGGAAGATGTGGCGGTGATCAAAGGCCGCCACCAGCGCCACGGCAGGAGAGAGCAGCAGCCCGTTGCCGAACACATCGCCCGACATGTCGCCCACGCCGGCCACCCGAACCGTCTCGCTCTGCACGTCGATGCCCATTTCGCGGAAATGCCGCTGCACCGAAATCCACGCGCCCTTGGCGGTGATGGCCATCGCCTTGTGGTCATACCCATTGCCGCCGCCCGAAGCGAAGGCATCGCCCAGCCAGAAGCCATGATTTTCAGCAATGGCGTTGGCGGTGTCTGAGAAGGTGGCAGTGCCCTTGTCGGCGGCGACCACCAGATAGGGATCATCGCCATCATGACGCACGACGCCTTCGGGTGGCAGCACGGTGCCGGCCACATCCAGATTGTCGGTGATCGACAGCAGCGCCCGGATGTAGATGCGATAGGCTTCGGTGCCTTCGGCCAGCCACGCATCGCGGTTCGACGCCGACGGCAACAGCTTGGGATAGAAGCCGCCCTTGGCACCGGTGGGCACGATCACCGTGTTCTTCACCTTCTGCGCCTTCACCAGGCCGAGCACTTCGGTGCGGAAGTCGTCGCGCCGGTCAGACCAGCGCAGGCCGCCGCGCGCGATCGGCCCGCCGCGCAGGTGGATGCCCTCCACGCGCGGGGAGAACACCCAGATTTCGCGATAGGGGATCGGATGGGGCAGGCCGGGCATGGCGGCAGAATCGATCTTGAAAGCCATCGCTTCCGGCCCACCGGGCACGAAGAAATTGGTCCGCAGCGTGGCCAGCATGGCTGAACGGTACAGGCGGATGATGCGGTCATCATCGATGCTGCTCACTTCGGCCAGGCCGGCATCGATGCGCGCCAGCACGTCGGCCTGCGCCTTGGCGCGATCCGCGACATCCAGCGCAAAGCGCGCTGTGAACAGCGCCACGAGATCGCGCGTGATATCCGGATAGCGCTTCAGCGCATCAACCGCAGTCATCACGCCGTAGGTAACCCCGGTTTGCCGCAGATAGCGGAACCAGGCCCGCAACAGCGAGGCATCGCGCGCCTCAAGGCCGCAGCCCGGGATCAACGCGTTGAACCCGTCATTCTCCCGCGTGCCGAGCAGCACGGCGACCAGCGCCGGCTCCAGCCGTGCCGTCAGCGCCGGCAGATCGGCAAGGATGGCCGGATCGGGCACTTCGCAGATGAAATCGTTGATACGGCCCAGCCGGCCATCGTCCAGATCGAACGGGTATTCCTCGATCACCTTCAGGCCGAAATTCTCCAGCACTGGCACTGCTTCGGAAAGCGGAATGATCGGGCCAAGGCGATACAGCTTCAGGCGCAGTTGCCCCGGTTCCGGCGCGGCCATGATGCGCACGGCACGACCGGCCTCGTCTTCAAGTGTGGCCAGCGCCATGATATCGGTAGCGGCTTCGGCCGGCTGGTGCTGGGCGCGATAGCTGGCGGAAAAGGCCCGGCCGTGGCTGCGCGCCAGCCGTGCCGCGCGGGTCGGCGTGGTCAGTTCGGCCAGCGCGGCTTCCAGGTCTTCCTCCCAGCCGCGCACCAACTGGCGAAGACGGCGATCGAGCGCGGCGGCCTGATCGGCGGTGAAGCTGGCGGCGTCGGCCACGTCCACCACATAATGCACGCGGGCCAGGCCCTCTTCGCGCAGCTCCACCTCGTAACGCGCGATGCTGCCCTTCAACTCCTGGGCCAGCATCTGCCCGGCGGCTTCGCGCAGGCGGCTGGTGTAAACATCGCGCGGCACATAGACGAGCGCAGACACGAAGCGACCGAAGGGATCGGGCCGGGCAAACAGCTTGGGCCGCGGCCGGTCGAGCAGCGAGAGCAGCCCCAGCGCCATCGTCTTCAATTGTTCGGGGCTGGCCTCGAACAATTCCATGCGCGGAAAGCTTTCCAGCACATGCACCAGCGCCTTGGCGCTGTGGCCGCTCTCGCCAAAGCCCAGTGCGTCGATGATCTCGCCCACCTTTCGGCGGAGCAACGGCACCTGGCGCGGCGAAGTGCTGAGGGCTGCGGACGTGTAGAGCCCCAGGAAGCGCGTTTCCGATATCACCCGTCCCTGGCGGTCAAAGCCCTTTACTGCAACCAGATCGCCGTTCACCCGGCGATGCACGCTCACCACGGCACCGGCGCGGGTGATCAGCAAGGGTTCCGGGCTGGCCAGCAGGGCCTTGAAGGCGCGCGGCGTATCGGCCGGGCCGCGTGTGCCGCTCCACACCGGATAGTCCGGATCGGCAAGCAGACCAAGGCCGCCGTCGCTGGTCACCTCCATCGCCGGATCATCCAGATCGCCTTCAAGCCGGTAATGGCGGGCGCCCAGCAGCGTGAAATTGTCGGCCGCCAGCCATTCGAGGAAGGCCATGGCTTCGGCGGTGCGGTGCGGGGCCAGCGGCGGCGGATTGTCAGACAATGCGCGGATGCGCTCCCGCAGCAGGGCCAGCATCGCCTGCCAATCAATCACGGCGGCGCGCACATCGGCCAGCACCTGGGCCAGGCTGGCTTCCAGCGCAGCGCGCGTCTTGGGGCCAACCTGCTCGATCTCCATGTAGATCATGGATTCGCGGGCATGGCCGGGCAGGGGCGCGCCATTCTTGCCGAGACCGATCACCTCCAGCAGCGTGCCATCGGCATCGCGGCGCACATCGATGATCGGGTGCAGCAGGCGGTGGATGTCCACCCCGGCGGCAGTGACGGCGGCAGCGGTGGAATCGACCAGAAAGGGCCGATCCTCGCCGATGATGGCCAGGCGTAGGCGACGGGCGCCATCGTCGGCCAGCGGATCGATGTGGATCACCGGCTGATCGGGCGCGCGCTGCGCGGCGGCATCAGCCATGAAACCGGCCACGGCTGCGCGTGCCGCCTCGTCCAACCCTTCGATCTCGCCGGGCAAGGCGCGGGCAAACAGGCACCCCGCTAGCGCCTGTGCCAATGAGGTATTTGCAATGGCCGCAGCAGTGCCGGGCTTGGTCGTATCAGACACGTCGATCGCTCCCGCGACATTTTTGCCGCAGCTTATGCGCCGCACTGCCGCGAAAGAAAAGTGTGATTCGAAGCTCACTCTGTAATCTTTGTGCGATTGAACACATCGAGGGCCGCGCCGCACCGGGGCCGCCGTGGAAAGGGATCCGCCACGGACGGCAGCCGCCTCACCTCGGCAAAGGCGCTGGCCAGTTCGGCGCGCAGGCGGCGCGCGGCGCTCTTTGACAACACTTCGCGCCAGCTCAGCACGATCTGCACCAGCGCCGCCGGGTCGCCGGCTTCAGGCAGCGGCAGCGCCAGGCCGCGCACCAGCATTTGGGCACCCATCGGATCGTTCACGCTGGCTTCGAACGGGATTGGCATCGGCTGCAACGCCACCAGTTCGCAGGCTGCCACCAGTTCTTCGGAAAGGCCGGGATCGCGCAGCAGCGCCAGCCCGGCGACCAGGCCAAAGCGCGCGGTGACCGGTCCGCCCACGCCTTCGATGATGGCGCGGCCAGCAGGATCGCGCACGATGATGCTGTGATCGAAGAAGGGCGCCAGCGCCGGCGCGATGCCGTTGTCGGGCGCGCCTTGCCAGGCCGCCAGCGCCCGGTTGGTGAGGCGCCGCTCCACCACGACACTGCGTGGCACCTGATCTTCGCGCAGCGGTCCCGGCCGTTCCCCGGTCGATTGATCAGCACCAGTATCATGCACGCCCAAGGCACGCAGCGGGATGATCTGGCCGGGATTTGCAGTGCTCATGGCCCGGATAACGGCCGCTTTGAACCAGGTTTCAGCCCGCGCGCCCTACTGCCGTGTCCAAGGCGACCGGTCTCCTGCCGCCTTACCTCTTGCCAGTCCACCCGCCCGCTGATAGATCGCCCGCCTCACCGAGATGCCGCTTTAGCTCAGCCGGTAGAGCACCGCATTCGTAATGCGGGGGTCACGTGTTCGAGTCACGTAAGCGGCACCACCCACTCCCCCGACCCGGGATTCTGCGGGATTTATCGGGACTTAGTGGGATATTGTCGCGCTTTTCAGCGACTTGTGGAGCCTGGTGTTCCCACGCCAGGCCTAGAGACGCATTTGGCCGCCCGCAGAACGGCAACGGGAGCCAGATTTCTCTGACCCCCGGTTTTCCTGTCCTCAGATGCGATGCAGATTTGATGCAGGCTTGGCACCCGCGATGGGCTCAAACGAACCCCAGTAGTCTGCGCTGCTCGGCCCAATCCCTCGGCAGGTTCGCACAGCGCAGCAGCTTGCGACCGCTGAGCGAGGGCGGCTGACGGCCTTCCACGATCGCAGTGATGATGTCGGGTGCCAGGTAGCCCAGCCGTGCCAGCCGGTTCAGATGCTGCTTGCTGTAGGTGTCGACCAGACTGTCTGGCTTACCGGTGACCAGATGTTGGCGCGCGGCTGTGGCAAGCGCCACCAGCTTGAGCAAGGCAGGGTCAACTGCAGCATGGACATCCTTACCGTCCGGCCCAATCGCCAGTCGCAGGTCTGACCCGCGGTCCACCAGCTTAGCCGGAACATCCAGCAGGACCGGTTGTGGAAAATATGCAGGCTTGAACGTGATCGTCACGTGTTCTGGATGCACCCGGACCCGGGCTTGCAGCTCCAGAAGCACAATACGCTGCTCGCGCTGACTATCGTGGCGCAGCATGCCTGCATGCTGATGAGCCCTGGACACCGTCAGCTCAGCGACCAATGGATCCATGTCCTCGGTCGGCGTCACGGCCTCCAGCCAGTCCGCGATCTGGCTCGTCACCAGCGCCTCGATCGCACCAGCCGGCATCCGCAGCCGTCCGCCGACCCCGCGCATCCCTTGCGCTGCATCCCGGGTGACATAATAGCGGTAGCGCCGTGCCTCCCTAATGGTGAACGTCGGCATCATCGGGCGACCTAGGTCGTCGCTCAACATGCTGGTGAGCAGGCTGGGGGCTTTGCCCTTGCTGCCGAGCCGCCGCTCGACCCGGTTTCCTTCCAAGATGGACTGGGCCTGCTGCCACAATGCCAAGTCAATAAGCGCAGCGTGTTCTCCTGGATAGACCT
>NZ_JAUMBI010000083.1:44382-45025 GCF_032115815.1 Sandarakinorhabdus sp.
CTTGCGCAGTCTGAGCAAGTCGAGTTTGCGCTGTCGATCGGCGCGAGAAAGTCCGCCAAGAGCGTAACCGGCTACGAGTTCATCGCGCGACCCTCATGCCTCACCCGCGTAGACCCGGTTGCTCAGAAGATAGGCTAAAGGGCCCTTGGTGAATGGGATACCACCGACAATGCGGCCATCCTTGTAAGGGCGTACCTTGGTCTTCACCCCATCGCGCGATAACTCGAAAACCAGCTTGCCGATCGACCACAGCTCGCAATAGCGCGTGAAGATGCGGCGCACGATCGCGGCCTCTACCTCGTTGATCACGAGCCTTCGGTCTTTGACGTCATAGCCAAGTGGAACGGGGCCGCCCATCCATATGCCCTTGGCCTTGGAGGCTGCCACCTTGTCCCGGATGCGCTCGCCAGTGACCTCGCGCTCGAACTGCGCGAAGCTGAGGAGAACGTTGAGCGTGAGCCGCCCCATGCTGGTGGTAGTGTTGAACGCTTGGGTGACGCTGACGAACGAAGCGCCGGCCTTGTCGAGTACCTCGACGATCTTGGCGAAGTCCGCCAGGTTGCGGGTCAGTCGGTCAACCTTGTAGACGATGATGGTATCGACTTTGCCGGCCGCCACGTCGGCCATCAGTTGCTTGAGGGCA
>NZ_JAUMBI010000084.1:0-10768 GCF_032115815.1 Sandarakinorhabdus sp.
CTGTGCACGGTGGAATCGATGCCGCTGGATCGGGAAGTCGCCTTCATGGCGATCGACGAAGGCCAGATGGGCGCCGATCCGGAGCGCGGCCATGTTTTCACCGATCGCTTGCTCAGGGCGCGCGGCTATGCCGAAACCATGATCCTGGGCTCGGAAACGCTGCGGCCGCTGATCCGCAAGCTGATCCCAGAGGCGGAGATCATCACCCGGCCGCGCTTCTCCACGCTGGCCTATGCCGGGCCGAAGAAGCTGTCGCGCCTGCCGCGCCGAACCGCCATCGTCGCCTTCACCGCTGCCGAAGTCTATGCCATCGCCGAAATGCTGCGCCGGCAGAAGGGCGGCGCGGCGGTGGTGATGGGCTCGCTGTCCCCGCGCACCCGCAACGCCCAGGTGGCGATGTACCAGTCGGGTGAGGTCGATTATCTCGTCGCCACCGATGCCATCGGCATGGGGCTGAACATGGATATCGCCCATGTCGCCTTCGCCGCGCTGGGCAAGTTTGATGGCAAGCGCCAGCGCCGGCTCACGCTGGCGGAAATGGCGCAGATCGCCGGCCGCGCCGGCCGCCACCAGCGCGATGGCACGTTCGGCACGGTGCAACTGGGCAGCGAGGCCAACTGCAGCTTCACCCCCGAAGAGATTGAAGGCCTCGAAGAACATCGCTTCGAGCCGCTCACCCATCTCGTCTGGCGCAACACCGATCTCGATTTTTCCAGCCTGCCCAAGCTGTTGGCGACGATGGACGCCCGCACGCCCCGACCCGAACTGGTGCGGTCGGACGATGCCATTGATCTGGGCGTGCTCAAGCGCCTGGCCGGAGAGCCTTGGGTGATGGAGCGTGCCAGCAGCCGTCTGCTGGGCGAACGCGGCCTGTTCCGCCTGTGGCAGGCTTGCAGCCTGCCCGATTACCGCAAGACCGGGGTAGAGGCGCACACGCGGCTGGTGGGCCGGGTGTTCCGCCATCTCACCGAAGGCCGGGGCCACTTGCCCGATGCCTGGATCGCGGCGGAAATCGCCCATCTCGATCGGATGACGGGTGATGTGGAGGCCATTGCCGATCGCATCGCGGCGGCGCGCACCTGGACCTATATCGCCCACCGACCCGATTGGCTGGACAATCCCGCGCATTGGGCAGAGCGCACTCGTGCCCTCGAAGATCGCCTGTCTGACGCGCTGCACGGCGCGCTGACCCAGCGCTTCGTCGATCGCCGTACCGCCGTGCTGCTCAAGGATCTGAAAGCACGCGGGGTATCGGCCCATGTGCTGATCGAGGCCGATGGCGGGGTGGCGGTGGATGGCGAAATGATCGGCCGCCTCGACGGCTTCCGCTTTACCGCCGATGCGGCCGCCCGGGCCGGCGAACAACGGCTGCTGCTGGCAGCGGCCGAGCGCCATTTGTCCCGCGAGCTGTGTTCCCGCGCCAAGCGGCTTGCCGCAGCGGCAGACGATGAATTCACGCTGGATTTCGATGGCAGCCTGCCGCCGCGCCTGTTGTGGCAGGGCGCGCGGGTGGCGGTGCTGCGCAAGGGCCGCGATGCCCTGACACCCAGGGTAGAGCTTGATCGCGCCGTGGCAGCGCTGGGCCCGGATGATCGCCGCCATGTGCAGGAACGGCTGGAACAGTTCGTGGCCGATGCCATCGCCCGTGTCGCCGCTCCCCTTGGCCGCGTGGCAGCGCTGCGCGGCGAGGTGTCGGCTCCAGCGCGCGGCCTTGTCGTACAGTTGGTGGAAGGCTTGGGCGTACTGGCCCGCGATGCCGTGGCCGAACAATTGGTGGGCGTTACCCGCGCCGATCGTCAGGCGCTGGGCCGTTGCGGGGTGCGGCTCGGGCCGTTGCACCTGTTCGTTCCCGCGTTGCTGCGCCCGGAACCGACCCGCTGGCGCCTGGCGCTGTGGGCGGTGGCCAGCGAACTCGCCAGCCTGCCACCGTTGCCGGCACCGGGCCGCGTTTCGCAGTCGGGCGCGGCGGTGATGGCGCCGGCCGATGTGCTGCTGGTCGCCGGCTTCTGGCGGCTGGGCAGTGGCAAGGATGCCATCGCTGTTCGCATCGACATGGTGGATCGCCTGTCCCGCTTCATTCACGAACGCCGCGATGGCCGCGCGCCCTTCATGCCCGATCCCAACTGGGCGGCCAGTCTGGGCCTGTCGCAGGATGGTCTGGCCCGGCTACTGCGGGCGCTCGGCTATCGGCCGCGCCTGGTTGACGGCACACCGCATTTTGCCTGGGCCGGCCCGTCGCGGCCGAACCAGCGCCGTTCGGCACAAGCCACCGATGCCATTCCCGTGGTCAGGGGGAATGAAACATCGCCATTTGCCATCCTGGCCGGAATGAAGGGGAGGTAGCATTTGGTCTACGGAGCAGGGTTGAGGCTGGACAAGTTCCTCTGGTTTGCGCGCCTGGCGCCATCCCGATCCCACGCTCAGGACCTGTGTGAAAGCCGACGATTGCGCATCGATGGCCGCGTCGTGGACCGCGCCGCGACTCTGGTCAGGGCCGGGGCGGTCTTGAGCTGGCCCCGTGGTGACGATGTGATCGTGGTGCGGGTGGAAGGCCTGCCCGATCGCCGCGGTCCTTATGCCGAGGCCCGCGATTTCTACACCGATCTGACCCCCGGTCGGGCAGCGATCAGCGCTGATGCGGCCCTGTGTTCGCAAGATGCCCTCTTGCCAGAAGCCTTCGCCCTCGCCTAAGGCGCGAACATACACAGGGGTAACCAGCCTTTGGCGGCTGCTGCTGCCGTGAGGGGAGATTTATGGCCTACGTCGTCACTGAAGCGTGCATCAAGTGCAAGTATATGGATTGCGTTGAAGTGTGTCCGGTGGACTGCTTCTACGAAGGCGAGACCATGGTGGTGATCAACCCCAACGAATGCATTGATTGCGGTGTGTGCGAACCGGAATGCCCGGCCGAAGCCATCCTGCCCGATACCGAAGGCGGCCTTGAAAAGTGGATGGAGATCAACGCCACTTACGCCGCCCAGTGGCCGAACATCACCATGAAGGGCGAGACCCCGGATGATGCCGATTCGCACAAGGGCGAAGACGGCAAGTTCGACAAATATTTCACGCCGACCCCCGGCCAAGGCTCCTAACGGCCGCCAAACTGGCCCATTTTCGGCCTGGAAATGGCCGAAAATGAGACTTTTTGACCCGTACATGCCAATTTCGTGGACAGGCGTGCCCATTGGCATGGCAATTGTGACACGTTTCTGATATGACCATGTCGTGGTCGGCGGTGATGTGCCTCCGACCGGGTTCGCCGGTTCCGTCGCCAAATTCGCCATCCTGCCAGGCGGGCAACGGGCCAGGGTCATGCAAGACAGGCAGGCAGTCACGTCAATGGGTCGTCAGCAGTACCCCGGCAGCGCCGCTCGCACGCCGGTATGGCACGATTGATCCCGACGGCCTGAAGAAAAAGGATACTGGATCTATGGTAATTGCCAAACCGCTCGGTTTCGAAGTCGGTGATTATGTCGTGTACCCCAAGCATGGCGTGGGGCGCGTGGTGGAAATCCAGAGCCAGCATATCGCCGGTGCGTCGCTCGATCTGTTCGTGCTGCGTTTCGAAAAAGAGCGGATGACCCTGCGCGTTCCGACCAACAAGGCGGAGGGCGTTGGCATGCGCAAGCTGTCGAGCCAGGCCACCATGAACGAGGCCCTGACCACGCTGAAGGGCAAGCCGCGCATCAAGCGCACCATGTGGTCGCGCCGTGCCCAGGAATATGAAGCCAAGATCAATTCGGGCGATCTGGTGAGCATTGCCGAAGTGGTGCGCGATCTGCATCGCGCCGAAGACCAGCCGGAACAGAGCTATTCCGAACGGCAGATCTATGAAGCCGCCATTGGCCGCCTCGCCCGTGAACTGGCCGCGATGGAAAACATCGATGAACCGGCCGCCCAGCAGAAGATCGAACAAGTGCTGAAAGCCGCGTAAGCGGCTGTCGGCATAGCAAGTTCAGAAATTCGCGCCGGCATCGGCCCGCTTTGCGGGTCAGTGCCGGCGCTTTTTCTTGTGTGGGCCATGGCAAACCGAATCCACGCCGACCACTTGCCACTGCCGCTCCTTTGTGTATTATTTAGGCAATACACAAAGGAGCTTCTGCCATGATCCGCACCGCCCTGTTGCTGCTCACTGCTGCCATTGCCGCCGTTCCCGCCAGCGCTGCCGAACGCCGATTTGATGCCTCAGGCTTTGACAAGGTGGCTGTCGGCGGCAGTGACAATGTGTCGGTGCGCCTGGGCAATGGTTATTCGGTCGTCGCCAGCGGTGAAGCGGCCGATCTCGAAAAGTTGGAGGTGCGCGTTGAAAAGGGCGTGCTGCATATCGGCCGCAAGAAGGGCAACTGGAGCTGGGGCGGGAAGGACGTGAACGTTGCCGTCACGCTGCCGGCCCTGCACGGCCTGTCGCTGGCCGGCTCTGCCGATGTGCAGGCCGACAAGGGCAGCGGCGACACCTTCGATATGCGGGTCGCCGGTTCCGGCAATCTGCTGCTGGCCAGCCTTGATACCCGCACTGCCAACCTGGCGATTTCCGGTTCGGGTGACGTGAAGGTTGCGGGTCGCTGCGCCGCGCTGAATGTGAAGATCGCCGGCAGTGGTGATGCCGATCTGGCCGGCCTGGCCTGCACCAACACCGCGATCAGCATTGCCGGTTCGGGCAATGTCAGTGCGCGCGCCAGCGGTCAGGCCGATGTGCGAATCGCCGGTTCTGGCGATGTGCGCATCACCGGCGGCGCCCGCTGCATCAAGAAGGTCGCCGGCAGCGGCACCGTGCAGTGCAACTGAGGCTGTTCAGCCGCGCCAGTGACTGGTGATGGCGGCAATGTCAGGCCGCGGGCGTTCTTCCAGCGGCTTTCCCTGGTTGCCGATGAAGAAGAAGCCGGCGATGCGTTCTGGCACGGCGCCGCCCAGCAATGCCAGAACCTGTTCGTCAAATGCCGCCCAGCCGGTCAGCCAGTTGGCAACAAAGCCATGAGCGTGCGCGGCCAGCACCAGGTTCTGGCAGGCCGCACCGACTGAAAGCTCCTGCTCCCACGCCGGGATGTGGCTCGGCTTGGGGCTGGCGATCACAACCACCAGGCAGGGCGCCTGGGTGGCGAACTGGCTCACTGCCTCACGCTCCAACCGGCCGGCGTCGGGCTTGCCCGCCAGGTAGATGGCCATCAGCGCGTCTGCAAAGGCGGCGCGATTGTCGATCACCACGAATCGCCACGGGTTCAGCTTGCCATGATCGGGTACGCGCGCGGCGGCGGCCAACATGGCCTGTAACTGGCTGGCATCGGGGCCGGGTGCAATCATCTCACGCGCTTTGCCGGAACGGCGGCTGGCGAGCAGGGCGGTGGTGCTGGCGGTGTCGTTGAAGCTGTCCATGGCGGTTGGCATTAATGCGGACCGCCTGAATTGCCAAATCAGATGACTGACTGTCGGTCCAGCGAAAGGGCTTCAGGCTCGGCAGCGCCGCCCGGCAGCGCGCGTCTGTAGGTTACAAAGGTTACAGTTCTTCCTCATGCGCGCGAGGCTGTTCGAGACTGCAGATTGAGACAGAACGGCGGGCGAACCCAGGCCGGAGGATAAGCGGAATCGCCCCCTGTAGGACAGCCGCCGTCTAGTCGGCCCGTACCACCGCTCCACCCTTCATCACCAACCGCACCCGGGTGACGGCGGCGAGATCGGCCAGCGGATCGCCGGCCACCGCCACCAGATCAGCGAGCAGGCCCGGCGCGACACGGCCGCGATCGGAGAGGCCGAAATAGCGGGCGTTACCGGCCGTGGCAGCGGTGAGCACGGCGGCATTGGCCATGCCGGCCTTGGCCATCAGCAGCATCTCGCGGGCATTTGTCCCGTGGGTGTACACGCCGACATCGCCGCCCATGCAGATCGGCACGCCAGCCTTCATCGCCAACTGGAAGGCAGCGCGGTCTTGCTGCACATCGGCCGGTGCCGGTTCCTGCCCGTTCCAGCCGCGATATCGCGCGATGGCATCGCCGGCGGCGAGCGTCGGACACAGCGCGGTCTTGTTCTTCGCCATAAGCGCGAAGGTGGCGGCGTCGCCCTCGCTGCCGTGTTCAATTACCTCCACCCCGGCAGCGGAGGCGCGGCGCATGGCTTCGGCGGTGTTGGCATGGACGGCGACCTGCCGCCCGGCATCATGGGCGGCGGCTACGGCAGCGGTAATTTCACCTTGCGAATAGGTGGGCCGGCTGCCTTCGCCGGGGCGCCAGCGATAATCGCCATACAGCTTCACCACATCAGCCCCCGCGCCGATCTGACGGCGGACCGCGCTCACCAGGTTGGGGCCGTCTGCTTCCTCGGCGCCCTGCGGCACGGCCCAGGCGTCGTTCTTGGGCGCATAGCTGCCGGGCGCGACAAGAGCGCGGGTGGCGATGATCATGCGGGGGCCGGGAACATGGCCTTCGTTGATCGCGCGTTTCAGCCCGACATCGGCATTGCCGGCGCCTTCGGTGCCGAGATCGCGCACGGTGGTGAAGCCCGCCAGCAGGGTGGCCTTGGCATGCACCACGGCGCGGGCGACGCGATAAGCTTCGCTTTCCTTCAGCACCTGATCGTCCCACGGCGTCTTGTCATAGGGGTGCAGCAACAGGTGGCTGTGGCCTTCGATGAATCCGGGCAGCAGCGTCTGGCCGGGCAGGGCGATGCGCTGCGCTTCGGCTGGTGCAGCAAGGTTGGGCCCCGCTGCCACGATGCGCCCGTCGTCGACCAGCACCTGCCAGCCGACATGCATCGCCTCTCCGTCCCACACCCGGTCGGGCTGCAACAGCAGCGGCGCGGCCACGGCCGGCGCGGCGGTGAAGGCAAGAAGGGCGGTGAGAATGGAGCGCATCATATGTCAAACCAGACGACGGTGAGCGGCCAAGGTCAAGTCGGCTTGGCGGAACCGCTGCCGCCCGCTATCACCATTGCCGGAAATGGCGCGCCGGGGCTGGCGCGCAAGGGAGAGGCATTTTGAACGAGAACGCGAGCGCGGCGGCGGCAGACACCCGCCCGCAATGGTTCGGCCACCCGGCGCAGCTGGCGCGGCTGTTCACCACCGAAGCGATGGAGCGGTTCGGCTATTACGGCATGCGGGCTCTGTTGACGCTCTATCTCGCCAACCATTTCCTGTTCTCCGACAGCACGACCACCAGCCTCTATGGCGGCTTCACCGCGCTGGTCTATCTCACCCCGCTGGTCGGCGGCTTGCTGGCCGACAATTACCTGGGCTCCAAGAAAGCCGTGAAGTTCGGCGCCATCCTGATGGCATTGGGCTATTTCACCCTGTGCTTCGGCGGCGAGGCGGCCAAGCCCTGGGCCAAGTTCGATGGCCAGCAATATGCGGTCAGCGTCGAAACCAAGGGCAATGACAAGGCGCAGTTCGTCACGCTTGAAGGCCAGAAACTGCAGATCAAGGGCAACGAGGATGGCAGCGTCTCGCTGCTGGCCGGCGACGGCACGGAAGCCCGCCATATCGACAAGGGCGGTTTCGAAGCCGGCGGGGAGCGTGACGCGCTGTTCGTCACCATCATGCTGCTCGGCCTGTCCGCCGTCACCATTGGCAATGGCTTCTTCAAGCCCAACATCTCGACCATGGTCGGCAGCCTTTATGCCAAGGGCGACAGCCGCCGCGATGCTGGCTTCACCATCTTCTATATGGGCATCAATCTGGGATCGCTGGGCAGCCAGCTGGCCTGTCCGTTTCTGGCCGATGCTTATGGCTGGTGGGCGGGCTTCCTGCTGGCGGCGCTGGGCATGGCGCTCAGCTGGTATCTGATCCAGTTCGCCGGCCCGAAGCTGGAAGGCTATGGCGAGCCGCCGGTCGGCGCACCCAACCGCGACATTCCCATCTATCTGGGTGCCATCGCCTTCGTGCCCCTGGTGTGGTTCCTGTTCACCAACCTGATGGCGGCGCCGCCGCCGGTGGAAGGTGCGGGCTTCATGGGTTATCTGATGGGCTTGCCGATCCTGGGCAAGGTGCTGTTTGCCACATTCCTGGCCTGCGTGGTGCTGATCCCGATCTGGTCGATCGTCTATGGCAACCGCGCTGAATGGCAGATGATGCTGGCAGCCATAATCCTGATCGTGTTCAACGTCGTGTTCTGGACGTTGTTCGAACAGGCGGGTTCCAGCCTGACGTTGTTTGCGGCTCGCAACACCGATCTGTCGATCTTTGGCCTGTTTGAAATCTCGCCGGGCCAGACGCAGTTCTTCAACGCCATCTTCATCGTCATGCTGGCGCCGCTGTTCAGCCTTTTGTGGCAGGCGCTGGGCCGGCGCGGGCTGGAACCGGGGATTCCGGTGAAGTTCGGCATGGCGCTGGCCGGCGTTGGCGGTGGCTTCCTGTTCCTGGTGTGGGGCACGCAGTTTGCCGGCGATGATTTCAAGGTGGGCATCTGGTGGTTGGCTGGGCTTTATCTCATCCACTCCATGGCCGAACTGATGATCTCGCCGGTGGGTCTTTCGATGGTGACCAAGCTTTCGATCGCCCGCATCGTGGGCCTGATGATGGGCCTGTGGTTCGTCTCCATCGCCTGCGCGCAATATGTGGGCGGCCTGGTGGCGCAGGTGGCCAGCGTTGAAACGGTGGGCGGGCAGGTGACCAACCTGAAGGTCAGCCTTGATACCTATGCCGGCGTGTTTGAAACCATCGGCCTGGCTTCGGCGGCGATCGGCGGCGTGCTGCTGCTGATCTCGCCCTTGCTCAAGAAGTTGATGCACGGCGTGAAGTGAGCGGCTCTGGCTGTTCACAAAGCGCTTGGCCCGCCGCGCCTGCCGCTGCAGTATCGCGGCGGTGGCTACGGCCTGAAGGGGAAAGCTGTTGTCTGATCTGATGCTGCTGGCGCTGCTGATGGGTCTGTTCGTGGTCAGCCACGAAGTGCTGTCGCACCCGCTGCGTGGCCCGCTTGTGGCGCGGCTGGGCGAAAAAGGCTTTGCCGTCGTCTATTCGCTGGTGGCACTGGCCAGTTTCGGGGCTGCAGCGCAGCTGTGGCGGCAGATACCAAAGGCGCGACTGTGGGATACGCCGGCCGGTGCCTATATCCCGGCGCTCGCGGCGATGCTGGTGGCCTGCATCTTCTTCGTGGGATCGGTGAGCGCGCCCAACCCGGCGATGATGCCCGGCGTGAAGGGTGAACCCAAGGGCCTGCAGCGCATCACTCGCCACCCGATGATGTGGAGCATGGCGATCTGGGCCGGCGTGCACATCATGATGACCGCTGATCCGCGCACCATCGTGCTGGCCAGCGGGGTGGGCGTGCTGGCACTGTTCGGCACGTTCATGCAGGACGGCAAGAAGAAGGCGCAGAACCCGGCCTATGCCGCTCACATGGCGCGCACTTCGCATTTTCCGTTTCTGGCCATCGTGGGCGGCCGCCAACCTTGGAGCGCGATCTGGCCCGGCCTGGTGCCGGTGCTGGGCGGGCTGCTGTTGTGGTTCTTGATTCTGTGGGCCCACCCGATGCTGATCGGCGTGCCGGCCGCCGGCTGGAGTTATTTCCAATGAGCGATGTTGCAGGCAAGACGATCTGGATCACCGGGGCTTCGGCCGGGATCGGCAAGGGGCTGGCGCTGGCGCTGGCAGCGCAAGGCGCGCGGCTGGTACTGTCGGGCCGCAACCGGGCAGCGCTGGACGAAGTGGCGCAGCACTGCCCCGGCAGCATTGTCGAGGCGTTCGAAGTGACCGACCTTGATTCGCTGCCGGCCATTGCCGCGCGGGTGGCGGCGGTGACCGGCGGTGTCGACTGGCTGGTGAACAATGCCGGCATTTCGCAACGCAGCCTGGCGCTCGATACCGAATTCCCGGTTTACCGCACTCTGATGGAAGTGGACTTCTTCGCGCCGCTGCGGCTGACCCAGCTGGTGCTGCCGGCGATGGTTGCCCGCGGGTCAGGGCGAATCATCAACAATGCGTCGGTGGCAGGCAAGGTCGGCTCGCCGCTGCGCACTGGTTATTGCGCTGCCAAACATGCGCTGGTCGGCTGGTCCGACGCGCTGCGGGCCGAGATCGCCCAATATGCTGTGCAGGTGCATGTGCTCACCCCCGGCTTCGTCGCCACCGGTATCGGCAAGAACGCCTTGCGCGGCGATGGCAGCCAGAAGGGGGATGGCGAAGATCCGGTTGATGCCGGCATCTCCATCCACGAGGCTGCCGCGCAGATCATCGCCGGCATTATTGGTAATGTGCCCGAAATCCCGGTCGGCCGGGACGGCGCGGCCGAAATGCAATTGCTCGGACTCAAACGGCAGGATCCGGAAGCCTGTTTCCAGTTGATGGCCAGCATGGCACCAAAAGTCACCCGTTGAGGGCGAGGGCCGGCGGTCTGCGTCGTTTTTCCCTTGGCGGATGGGATTTGCCCGGCTAAGGCGGGATTAGGTAGCCGCAGCAAGGAAGCAGCGGGCTGCCTCTCGCGCAGCATCAGCCGGTACGCCAGCCAAGGGCAAGTCCGGTCGCGGATGGGCCTGTTGGCCCCCGGCGTCCGAACCGCGCGAAGGGCACGATTACACCCAACAGCGGCCTCAATATGGCCAGTCAACGGGGACAACGATCTTGATCAGGAACAACCAGCGGCGGCGGCGTGGAGGCGGCAACACCGGTCCGCGCCCGCAACAAATGGCTGGCGGCAACAATTATGGCGCTCGGCTGGATAATCGCCAGCGCGGCAATGCCACCCAGCTGCTGGAAAAATATCGTGCCCTGGCCCGTGACGCCCAACAGGCCGGCGACCGGGTGACAGCAGAATATTATCTGCAATATGCCGAACATTATTTCCGCATC
>NZ_JAUMBI010000085.1:0-15132 GCF_032115815.1 Sandarakinorhabdus sp.
GGGGGCAAGCCCTTCAGCCAGCATCACAATTTGCCCAGGCACCAAAGCAGGATGGATTTCTGCACGTGCAGGCGGTTTTCCGCTTCGTCCCACACCGCCGACGCTGGGCCGTCCATCACGCTGTCGGTCACTTCGTCGTTGCGGTGTGCCGGCAGGCAGTGGAGGAACAGCGCCCCCGGCGCCGCCTTGGCCATCAGCGCATCATTCACCTGGAACGGCTTGCACGCCGCCATCTTTTCCTTGGTGTCGGCCTGGCCCATTGACACCCAGGTATCGGTGACGACGACATCGGCATCCTCCACCGCGGCGGCGGCCGTGTGCACCAGATCGATGCAGCCGCCGCGCGCGCAGGCAGTGGCCATCACGCCCGAATCCGGCTCCAGCCCGTGCGGTACGCCCACCTTCAGATCGAACTTCAGCAGCGAACTGGCTTCGATCAGCGAGTTGGTCATGTTGTTGCCATCGCCGACATAGGCCCAGGTCGAACCCGTCACTGGCCGGCCGGCGCGCTCTTCAAAGGTCATGATGTCGGCCATCACCTGGCACGGGTGCGACAGGTCGGTGAGGCCGTTGATCACCGGGATCGTGGCGTGTTCGGCCAACTGTTCCAGCTTCTCGTGGTTGTTGGTGCGCAGCATCAGCGCGTCGACCATACGGCTCAGCACGCGCGCGGTGTCGGCAATGGTTTCGCCGCGGCCCAGCTGCATCTCGCCGGCGCTCGATACGATGGTGGTCGCGCCAAGCTGGCGGGCGCCCATGTCGAAGGAAAAGCGGGTGCGCGTGCTGGGTTTTTCGAAGATCATGCCCAGCACATGGCCGGCCAGCGGCGCATCGGCATCCACGCGGCCCTTTGGCCAGCCGGCGCGCGCCGCCTTGCGGGCGTGGGCATCGTCCAATATGGCCCGCAGGCCGGCAGGGGTTGCAGTGGCAAGATCAAGGAAATGCGGCATTTTTCAAATATCCTCCCCGCCCCGGCAAAGGGGAGGGGTGTTGAAACAGCGGGGGCATAAGGCCCCACGGCCAAAGGGTCAGGCAGCGGCAGCCGGCTGATAGCTGCGCGCAGCGGCGGAGAGACGCTCCACGCATTCGCGGATCTGCTTTTCCTCGATGGTGAGCGGCGGCAGCAGGCGCACCACATTGTCCCCGGCGGCGACCATCAACAGGCCGTGGCTGCGGGCGTGGCTGACGAACGCGCGGCTGTCGCTCTTCAGCTTCAGGCCGATCATCAGGCCCTTGCCGCGCACGCTTTCGAACAGATCATCATGGTTGGGGATCATCTGCTCCAGCGCCTGGGTGAGCCGCGCGCCCATTTCAGTGACCTGGGCGAGGAAGGCGGGTTCGGCGACGATATCGAGCACGGCTTCGCAGGCGGCCATGGCGAGCGGGTTGCCGCCATAGGTGCTGCCGTGGGTGCCAACCACCATGCCTGTGGCCGCCTTTTCGGTGGCGAGGCAGGCACCGACCGGGAAGCCGCCGCCGATGCCCTTGGCGATCGCCATGATATCGGGGGTGACGCCATAGAGCTCATGCGCGAAAAGCTTGCCGGTGCGGGCCACGCCGCACTGCACTTCATCAAGGATGAGCAGCAGGCCGTGCTTGTCCGCCAGGGCGCGCAGGCCCTTCAGGAACTCTACGCTGGCCGGGCGGATGCCCCCTTCGCCCTGGATCGGCTCCACCATGAAGGCGCCAACACTGTCATCGATGGCGGCTTCGGCAGCGGCAAGATCGTCGAACGGCACCACCTTGAACCAATCCGGCAGCGGCTCGAAGCCCTTGCGCAGCTTCTCCTGATCGGTGGCCGAAATCGTGGCCAGCGTGCGGCCATGGAAGGCGTTGGAGAAGGTGATGATGCGATGCTTGTGCGGATTGCCGGTGGCGTAATGATAGGCGAACGCGGTTTTCACCGAGCATTCGATGGCTTCGGCGCCGCTGTTGGTGAAGAACACCGTATCGGCAAAGGTGAGATCGACGAGCCGCTGGGCCAGATGTTCCTGCGCCGGCACCTTGTACAGGTTCGACGTGTGCATCAGCGTGGCGGCCTGCTTCTGGATGGCCTGCACCAGGTGCGGGTGGCCGTGGCCCAGGCAATTGACCGCGATGCCGCTGGCCATGTCCAGCCACTCGCGGCCTTCAGCGTCATAGAGGTAACAACCGTCGCCTCGCACCGGCGCAACCTCGCACCGGCCATAAACGGGCATGAGCGGGGTGATGGTCATCGTCTGTCGTCCTCGGGCGGCCTCGGGATGCGGAAGCCGGCAACGCACAAAGGCGGCCCAAAACAAGCCGCCTTCACATTCGCGCTATAGCGACTTGGGCCAGCGCCCTCAACCCCCGACGATAAGGCCGATCCGGATGGAGCGCCCCGGCTGCGGCAGGCCCAGTTGCGGCAGGATCACCGCGTTGGTGAGATTGTCGATGGCAGCGGTGGCGCTGATCGGCACGGTACCGATGCGGAACACCGGCACGCGGGCGCGGAGGTTGATTTCGGTGGCCGGTGCCAGTCGGGCCAAATTGCCATCCGGGGCCAGATCGCGGGCAGGGCCCACGCGACGCAGTTCGGCGCGCAGATCGAAGGCTTCGCGTGGCGCCCAGTCCAGCGCAATCAACATTTCGTGCGCCGGCCGTTGGAGCAGGGGCTGGCCGGTGCTGCTGGCATCGAGCGCCGAGCCAGTGAGTTCCAGTGTCAGACCGTCGGCCAGCGGGACCTGCATTGCTGCATCAACGCCGATGCTGGTGGCGGGCGCCTGGTTGAAGCGCTGGCGCAGATTCACCCCGTTCACCCGCACGATGCGCTGGCCGATGCTGCCTTCCACCCGTTGCCAGAACGGAGTGAGCGTGAGGGTGAATGGCCCGGCGCGCCAGCCCAGTTCGGCATCGGCGAGCCAGGCCTGTTCCGGCAGCAGCGCCGGATTGGGCAGGAAACGCCCCAGGGCCTCGCCGAATAGCTCACGCGCACTGGGGAAGCGGTTGCGCCGACCGCCCGAGACAGTGAGCGACACGCCGTCTGCCGGTTTCAGCGCCAAGGCGGCCGAGAAGGTGGCGGCCTGCCGGGCGGGCTGCACCGGCTTGTCGCCCGTGCGCGGATTGGCACTGCGGTCCAGGCCCAGCCCCAGCGTCAGCCGCGCTGCGCCGAGCGGCACATCGGCCTCCACCCCGCCCGAGGCCAGCGACTGGCGGTAGAGCAGTGGAGCAGGCTGCGTGCCGGGCGGGATAGCGATATCGGTCTGCAGGTGATCGCTCACCTGGCCCGACAGGCTCCAGCGCAAGGAGGTTGGGCCGAGGGGGTGGCTGAGCGTGAAGCGGCCGCCCACCGTGTTGTCTTCGTCGATCTCGCGGCTGCGCAGGGCGGCGTAGGTGACGTCGCGATAGGCTTCGATGGTTTGCCCGAACCATTGCCGCCAGCCGACGGCGCGGGCAGTGGCGGCACCGATCGGGAGTTCGAGCGCAACCTGCGCCTGAGTCAGATTCCAGTCCGGGGTCCGCCAGTAACGGGCACTGGCGGGATCGCGATCCGATTCCGGTGCAATGCCGCGGCGAGCGTCGATGTTGAGCACACTCACCCGCCATTCAAGCGCGCCGGCCATGCCGCCCAGCCCGGCAAACAGGCTGGTGGCGGCGAGATCTGTGTTGGTGCGGCGATCGCTGGCGGGCTGGTTGAAGGGCAGGGCGCTCCGGCGCGCCACGGGCAGCGCGCCCTGCGCCTGATGGGTGGCAGCCAGCGTGAGCGACAGGCCGCCCAGCGGCACCACGCCGGCCGCAGACAGATTCTTCAGGGCATAAGGCCCTGCTTGCGCCACCGCGAGGCTGCCTTCCTGCCGCGTGGTCAAGTCCACCACTCCGGCCACGGCATTGGCACCATATTCGATGGCGCCGGCGCCCTTGCGCACGGAAAGCCCGCCGATCAGCCCGGCCGGGATCAGGCCGATATCCACCCGGCCGTCCCACGGCACGGCCAGCGGCGCTCCATCCAGAAACACCAGTGTCTGCCGTTCATCGCTGCCGCGCACCCGCGCCACGGTTTCGCCGCGCGAATTGGTTCGCACCGAAACGCCAGGCAGGCCGCGCAGCGCGTCGGCGACACTGCGCGGCTGCCGATCGAGCAGGGCTTCGCCCGACAGGCCGACGATGGGCGTAAGCACCCTCCCGGGCCCGGCCGGGGCGGTGACGGTGATCAGGGCTTCTTCGGGAAGGCGCAGCCCAGTTTGCACTGGGTCGGTCTGCGCTGCTGCTGCCGGTGTTGCCAGCAGCAGCGCAGCAAGTTGAGGCCTCACCGCTTCTTGCGCGGGAAGGCCAGGGCGCGGAAGTCTCCGAAATAGCGGCCACCCACCAAACCGCGCCCCAGCGCGGTCATCTGGCCGCCGGTCGGCACCATGTCCACCTGAACCGCCGCCAGGCTGATCGGAGCGATGCCGGACAGCTCAAGCTGGCTGTTCAGCGCCGCCGCCTTGGTTGCCTTCAGGGCGGCAAAGGCGTCTTCCACTTCCTTCAGTTCCTTCTCCAGCGCATCCACCCGCGCCACCGCATAGCCCGGCGGCCGGCCTTCGGCGCTGATGATCTGACCGTAGGCCATATCCATATTCTCGCGCAGCCGTTCCTCACCGGTGATGGCGCCGCCTTCAGTGGTGGCGACGACCAGCTTGCGCAGGTCAGCGGCCTTCAGCGCCAGTTCCTGCGCGGCCTTCTTCGCTGCCGGCGTTGCCTTGGCATCATTGGCGGCGGCGTTGGCATCGCGGGCGAGCCCAACCAGGCCAAAGGTCAGGCCGGTCATGCGCTGGAACAATGATTTCACCCGTTCGGCGGCCTCATATTGCGCCTTGCGGTCGTCTGCCGTGTAGCTGGCGCGGGCATCGTTGGTGAGGGTGAGCGGTACTTCCGTCACCTCGCCAGCCTTGGTCAGCCGCACCTTGTACTGGCCGGGCAGCACGCGCTGCCCAAGCACTGAATTGCCGGCGATGCTGGCCGCTGGGGGAACCAGCGGCGGCTTGGTGCGCATCGACCATTCAACGCGGTTCAGGCCCTTGCGCTTGGAGGTCGGCAGTTCTTCGACCAGAGCGCCATCCGGGCCGATGATTTCCAGCTTCATGCGGCCGATGACATGGCGGGCCTTCTGGTAATAGGTGATCACCGCGCCCGATGGCGGGTTGTCACCCACGAAATTGGCATCGCCTTCCGACCAGCCGCCGTTGCCCTGGATACGCTGTTCCACCGGCGCCGAAGCCACCAGCGTTACGTTGGAGGCAACGACCGTGGGCGTGAGTTCACGCAGCGGTGAGACATCGTCGATCACCCAGATGCCGCGGCCATGCGTGGCCAGCACCAGATCATCGCCCTTCTTCGATTGCACGATGTCGCGGACGGCAACCGCCGGGAAATTGCCGGGGCGGAACTCCTCCCAGTTCATGCCACCATTGCGGCTCATGAACATGCCGAACTCGGTGCCGGCATACAGGATATTCCGGTCAACCCGGTCTTCCTTGATCACGTGCGCATAGCCGCGGATGCCGGCCGTGGTGGGACCGGCGATGCGGGCAAAACTCTTGCCGCCATCGCGAGTGACGAAGATGTGCGGCGCCATGTCGCCGAACACGTGGCGATCCACCGCCACATAGGCGGTACCCGCATCATGCTGGCTGGCTTCCACCCAACTCACCCAATTGTCTCCCGCCAGCTTCAGCGCCTTGGTGACATTGTTCCAGTTGGCACCGCCGTTGGTGGTCACCTGTACATTGCCATCATCGGTGCCGACCCAGATGGTGCCGGCGGCCTTGGGGCTTTCGCTGATCGAATAGATCGTCGTGTGCATTTCGGCCGACGAGTTGTCGACCGTGATGCCGCCGGATTTTTCCTGCTGCTGCTTGGCCGGGTTGTTGGTGCTCAGGTCGGGCGAAATGCGCTCCCACGTGTTGCCATGATCACGGGTGCGGTGGAGATACTGGCTGCCCAGATACAGCACGCTCTTGTCGTGTGGGCTCAGCGCCATCGGCGTGTTCCAGTTGAAGCGCAGCTTTTCCTTGTAGCCGGCCTTGGGCTGGATCGCCTTCTGCTCAAGCGTCTTGCGGTTGATCCAGGCGATGTTGCCGCCCTGATACTCCGCATAGACATGATCGGGGCTGGCGGGATCGGGCAGCACCCAGAAGCCATCGCCGCCGTACAGATTTTCCCAGCGGTGATTGGTGATGCCGCCCGGATATTCGCTGTCACCCACCCAGCTGCTGTTGTCCTGCAGGCCGCCATAGACCTGGTATGGGTCCTTGTCGTCGATGGCGACGTGATAGAACTGGCTGATCGGCAGGTTGCGCGAATGCCACCATTTGCTGCCGCCATCATAGCTGATCCACATGCCACCATCATCGGCGCCAATCAGATGCTTGGGGTTCTTGGGGTTCACCCACACATCGTGCCAATCGGCATGGCTGCCGCCGGCCGTGTCGGAGAAGCTCTTGCCGGCATTGTCAGACACGATCACCCGCAGGTTCATCTTGAACACGCGATCGGCGTTGGTGGGATCAACCACCAGCTTCTGGAAATAGAAGGGACGCCAGACCATGTTGCGGCTGCTGTCGCGCGCTTCCCAGCTCTTGCCGCCATCTTCCGACACGTAAAGCGCGGTCTTGGCATGTTCGATCACGGCATAGACGCGATTTGGCATTGATGGGGCGTGCACCACCTCGATGCGGCCCCACGGGCCCTTGGGCAGGCCCTTGGTGGTCGCATCCAGCATCTTCCACGTCTTGCCGCCGTCTTCGCTGATTGCCATGGCGCTGCCCGACGGTGCATCCGGGCCTTCACCGCCGGAACGGAACGTCCAGCCCTTGCGACGGAAATCCCAAAGGCCGGCGATCAGGCGATCCGGGTTGGACGGATCGAGGCTGATGCCCGAACAGCCGGTGGAAAGGTTGGGGCCCTTCAGGATCTGCGTCCAGGTCTTGCCGCCGTCGCTGGTTTTATACAGGCCGCGGTCAGGGCTGTCGCTCCACAACGCGCCGGGCGCGCAGGCATAGACGATATTGCCGTTGGTGGGGTGCACCACGATCTTGGTGATGCGCTCCACATTGGGCAGGCCCATCAGGGTCCAGTTGTCGCCGCCGTCGGTGGATTTGTAGATGCCGTTGCCAACTGAAACGCTGTTGCGCGTCCAGGCCTCGCCGGTGCCGACCCACACGGTCTGCTTGTTGGTGGGATCAAGCGCGACAGCGCCGATCGATTGCACCGGCTGCTTGTCGAACTTCGGCGTGAAGCTGGTGCCGCCGTCATCGGATTTCCAGACACCGCCAGAGGCGGCGCCCACGAAGATGGTGACCTTGCCATCATCTTCCACGCGCGCCGCCAGCGCGGCGATGCGGCCTGACATGGCGGCCGAACCGATGTTGCGAATACCAAGCCCGGAAATGCCGGCGCTGGCGGGAACCGCGCTATCAGCAGCAGCGACGGGAGCGGCGATGGTGAGGGCCGTTGCGGCCAGCAATATGGTGCGGATCATGGGGTGGTGCTCCCTCACTTGCCCGGTTGGGCGAACAGGCTGGCCGGCGCGGGCGGATTGGCGCTGGCCTTGGTGATGATGACACGCTGGCGCTGGCTGGAGCCCTGCGGTCCGCTCTCGATCGACATCGGGAACATCACGCCGCCCACGGCTTCATAATCGCCCAGCTCGCTCTCGCTCACCTGCACGGCGCCGCGCAGCTTGCGGGTTTCGGTGATCTTCACTTCCAGCATGGAATCGGGATCGATCAGGTAGACGAATTCATCGCCATCCTTCTGCGCAACCTTCAGCTTGTAACAATTGGTGCCATCGAAATCCTCGCGGCCCAGATAGGTCACGGCACTGCCATCACTGCTGGCGGAAAGCAGCACGCCGGCAATCGGGGCTGTATCGGCAAAGCTGCGGGCTTCGTCGTCGCCCATCGGTTCGGCGTCCTTGCGGCCTTCGAACGGATTGATGCGCCAGCCGCCGCCCCTGCCATCATAGGCCTGCACCAGTGCCAGCCCTTGCAGTGCGGCATCAACGCGCACGGCGCCACCGGCGCGCACTTCATTGTAGGTCAACTCGAACCCGCCGGGGAACACCAGCTTGCCGTCCAGGCTCACCGATTTCAGCGCAGCCAGGGCAGCGCTGCCACCCCGGGCGGCGAGGTTCTTCGCCACCAGATCAGCGGCAGTGGGTTCGGCAGCGGGCTGGGCTTGGGCCGGCAGATAGACAGTGCCGGCCAGCAACAACGCGGCCAACGCACGGGATGCGATTCGCATGAGCTTCCCCTTGGGATAGAATGACGATGTGGCATCGCTGCCGCAGCGTCGGTGTATTGTCAAACCAATACTCTTGTGCAGCGCCGCAATTACAGGCAATTCCAGCGCCATGGCTCATGATGATGTCCTCCGCTGGCTGGCGGCCCATGCTCCCGATGTGCCGGTGATCGTGCCGGGCGCGTCCACCGCCACCGTGGCCGAAGCCGCCGCAGCGCTGGGCGTGGAACCCGGCCGCATCGCGAAATCACTGGCAATGCGGGTGAATGGCGAAGTGCTGCTGCTGGTGACGCGCGGCGATGCCAGGCTGGACAACAAGAAGGCGCGGGAGTCGCTCGGCGGAAAACCGCGCATGCTGGATGCGGAAGAGACCCTGGCGGTGACCGGGCATGCCGTGGGCGGCGTCTGCCCGTTCGGGCTGGCCACTGATGTGCCGGTGTGGATCGATGTGTCCCTGCAGGGCTTCCCGACGGTGTTTCCGGCGGCCGGTTGCCGCGAATCGTCCGTGGAGATCGCGCCTCAGCGCATGGCGGCTCTGGTGGCGCGCGGCTGGGTCGATGCCTGCGTGCTGCCACCGGTGTAGGGCCGCACCAGCGCGGCCACATCCACCCGAGCCTTCAGCCGCGCCGCCAGCAGATACATGCCTGCGATCTTGCGCTGGATGAACAAGATGTCGGGCGGCGGCGCGGTGAAATGTTCGCGCTGGCCGATCAGGGTTTGCGACTGGTCCTTCAAGTTGCTGGCCAGCCCGCCGGCGCCGAAATCGAACGGGCCATCCAGCCGCAGCGGCGCAAACCCGTCACGCGCCATGGCCACGATGGTCTCGCTCATGGCTTGCGGGGCATTGGGTGGCAATATGCCGATGCCCGCCATCGCTTCCAGCAATGCCGCGTCATCGCCGGCCAGCCCTGAAGCCAACAGCGCGCGATACCCGTCGCTGATATGATCCGGCACCACCCGCGCCGCGCCGAAATCCAGCAGCACCAGCCGGCCCGAGTTCAGATCATAGCGATAATTGGCAAAGTTCGGATCGGTCTGCATCACCCGCCAATCGAACAATTCGGCCATCAGGATGCGCAGCATCAGGGTCATCAGCCGGTCACGTTCGGCCTGGGGCAGGGCGGCGGCCTTGTCGATGGCGACGCCCTTCACGTGGCTCATGGCCAATATGGTCGGGCGCGACAGATCGGCGGCGAGCGATGGCACCACCACCTCCGGCCAATCGGCGGCCAACGCGCCATAGCGGGCCAACATCGCGCCTTCGCGGGCGTAATCGGCCTCTTCGTGCAACTGGCGCTTGGCTTCGTCCAACAGCGGTTCCACCGCAAAACCCGCCGGCAGCAGGCCCGAAAGCTTCACCAGCGTCGCCACATTGTCGACATCAGCATCGATGCTGGCCGCGACGCCGGGATATTGCACCTTGATCGCCAGATCGCGCCCGTCCAGCGCCACCGCGCGGTGGACCTGGCCGATCGAGGCCGCCGCAATCGGCGCCATGTCGAACCGCTGGAACTGCGCGCGCCATTCCTGCCCCCAGCCGGCCACCAGCACCTGCTCCAGCTGCTTTTCCGGCATCGGATCAGCTTCGGAACGCAAACGGGCGAGGATGTCGGAAAGTTCGCGCGGCAGCACCTCGCCGCCGTCCATGGAAATCAACTGCCCCAGCTTCATCGCCGCGCCGCGCAGCCGCGCCAGTTCATCGGCGAGGCGCTTGGCATTGGCGGGGTTGAGCAGCAGGCTGGGCAGATCGGGCCTTTGCCCCTTCAGGACTTCCCGCGCACCACCACCGATCACATTGCCCGCGATGCCGCCGGCCAGTCGACCAAAACCGGCGAGGCGTGACAGACGGGAAGAGGGAACAGTGCGCGGGCGGGTGGGCAACATGGCGGGTCAATGCCTTGGCCCGGCGTCCAGCGCCAGTGTGGGACTTTGACGCTGGCCTGAAACGCAAAACGGCAGGCTTTCGCCTGCCGCCAATGCTCGCTGATGGATGGTGACCCCTACGGGACTCGAACCCGTGTTTTCGCCGTGAAAGGGCGACGTCCTAGACCGCTAGACGAAGGGGCCAGCAGCGAGAGGCCGCCTGTTATTGGCCTCGGGCCTTGGCGTCAACCGCTTAAATGAAAAAAGCGTCTCAATCGGCAAATGCGGCGTCGTCCAGCTCCAGTTCCACGGCGTTGCCGCCGGTCCAATCGTCACGCTTTACCCGGCCAGCGATGTGCACCGGGCGGCCGCGCGCGCCTTGCAGGGCCGCGCCATATTCACTGTCGCCCTGGCGCCAAGCCATCGCCTTGATGCGACCGCCATCGGCGCCGGCAAGCTGCAAGCGCAGGTGATTTTCGCCCACGATGCGGCTGTCGACAATCTGGAACGGCCCGGCAGCGATGCGCGGCGCTGGCCAGCCCTGGCCATAGGGGCCGCCGGTTTCCAGCACATCGACCAGGCCAGCGTTGAGCCCGCGCGGCGCGACGGCGGCATCGATGGAAAGTGCGCGGTCAGCCGTTGCCGCCGTCACCGCCTCGGCCAGCCGCTCGTTGAGGAACGCATCCAGCGCCGCGATGCCGTCAGCAGCCACGGTCAGGCCCGCGGCCATCGCATGGCCGCCACCGGCCATCAGCAGGCCATGATCCTTGGCGGCCAGCACGGCGGCGCCCAGGTCGACGCCGGTGATGCTGCGGCCCGAACCCTTGGCGATGCCATCCTCGCCAATCGCGATCACGATGGCCGGGCGGTTCATCTTTTCTTTCAGGCGGCTTGCAACAATGCCGATCACGCCGGGGTGCCAGCCTTCGCCAGACACCAATGTGCAGCCCGGCGAGGGCATTGCGCCCGCCAGCGCCGCCTCTGTCACCGCCTGCTCGATGGCGCGGCGATCCTGGTTAAGCCGGTCAAGCTCGGCAGCGATCTGGGCGGCTTCACCAGCATCGTGGGTGGTGAGTAGTCGCACGCCCAGATCGGCCTGGCCCACGCGGCCGCCGGCATTCACCCGCGGCCCCAGCGCAAAGCCGAGATCGCGCGACACCGGCGCCCGGCTGAGGCGCGCCGCATCGCACAGCGCCGCAATGCCGATATTGGCCCGGCGGCCCATCACCTTCAGGCCTTGCGTGACGAACGCGCGATTGAGGCCCCTGAGCGACGCCACGTCGGCCACGGTGCCAAGCGCGACCAGATCGATCAACTCCATCAGGTTGGGCTCATCGCGATTGGCGAACAGCCCGCGCGCCCTGAGCAGGCGATTGAGCGCCACACACAGCAAAAACGCCACGCCCACCGCTGCCAGATGGCCATGCGCGGCCGCCTCGGGCACCTCGTCGAGCCGGTTGGGGTTCACCAGCGCCAGCGCCGGGGGCAGGGCGGTGCCGGCCTTGTGGTGATCAACCACGATCACATCCAGGCCGGCCGCCTTGGCCGCCTCCAGCGCCTCGAAACCCTGGGTGCCGCAATCCACGGTCACCACCAGATCGGCACCTGCCTGTTTCAATGCCACCAGCGCGCCGGCCGACGGGCCATAGCCTTCCAGCAGCCGATCCGGGATATAATGGCCAACCTTGCCGCCAATCCCGCGCAGATACCGGATCAGAACAGCGGCCGATGTCGCGCCATCCACGTCATAATCGCCATAAACGATGATATGCTCACCCGCCTTCACCGCATCGGCGATGCGTTCGGCGGCGCGCTCCATATCGGCAAAAATCGCCGGATCCGGCAGCCAGTCGCGCAGGGTGGGGGTGGCGAGCCGGCCAAAGTCCGCTTCTTCGGCCCCGCGCGCGCGGAACAACTGGTGCAGCAACTCGTCGCCGGCGCGGCCGGTCAGCCCGTCACCGGGCGCAATGCCACCGCGCCACGCCCAGCGTTGGCCGGTGAGGGACTGGGAAATGCCGAAAATGGGGCGAGAATCCATGCCGCATCCATGCGGGTGCGCGCGGATTCGGGCAAGAGCCGGACTTACGGGTGACGATCCGCCCGATGCTCGCCGCTCACCCGGCGCACGGTGCCGGTGGAGGCGCGCATCACCACGCTTTCGGTGGTGATGATGCCATCCTTGCGGCGCTTGACGCCCTTCAGCATCGAACCATCCGTCACACCGGTGGCGGCAAAGATGCAATCGCCCTTGGCCATGTCGGTCAGGCCATAGATGCGATCAAGATCGGTGATGCCCCAGCGCCGCGCCCGGCCGCGTTCATCGTCATTGCGGAACAACAGGCGGCCCTGCATCTGCCCGCCCACGCAGCGCAGTGCGGCGGCAGCCAGCACACCCTCCGGCGCGCCGCCCGAACCCATGTACAGATCGATGCCGGTATCCGGGTTGGTGGTGGCGATCACGCCGGCCACATCGCCATCGGGGATCAGCATGATGCCGCAGCCCAGCCCACGCAGTTCGGCAATCAGCGCTTCATGGCGCGGCCGGTCGAGCACGCAGATGATGATGTCGCTGGGGGCCACGCCCTTGGCGGCGGCAACGGCCTTCACATTTTCGGTGGGAGACTTGGCCAGATCGATGACGCCTTCGGGATAGCCGGGGCCAACCGCGATCTTGTCCATATAAACGTCCGGCGCGTTCAGCAGACCGCCTTCTTCAGCAATCGCCAGCACGGCCAGCGCATTGGGGCCGGCCTTGGCGGTGATGGTGGTGCCTTCCAGCGGATCGAGCGCGATGTCGATGCGCGGGCCGGTGCCGATCGCCTTGCCCACCTTCTCGCCGATGAACAGCATGGGCGCTTCGTCGCGTTCGCCTTCACCAATCACCACGGTGCCATCGAAATCCAGCATGTTGAGGGCACCGCGCATCGCTTCAACGGCGGCAGCATCGGCGGCCTTCTCATCACCGCGTCCAATCAGCTTGGACGCGCCAATGGCCGCATATTCGGTGACGCGCACCATTTCGAGCACGAGCACGCGATCAAGAACATGGCTTGGAGCGGTCATCTTTATTTCCCACCGTCGAATCAAAACGTGATCCGCTTTACGCGCCGACGGAAAAACGGGGAAGGCTTCAAAAATCGAGCCCGACGCGGAAGCGTCAGAAATCGAGGATATGCATCATTACCGGCTGCCCGCCCACCGCTGGGGACGCGGCCATGCGGGCCAGGCTGTCCAGCACATCGGCTTCGCGGGCTTCGTGCGTTACCATCACCACCATGGCATCGCCGTCGCTGGAGGTGCCGCGCTGCACCAGGCTTTCGATGGAAACGCCGCTGTCACGCAGGGCCGCTGTCAGCTCTGCCAACACGCCGGCACGGTCTGCCACGGACAGCCTGAGATAATAACGCCCGCGCCGATCCGCCGCTGGCGCACGGGGCAGGGCAGCGAGATCGGCCACCGGCATCACGAACGGCGGCCGCACGTCGCCGCGGGCGATATCCACTAGATCGGCAACCACGGCGCTGGCAGTCGGGCCTTCGCCGGCGCCGCGGCCCTGGAAGAACAGCCGGCCGACGAAATCGCCTTCCACTACGACGGCGTTCAGGCTGCCCATGGTGGTGGCAATCGGGTGATCGATGGGCACCAGCGCCGGGTGCACACGCTGGAACAGCTGTCCATTTTCGGCCTCAGCGAGGCCCACCAGCTTGATGCGGAAGCCCAGCGCGGCGGCCTGCGCGATATCGGCGCTGGCGATGGCACGGATGCCGTGCGCGGCGACACCAGCGAAATCGATGCGGGCGCCGAACGCCAGCGCGGCGAGGATCGACAGTTTGTGCGCGGTGTCGATGCCGTCAATATCGAAGCTCGGATCGGCCTCGGCAAAGCCCAGCGCCTGCGCGTCGGCCAACACTTCGCCAAAGCCCAGCCCTTCGGCTTCCATGCGCGACAGGATATAATTGCAGGTGCCGTTCATCAGGCCATAGACGCGGGTGATGCGGTTGGCGGCGGCGCCTTCGGCCAGCCCCTTGATCACCGGAATGCCGCCGGCCACGGCTGCTTCATATTTCAACGGCAAGCCGGCCTTTTCGGCGGATTCGGCGAGTTCAAGGCCATGATGGGCCAGCATCGCCTTGTTGGCCGTCACCAATGGCTTGGCGGCCCCCAGCGTGCGCCGCGCCAGCGTGAGCGCCGGGCCGTCGCTGCCGCCGATCAGTTCCACCACCACATCGACATCGTCGCGAGTGGCGAGTTCGGCCGCATCATCCACCCAGGCGATGCCATCCAGCGACACGCCGCGATCACGGCTGCGATCCCGCGCCGAAACGGCCATCACCACGATTGGTCGCCCGGCGCGCTTGGCAACCAACTCCGCGTTTTGCGAGAGGATCTTCACCACCCCCGCGCCAACATTGCCCAGGCCAGCCAGGCCAATCCGCAGTGCACTGGTCATGGTTCAGGCCCCCGCCTTCACCGATGGCGTATTCACGCCCATCGATTGCAGATATTTGCGCACGTTGCGCGCGGCCTGGCGCAGGCGCTGTTCGTTTTCGACCATCGCGATGCGCACGAAACCCTCACCATCCTCGCCATAACCAACACCCGGTGCCACCGCGACGCCGGCTTCGGTGAGCAATTGCTTGGAAAATTCCAGGCTGCCCAGATGCGCCAGCGCCGGCGGCAGCGGCGCCCAGGCGAACATCGATGCACGCGGGGCCGGGATTTCCCAGCCGGCGCGACCAAAGCTTTCCACCAGCACGTCACGCCTGCGGTGATAGAGCTCGCGGTTCTGCTGCACGATATCCTGCGGGCCATTCAGCGCCGCCACTGCAGCGGCCTGGATCGGCGTGAAGGCGCCATAATCGAGGTAGGATTTCACCCGGGTCAGCGCCGAAATCAGCGTCTTGTTGCCCACGGCGAAACCGATGCGCCAGCCCGCCATCGAATAGGTCTTGCTCATCGAGGTGAACTCGATCGCCACGTCCTTGGCGCCCGGCACCTGCAGGATGGACGGGGTGGGCTGGCCATCGA
>NZ_JAUMBI010000086.1:0-9367 GCF_032115815.1 Sandarakinorhabdus sp.
GTGGCCCCACGAACACCAGAGAAATCAGGGCAATACCCAGCCCCGTCCGCAGAACACGATCAATTGTGCCTTCGTTACGCATGGCAATCACTCCTCAATCAAGCTGGTGCAATGGTGGCCCGCATCGGGCTGTCCAGCCTTGATCTGGATCAATCAATGCCATCTCTATTTACTAATTTAGAATGTTCTGATATCGAACCGCTGCCTTCGACTGAGTGTCAGTTACTGCGGCCAACTGCCATTGCCCCCATCCATGCTGCCGGTCCACGCTGCGGAGAATGATCCTTGCTGAAGTCCCTGCCCCCCTGTGACGCGGCAGCGCTGATCGATGCTGGCCACGCCATGCTGATCGATGTGCGCGAAGCCGATGAATATGCCGCCCGCCACATCCCCGGATCGCTGTCGATGCCGCTCAGCCTGGCCAATGGCGGCGTGCTTGCCTGCGGCCATGATTGCAGCCTGATCTTTACCTGCCAGACCGGCCGGCGCACCAGCAGCAATGCTGGCCGGTTGCTGGCCCGGGTTCCAGGCGGCAGCGCTTGGGTGCTGGAAGGCGGCGTGGAGGCCTGGGCTCGCGCCGGCCTGCCACTGGCGGGGCGCGAAACCGCATCGCGCCTGCCGATCATGCGCCAGTTGCAGATCGCCACCGGTTTGCTGGTGCTGGCCAGCGTGTTGCTCAGCATCCTGCTGGCACCGGGCTGGATCGCGCTGGCCGGGTTGGTGGGCGTCGGGCTCAGTGTGGCCGGGACGACGGGCTGGTGCGGCATGGCCCATCTGCTGGCCGCAATGCCGTGGAACCGGCGGGCAACGGCCTGATCAAGCGGCGGGCGCTGGCCTTGCGGTGAACCAGCCAAAGCTGGCGATTACCGCATAACAGGCCGCCGGCAGCGCCAGGCCAAGCGCCAGGCTGCCGCTGGCATCGACGATCATGCCGGTGAGCAGCGGCACCACCGCGCCCCCAACGATGGCGACATTGATGATCCCAGAACCATCGGCCGCACGCGGGCCAAGGCCTTCGCAGGCCAGGCTGAAGATGGTGGGGAACATGATGGCATTCATCAAGCCGATGGCGAGCAGGCTGTAGCCCGAAACATCACCCGTGCTCTGGGTGGACACGGTGATCAGCACGATGGCACCGATCGCCACCAGCGCCAGCATTCGCCCCGGTGCCACCAGCCGCAGCAGTGCCGAACCAACGAAGCGGCCCACCATCGCGCCGCCCCAATAGAGCCCGATCAGCTTGCCGGCTTGTTGTTCGGCCAGCCCCATCACCTGCGCCTGGCCAAGATAATTGACGATCAGCGAACCGATCGACACTTCAGCGCCCACATAGAGGAAGATGCACAGCGCCCCGAAACCAAAGCGGCGTTGGCCAAGCAGATCGAGGCCGGCCAAACCGGCGCTGGCTTCATGCTGTTCGGCCGGCAGCGCATTGCGGAACAACCAAACCACGCCGGCCACCACCGCCAGCGCAACGGCAAGGCCCAGATAGCCGTTGACGATGGCCTGGCTGCCGGCGGTGCGATAGGCATCCAGCGCCGCCCCCGACAACTCGCCTGCCGATTGGCTGGCCAGCGCGCCCAGGATCAGGATGGCGCCGAAATAGGGAAAGATCGTCGTGCCCAGCGAGTTGAAGGCCTGCGCGAAGGTGAGCCGGCTGTGCGTGGTTTCCGGCTTTCCGAGCATGGAAATCAACGGGTTGGCTACCACCTGAACGATGACCACACCGCTGGCCAGCACGAACAGTGCCGCCAGGAACAGGCCATAGGTGGCGGTGCTGCTGGCCGGGATGAACATCAGGCAGCCAATCATCATCAGCGCCAGCCCCGCCACCGCCCCGCGCATGTAGCCGATGCGTTTCACCAGCTTTGCCGCCGGGATGCCGATCACGGCATAGGCGGCAAAGAAACACACCTGCACCAGCATGGCTTGCGTGTAGCTGAGGGTGAAAAGCTCCTTCAGCTTGGGAATGATCACGTCATTCAGGCTGGTGATGCCGCCGAAGATGAAGAACAGCGCCAGCACGAAAACCTGCAGACGCGGGGCATCGACATGACCGGAAACCGGGCGGTCGGTGGCGACAGAGGGAGCAGCCATGGCGGGTTCCGATCAGATCAGGGGGCTGCGGGCGGGCAGGCCGGCAAGGGCATGGGCTGGCTGAGACGGGCCGTCCGCAAGGTCATGGCGAAGCCGCGCTGCGCCTGCAAACGCAGGGGCGTTCCGACATGCGCGAGATCGGCACCGGCCGCCGCAAAACAGGCCAGCGGGATGTCCAGCTTGGCCGGCTGGCCTTGCGGCAGGGCGCGTACCGGCGCGCTGATATCAAGCGTGGCACCGCCCAGGCTGAGCCGCACCGGGCCCGTTGCGGGCGCATCGATGCGCCAATCCAGTTGCAGCGCAAATCCGCCGGTGCCCTGCCGTGACAGGCTGACCGGAGGACCATCGATGGCGATGGCGCCATTGGCTTCCCAGCGGAACTGGCGGGCATCTTCCTGCGCCGAAAGATCAACCGCACGCGCGGTCACGGCGCTGTCCACACCCAGCCGCCACGGCATCATCACCTTGCCGCGCAGCATGTAACTGTCTTCACTGGCCAGTGCCGCGAGATCGACCTTGGGATCCTCACTGAGCGGGCCGACGGTGACGGCGGCGCGGTAATCAAGACCATGGCCGACCGGCCACAGCGGCGCGGTGATCGGCGAACGCGCATCAGCCGGCCAGGCAAAGGGCAGCCGGCCGGTGAAATCACGGGCCGGCGTGCCATCGCGGCGCGCCACCAGCACATCGGCCACCCCCTGCCCCTGTGACCCCGGCAGCCAGGCCGCGACAAAAGCATCGGAGGCATTGATCAGTTTCGGCACGAACAGCGGCCGGCCAGACAGGAACACCGAGATGACCTTGATGCCCTGCGCCTTCAGCCGGGCAATCAGTTCAGCCTCGCCAGCCAATGCGCGGAAAGCCAGATCGGGCACATCACCCTGGAATTCAGCATAAGGCTGTTCACCAAAAACCACGATGGCGACATCGGGCTTGGCCGCAGCCGCGCCGTCGGCGGCAATCACCGCTTCGCCGCCGGCATCGCGCACGGCCGCCGCAATGGCGCGACCAACGGTCTGGCCCTTGGGGAAATCGGCAGCGGTCGTGTCGGTGCCCTGCCAGGTGACGGTCCACCCGCCGCTCTGCATCGCCATGTCGTCGGCGCCGGGGCCAGTGATCAGCACGCGGGCGCCGGGCCGGATTGGCAGCACGCCATCATTGTTCTTCAGCAGCACCAGCGATTTGGCCACGGCCTCGCGGGCAACGGCAAGGTGATCGGGCGTGCCGATTCGCGCTGGGTCGCCGCGTTCCATGGGCGCGGCATCCAGCAACCCCAGTTGCGCCTTCACCCGCAACACGCGGCGCACCGCATCGTCGATCCGGGTGATCGGGATGGTGCCGCGACGCGCGTGACGCAGCGTGCTGTCAAACATTCCCTTCCAGCTGTCGGGTGCCATCACCAGGTCGAGCCCGGCATTGATCGTCAACGCGCAGTCGGTGGGCGTGCAGCCCGGCAACTGGCCGTGGCCGTTCCAATCCCCCACCACCAGGCCATCAAAACCCATCCGGCCCTTGAGCACATCGGTGAGCAGATAGCGGTTGCCGTGCGCCTTCACCCCGTTCCAGCTCGAAAAACTCGCCATCACGGCCAGCACGCCGGTCTCCACGGCTGGCGCATAGCCAGCGGCATGCACGGCCACCAGTTCGGCTTCGCTCATGCGGGCATCGCCCTGGTCCTTGCCGCCCTCGGTGCCGCCATCGGCAACGAAATGCTTGGCAGTGGCAGCCACCTTGTTGGCCGGCAGCGGCGTGCCGGCGGTGATTGGCCCCTGCAGCCCCAGCGTGAGCGCGCGGGCATAGGCTGCAATCAGCGACGGCTGCGCCGAATAGCCTTCGTAACTGCGGCCCCAACGCAGATCCTGCGGCACCGCCAATGTGGGCGCGAAGGTCCAATCAATGCCGCTGCCCGACAATTCGGCCGCAGTGACAGCCCCGATGCGCTGAATCAGTTCGGGATCATGTGCGGCCCCAAGGCCGATATTGTGCGGGAAGATGGTGGCGCCGGGCAAATTGGAATGGCCGTGCACGGCATCAACGCCAAACAGGATCGGGATGCCGGCTCCCGAACGGCGCGAGACAGCGCGAAATTCCCCCACCAGCCGCACCCAGGTTGCGGTATCAGCCCGTTCATTGCCATAAGGGCCGCCATTGCCGCCCGCCAGAATGGAACCGAGCGGATAGCGCTTCAGATCGGCCGGCTTGATGGCAGTGATGTCGGCCTGGATCAACTGGCCCAGCTTCTGGCGCAAGGTCATCCGCTGCATCAGCGTAGTGATGCGGCCTTCGGTAGCCGGATCAGTGAGCGCAGCCGGACTGCGGGTGGCCGGCCACGCCGTTGGATCGGCCTGTGCGGCCGACGGTGCCGCCACGGCGGCCAGCACGATCAGGCTCATCAGCCAGCGCGCCTTGTTCATTGCCATCCCCTGCCCCCGGATCCTGCCCCACCCATTTGCCGGGCGATGGCTGGAGTTGTGCGTCGTGCACATTGTTCAATTTGCGTCCAACCGTGGCCTGCACTGTTGTGAACGTTCTCACCATTTCACGGATGCGCTGCGAAATCAAGAGGCTGCAATCACCGCCGGCGCGACAGGCCAGCCAGCACAAGCGCACTGATCAGGCACAACAAGGCCAGTGCCAGAAACAGACCGGAAAAGCCGAAGCGCGGCACCAGGCCAATGGTGAGCCACGGCATGATCAAAGACGGAATCGTGTTGGTCAGATTGAACAGGCCAAGATCGCGGCCGCGCCGTTCCGGCCGTGCCAGCACGCGCAGGGTCTGGGCGCTGTGCAGGGCGAGGAACACGGCCGAGGCCAGCGAAAAGACTGCAAAGCCCGCCATCGCAGCCGCCAGCGCCGTGGACAAGGCCATCCCCATCAGCCCGAACGCTGCCCCGAATGCAGCCAGCACCAGCGGCCGGAACGGTTGGCCATGGCGATCCGCCCAGCGGCCGGCGGCAAGCGCCACGGGCGCCGACACCACCAGCGTGGCGGCAAACAGCCCCGCCACGCGATTATCGGTCATGGCGGCATCGACACGCTGGAACCAGAAATAGAGATAGGCAAACAGCGTCGCTTCGGCGATCTGCAGGGCCAGCCGGGCCAGCCACATGCGCCGCACAGTCGCTGTCGGATGAACGGACGGAACCGACGTTGCCTGCGGTGCAGGATCAGATTTTGCGGGCAGCGGCAGCAACAACAGCGGCAGCACCGCACCGGCAACCAGCGCGGCAACCAGAGCCAGTCTTCCCTGCGGCAACATCAGATCAGGCCAGGTGACCAGCGAGCCCGACAGCGCTCCAAGGCCTGGCGCAAACGCCAGCAGGCCGCCCAGCAGGCCCTTCTGGCCATCGGGGACATGATCCCCGGCCAGGGCCGCCAGCGGCGCCATCATCATGTTCAGCGCCAATTGCCAGGCAATGATCAGCCCCAGCAGCGCCGGCAGGCTGGCGGCCTGCCCCATCGCAAGCAGCAACAGGCACGACAGCAGAAGCCCCGCTGCGATCCACGGCCGCCGGCGGCCGGTGACATCACTGAGCCAGCCAAACAGCAGGTGGCCAGCGCTGGCCGCCAGCGCGCCGCCAAAGCTGAGCCAGGCCAACCAATCGATGCCGATCCGGGTTCCTGCCAGCCCTTCCACTTTCACCGGCAAAAGGATGGTGAGGAATGGCACATAGGCGATGGCCGCGCCCGCCCAGGCCAGCGCATAGAGCAGCAGGAAGCGGCGCGGCGCCTCCCGTGGCGCCACGTCTGCTTCAGCCACGCCGCGCGACCGACGCCCGCTCGACCAGGCTGGATTTCACCACGGTGAGCGTTTCGGGCAGCGGTTCGCCCTTCAGCGAAGCGATGATGAGTTCTACCGCCGTGGACGCTGTGGCCGCGATGGATTGGTCGATGGCCGTGAGCGGCGGCTGCGCGAACTGGACGACGGGCGTATTGTCGAAGCTGATCAGCGACAGATCGTCGGGCACAGCCAGGCCCAGCTCACGCGCCACGTCAAGCGTGGCAATCGCCATCTGATCGTTGCTGGCAATGATGGCGGTGGGCCGATCCGGCGGATCAAGCAGGCGCAACGCTGCCGACCGGCCCGAGGCGTAGGAGAAATCACCGGCAGCGAGCAGTCCATCGGTATCAAGCCCGGCGTCGGCCATGGCCGCACGCCAGCCATCGACGCGCCAGCCGCTCAATTCATATTCGCTTGAACCGGCAATGAAACCGATGCGGGCGTGGCCGTGGTCGATCAGGTGGCGGGTGGCGGTGCGGGCAGATCCTTCATCGTCCATCGATACCGGAATGCCGGCCTGCCGTTGCTGCGATCCGATGCGCACGAACGGCATGTCCTGTTCGGCGAGGAAGGCGACAATCTGCGGATTGTCGCTGTGGGGCGGGGTGAGGATGATGCCGTCGGGTTGCAGAGCAGCGATGGCACCGGCCAGTTCGCGCTCGACATGATCACTGTGGGTGTCGACCAGTTCAAAGATCATGCGATAGCCATGCTCGGCGCATTTCAGCATGCCGCCCAGCAGCATCTGGTCAACCCAGTCGGTGCCCTGCCGGGCCTGCCAATCGGCGATGGTACGATCGCGATCGTTGATGGCGAGGATGAGATAGGACCGCGATCCACTCATCCGCTGGGCGGCGATGGACGGCACATAGCCCAGCCTGTCGATGGCGGCCTGTACCCGCTCCTTGGTTTCCGAGCGGACATTGGGTTCGTTGTTGATGACGCGGCTCACGGTCTGCAACGACACGTCGGCCTCGGCGGCGACATGCCGGATCGTGACGGCCTGGCGACGTCTTGCCATGCTTCAACTGCCTCTCTTCATGCGGCTTTATGGGCCTGTGCCGCCGCATCGGTAGCACCGCAGTAGCGCGCGACATAGGCGTGATGTTCCGGCAGGCCCGCAACAGTCTTCTCAACGCTGTCGCGCAAGCCGCCCAGGAAGGCGTTGAGCTCCTCCGGGCGCAGCTTGGCGGCAACGGGGTGCCAGGATTGCGGCCAGATCCCCTGCCCCATCATCACCTGCACCCAGCTGTTTTCCACGAAAAGCTCTTCGTTCTTGCGGAACACGCGGCCGGTTTCGCGGAACAATTCGATCTTGTGCGCGAGACTCTCGGGGATCTCCATGGTCGCCACCTGGCGCCAGAACGGGCTGTCGCGGCGCTGGGTCACCTTGTAGTGCAGGATCAGGAAATCGCGGATCTGTTGCATGTCGGTGAACATCTGCTCGTTGAATTCGGCGATGTCATGCTCGCTCACCTTGCCGGCCGGCAGCATGCGGCAGATGCGCAGCACCGCGCGCTGGATCAGATGGATGGAGGTGGATTCAAGCGGCTCCATGAACCCGCCCGACAGGCCGACAGCCACGCAGTTGCGATGCCACTGCTTGCGGCGCACGCCGGTGGTGTAGCTGATGATGTTGGGCTTCACCAGTTTCTCGCCCTCGATGGTGGCGAACAGCCGTTCCTGCGCTGCCTCCTGGGTCAGGTAGCGGCTGCAATAGACGATCCCATTGCCCTGGCGGTGCTGCAGCGGAATGCGCCACTGCCAGCCGGCATCATGGGCGATGGCGCGGGTATAGGGCACGGCGGGCCGCACGCTCGCCGTCTGGATGGCAATGGCGGAATCGCAGGGCAACCAGTTGGTCCAGTCATCAAAGCCGGCGTGCAGCGCGCCTTCGATCAGCAAGGCGCGAAAACCCGTGCAATCGATGAAAAGATCACCTTCGATGCGGCGGTTCCCATCCAGCATCAGCGCGGCGATATCGCCGGTTTCGCCGTTCAGTTCGACGTTGCTGATCCGGCCTTCAACACGCTTGGCGCCGCCGGCTTCAGCTCGCTTGCGCAGGAAGGCAGCATAGAGCGCGCTATCGAGCTGATAGGCATAGTTCAGCCGGTCATCGGGCAGATGCGCGAACTTTGATTGCATCGCTGCCTGCAGTTCCAGCGCATAGGCGTCATAGGGCGCATCATGGCCCTGGGTTTGCCCGTGCATCCAGAAATGCTGGAAGCCGGCCGACCAGTGATCCTTGCCGGTCGTGCCAAAGCTGTGGAAATATTTGTGACCCACGTCGCGCCAGTTCTCGAACATGATGCCGAGTTTGAAAGTCGCCTGGGTCGCCCGCATGAACTCGGCTTCGTTGATGCCAAGCAGGCGGTTGAACAGCACGATCGGCGGGATGGTGCTTTCGCCGACGCCGATGGTGCCGATGGCATCGGATTCCACCAAGGTAAGATCGATCACCGGCCCCAGTGTGTGCGCCAGCGCCGCCGCGGCCATCCAGCCGGCAGTACCGCCCCCGGCGACCACGACCCTCAACGGCTTGCTGTTCATCGCGACAATCCTCTCAACAAACGGGCCTTGATCTGGCCGGCGGTGGCGGCGGTGAGCGGCGCCAGTATACCGCGGCCTTCCGGCGGCAAATGGGCGGTGGCGTCATCCGTGGCCGTAAACACATGATGGTCAAACTGGGCGCGCCAGTGGTCACGCTGTTCGGCGGGCAAATCGCGCACCGCCAATATGGCGTGCAGCAGCGCATCTTCCGGGTTGCCCAGCCAACGCGGCACATCGCGCCACCAGAAATTCACCAATATATTGAAGGCTGCGAGCCCTTCGACATGGTGCCACCACAAGGACGGCACGAAGATCGCATCGCCCGGTTCCAGCTCTGCCACCTGCGCGTGCTGCAAGGCCTCGGCAAAGCGCGGGTGGGCCGCAAAGTCGGGCGCGCGCACATCAACCATGCTCACCGGGCGGCCAGCCGGCGTGTTTTCCAGCGGACCAAGGTAGAGATTGGCGAATTGTTCGGGCGGAAACAGCGTGAAGCGCCGCCGACCGGCTGCACACACCGCCACATTGTCGGGCACGTCGTTGTGGGCGGCGATGCAGGTGCGGCTGCCAATCCAGATGCTGGCCAACGGCTGACGAGCGCCCAGCTTTAGGCTGTGCGCTTCGGCAAGGCCGGCGAAATAATCGCCCATGTCGATGGAGGAGAGATAGACGGTCGGCGCGGTCGCATCCTTCTCGGCCGCCGCCATCGCCGCCAGCCACTGCGGCAGCGGCGCCATGTCCATGCGGAAATTCATCGCCATCGCGGCATCATAAAACAGGCGATCATCGCCGGCCTGCCCGCCGATGCTGGCCGGAAAGGCACGATTGCGGGCCTGTGCCGCCAGCAGATCCCGCGCTGCACCTGCACCCTGCCGGCCGGCCTTGACCAGTGGCCAGTCCGCCGCCAGCCCGCGCACCACGAACGGCGTCGCGGCCCCGGTC
>NZ_JAUMBI010000087.1:0-22883 GCF_032115815.1 Sandarakinorhabdus sp.
CGAGTGGTTGACCGAAAGCAGAGGCAGAAGCCTTGCGCTGGACATCGGCGATGGAGGGGATCTCGGGCATCGTTCGCAAAACCGCCTTAGGGGTGGGTCATTGAAGTCACTTAGCCCTCCAACGACAACTGAACACTGCCCCCGCCGAACTTTTCTGCTTTCAGCAGTTTGATCAGAGAACGCAACCCGCGCTCCGGCATGGCCCCTCGGGCGCCGTCTTGATAGATGGTCCCCTTGTCGGGGAAGTAGCTCAAGTCGGCAGCCACCTTGAGCTGATAAGGGCTGCCGAGAGGGCGTCGCACATCGACCCCTTGCCTCTCCAGCTCCTCAATGGCTTCGCGCATGGCAGCACTGTCACCCGGTCTGGGCTCGGCTGTTGGTAGCTTATCAAATTTCATTTTCCGCCTCTCATAAAACCCACCCCAAAGGGGGAAGAGACAGTAAGTATTTTATTCAGATGGAAGGATAGTTAGGCAGTTTTTCAGTAAGATAGTAGTTCAGACAGTAGATGCAGTGGCGATTGTAAATTTAATGCATCGAGACGCCGTTGTCAAGTCAATTTTGACGCAACCCACATAGCGATTCAGATCTTCAGAGTAATTCTCTAACGCGGTCCAGTACTCGAATTGAATCTTGGATCAATTTTATCGATCGCTTCCTGTAGATCAATCACTTCATAGCCCTTGCTATAGCGCGCCGTCTCGCCAGGAGTGCTGTGACCGGTGAGTGCGTCGATTAACGCAACCGGCACCTTTGCCCGCTGCAGGAAGGTCGTTGCGCTGTGTCGCAACGAGTGGAAGTCCAGCTTGGGCTCGTAGAGACCAACCTCACGGCGATAGCGGGTGAACCACTTGGTGAAATTGTGCCCGAGGCGATTGTCCGCGCCGCCAGGCGTCAGTCGGTCGAAGACCAAGACATGGCCTGCCTTGCGTTGGCCTTCCACGTAGCCAAGAAGGCCCAGCCGAATGAGCTCCTTGTGGACCGGGACGAGCCTGACCGCGTTTTGGTTCTTCAGCTGGCGGGGCGGCGCCGCATTGATGTCGAACACCCACACGCCGTCGATCTGGCGGATATCGGCGACATGCAGCTGGCAGATCTCCTCCTGCCGCATGCCGGAATAGAGCGCGATCAGGGGCAGCCAATACTTCTCGTCACGGATAATGTGCTTGCCTGGCTTGGAGCGCCTCGCAGCGGACTGGCAGCCCCGCCAGACTGGCGTGGCGAACAGGCGATCGAGATCCTCGGTCGTCCACATGGACCGTTGGTCCTGGGCCCGCTTCTGTGCCGGGAGCTTGAACCCTTTGAAGATGTTGGCTGAGAGCTCGCCGCTCTGGATCCCAATGTCCCAGAGGGCGGACATTGCCGTGAGATGACGTTTGACCGTGCGTGGGCTGATTCTCGGCAAGTCTTGGGAGCGGGTGGCGTTGGCAATCTCTTCTGCGGTCATGCCGCGATACTGGACGGCCTTGCTGTAGTTGTCGGGCAGCTCGAGGAGGACCGACTTGAAGCGTGTCGCGTCTTGCTTGGTGTAAGCCGACAAGGGCTTGTCCCCGCACATCTCGGCAAAGAGCTGGTAGGTCTTGCGGGCCTGTAGCGCCGTCTGCTGTTCCCACACCTTCAGGCGTGCCTGGGTTTGGCGAAACTCCTCCGCCACCGCCGTGAACAATGCGGTGTCTGGTTGAGGCGGCTTTGGTTCAGCAGCCGGATTGATGCCAGGCTGCGGATGCGGCACCGCCGCTGCAGTCTCGATCGCCGCCTTAAGAAGCTTGTCGCGCGGCTCGAAATTGAAGTCCCCTTCGAATCGAGCACGAACCGCCTCGGCGAGGTCAATGCCGGCTCGCAGTAGGGCTTGCTGGACCAGCCGCTCATCTTTCCGGTCAAGCTTGCCCAACAGCCCGTGCTTCTGGATCATCCCCTTGCCGATCTGGTCAACGGCCAGGAAATTGTTGCTGGCGAGGTCCCTGCGCGCCCGTTCCGCAACTTCTGAGTACTTGGCCACGAGCGCCAGCCGCATGCTCTCGTCCAAGGGACCAGCGCTGGCCAGCCGCCAGTGGTTGTCCTGCTCGAGGACGCGTGCGTAGAACTCTTGCACGATCCGCGCGAGGTCGGCTTCGCTCAGCATGGGTGACGACCTGGCGATTTCAAACAGTTCCTCCGAACGCAGATAGAGGGATCGGGACAGGCCACGGGCTGCCCCGATGTCTGACGTCCTGAGACTACAGCACAGCTCGGCGCGGTTGAGTAGGGCTCTCAGGTCGCGCGGAATCGCGCGCCTGAAGTAGAAAACGCCATGCCGCCGGAAGCTGTTTGGAACCGCCCGCATGCCTGCGATTTGCACCCTTCTGTTACAGTCCACTGTAACAGAGTCCCAGCCAAGCCCCCGAAATGGGAACAGCTTTCCTTACTTATCAATATCTTGGAAGGAAAGTTGGCTGGGGCGCCAGGATTCGAACCTGGGAATGCCGGTACCAAAAACCGGTGCCTTACCGCTTGGCGACGCCCCAACAGCCCATGTGACTGAGCGATCAGCCGGTTAGGCAATCGCACGCGCTTTGCCAAGCCCTTCTTTGCCGCAATCCCCACGCGGTGGCTGTTTGACAGGCTGTCGACGCCACGTCAGCATCGCGGCCATGAACAACGCCATCCGCCTTTCCGAAAAATGGTTCGTGCGGGCGCTGTGGCTGATTTCTCTGGTATTTGCCTTCTTCCTGATTGGATTGGGCAATGCCGTGGTCGGTGACCTGCCGCAGGTGGAGGCGGAACTCTCCCTCCAGCAATTCATGGACCCTGCGGCCGAAGCGCTGCAGCAGCAACAGGATGCAGCGCGCAACAATCGCCTAGCGGCGGAAGCCGCACTGGACCAGGCCGAGTTGAAGCGCACCGGCGCACTGAAGGAATATGAAGCCGCCCGCGCCACGTTCGACAACTGGGTGGCAACACGCCAGGCCACCGGTCGCGCCGATCAGGATGCCGAATTGCGTGCCCGCACCAGCGCGCTGGATGCGCTGAAGGCCAGCGAAACCGCCGCCAGCCGCGCCAGTGAAGCGGAACGGCAGAAACTGCTAGACGCGCAGCAGGCCGAACAGCGCGCCGAAGCCGCGATGGTGCCGCTGCGCGACGCGGCGCAGGCCAGAATGCATAATGCGTTGCAGGCATCGGAACTGCGCGTGTTTCTCTATCGCCTGGCAGTCACGCTCCCCTTGCTGGCCATCGCCGGCTGGCTGTTCATGAAGGCCCGCAAGAGCCGCTGGTGGCCGTTCGCCTGGGGCTTCATCTTCTTCGCGCTATTCACGTTTTTCGTGGAACTGGTGCCCTATCTGCCCAGCTATGGCGGCTATGTCCGCTATTCGGTGGGGATCATCATCACGCTTCTGGTCGGTCGCTGGGCGATCATCGAGCTGAACAAATATCTGGAGCGGCAGAAACTGGCCGAAGCACAGCCCGAAACCATGCGCCGACAGGATCTGGCCTATGATCAAGCGCTGGCCCGGCTGGCCAAGGGCGTCTGCCCCGGCTGCGAACGGCCGGTGGACCTGAAAAACCCCGACATTGATTTCTGCCCGCACTGCGGCATCGGCCTGTATGAGCGCTGCCACAGCTGCAGCGCCCGCAAGGGCACCTTCTCACCCTTCTGCCACAAGTGCGGGGCGAAGGCCGAGGCGGCCTAGGCCCGCGCCAGCAGTCGCCGTGCCTGTTCGACGTGGAGGATTTCCACCATCTGGCCGTCGAGTGTGGCCACGCCGCGTCCGACCGAAAGTGCAGCTTCATAGGCGGCAATCATCGCCCGGGCGTGGGCCACCTCATCGGCTGAAGGCGAAAAGACCGCGTTACAGGGATCGACCTGGATGGGGTGAATCAGCGTTTTGCCGTCAAAGCCCAGCAACTTGCCCTGCCCGGCTTCGACCCGGAACGCGGCTTCGTTGCGATACTCGGTACACACGCCATCAAAGCACGCGACCCCGGCAGCGCGGGCGGCCAGCACGATGGCGGACAGGCTATAGAGCAAGGGCGTGCGGTTCGCATCAACGCCGCAATTCAACGCCTTGGCCAGATCGGCCATGCCGGCAATCAGACCGGTTACGCCCGGCGTGGCGGCAATGGCGGCGGCGTTGAGCACACCTGCCGGCGTTTCGATCATCGCCAACACCGGCCGCCCGCCGGCACGCTTCACCAAGTCGGCGGCTTCGGCGGCCGTATCCACTTTTGGCACCACGATGCCGGCAAAGCCATCGACATGCGCCGCGGCCATGTCATCGCGATGCCAGGGCGTGCCGATGCCGTTCACTCGCAGGAAAAGCGCCCGATCGCCCCAACCGCCCTCCAGCGCAGCCGCCACGGCAGCAGCGCGGGCATCGACCTTGGCGTCCGGCTGCACCGCATCTTCCAGATCGAGGATGACCGCATCAGCGGCCAAGGTGCGCGCCTTGGCGATGGCACTGGCGCGGTTGGCGGGCAGGTAAAGCAACGAGCGCAGGCGGGTCATATCCATGGCCGGCACGCTGCCAAAGCGCTGCCGCCTACGCAACAGGTCTAATCGTCAGCCCAGCCCGTCAGCTGTCCGCGCAACTTGGTGAGCGCCGCCTTCTTGATCTGGCAGATCCGCGCAGCGCCGACGCCGAGCACCTCGCCGATCTCCTCCAGATTCAACTCTTCGACGAAATAGAGCTGCAACACCTGCGCTTCACGTTCCGGCAAGGTGGCGATGGCGGCAGCGATGGCGCGACGGCGGCGATCCTGTTCGAGGCAGTCATGCGCATCGGGATCGTCGCTGGCAAACCACTGGCTGTGATCGGAATAGACATCATCAAGGCTTTCGGACTGCGCGGCATGGGTTTGCGCCAAGGCGGCGCGATAGTCTGGCAGCGGCAATTCAAGCGCGGCGGCCATTTCCTCGTCGGTGGCGGTACGGCCCAATTGGCCTTCAAGGCGGGCGCGGACCTGCCCCCACTCGCGCTTGCGGCGCATGGCGGAGCGAACGAGTGTGGCGCCTTTGCGGAGCTGATCGATCATTGAACCCCGCACGCGCACGCTGGCGTAAGTGGCAAAGGCGGCATGGCCGCGATCCTCGAAGCTGCCCGCCGCCTCGATCAGCGCAATCATGCCGATCTGCACCAGATCCTCGACATCGATGGCTGACGATACGCGAGCATGAACGTGCCAGGCGATGCGCCGAACCAGCTGCAGATGGCTGGAAATCAGCCGTTCCGGATCGACCTGCGCAAGCCGCGCCGGGGCATAGAGGGCAGGATCAAGGCCAAGCCGGGCGTCCATCAGGCGTCTCCTTCGGGGGTGGGGGCGCGTGCGGGCTGCGCAGCGCCAATCACGGCCAGCACCTCCACATCGCGATCATCGGGGATGTCGGGAAAGGCGAGCACAGGCAGGCCGGGCAGCCGGGCACGCAGCAACTGCCAAAGCGGGCGGCGCACTTGCGGTACCGTGACGATGGCAAAGCGCCGGCCTTCGTTCATCAGGGAACGGGTGGCCGCCGCCACGGCTTCGGCCATACGGGTGACAAGCGCTGGGTCAAACGGGTGGGCGGCGCCCGGATTGGCGCGCACCGCCTGAACAAGCAGGGTTTCGAGGCCGGGATCGAGCGCGACAGCGGCCAGCGGGGCCTTCACACCAGCGAGTTCCTGCACCAACGCGGCGCCCAGCGCCGGGCGAATAAGTTCGGCCAGTTCCGCAGGTTCCTGGCTTTTGGGAGCGACGGCGACCAAGGCGCTGGCGATGGAGCGCAGGTCGCGGATCGAGATGCCCTCCTCCAGAAGGCGTTGCAGCATCTGGGTGACCACCGCGACGCTCAGCAACTTCGGCGTGAGCGCACCTGCCAGCGCCGGCGCCGTTTCCGCCAGCGTGTCGAGCAGTGCCTGCACCTCGTCTTGCCCGAGCAGGCGGTGGGCGTGGGCCATAAGCAACTGGTTGAGGTGGGTGCCGACCACGGCGGCCGGATCAACCACGGTATAGCCGGCGGCTTCGGCGAGATCGGCTTCGGCAGGATCGATCCAGCGTGCCGGAATACCGAAGGCCGGATCAGCGGCTTCCCGGCCCGGAATAGGGGTGGCAATCGGTCCGGCCTCGATCGCCAGCACATCATCGGGATAGGCCTCATCCTCGCCCACCACGACACCGGCCAAGGTGATGCGATAGCGGAAGGGCGGCAGCGCCAAATCATCGCGCACCCTCACCTGCGGTAGCACAAAGCCAAGATTCTTAGACAGTTGGCGGCGAACAGCGGTGATCCGCGCCATCATCGGCGCGCCGCGCGCCTCCTCCACCAGTGGCACCAGGCCAAAACCGATATCGATGCTGGCCGGTGCGCTCTCGGCAACTTCGGCCCACTCGATACGGGCATCATCCCGGGCTGCTTCAGCAGCGGCGGTTTCGGCCGGGATCTCCGGCGCCGGGCGCTTCTTGAGGGCGAGCCAGAAGGCAAAACCGGCCGCCGGTGCGATGATCAGCAGCGGCATGCCAGGCAAAAGACCTAACAATGCCAGGATGATGCCTACCGGCAGCCATGGCGCTGTCTGGCCCAGTTGCAGCCCCACCTGGCCGGCAAGGTCGGTCTCCTTGCCCACCCGCGTCACCACCATGGCGGCAGCGATGGAGAGCAGAAGCGCCGGCACCTGGGCGACGAGGCCATCTCCCACGGCAAGCAGCAGGTAAGTGCGGGCCGCGTCCGACAGCGACAGATCGTGGGAGACAGTGCCCAGGATGAGACCGCCTATGACATTGATTGCAAGGATCAAAACGCCGGCGACGGCATCGCCCTTCACGAACTTGGAGGAGCCATCCATGGCGCCATGGAAGTCAGCTTCGGTTGTCACTTCGAGGCGGCGGGCGCGGGCTTCGTCGGCGGTGATCTGGCCGGCGTTCAGATCGGCATCGATGGCCATCTGCTTGCCAGGCAAGGCATCGAGGGTGAAACGAGCGGCGACTTCGGAGACGCGGCCGGCGCCCTTGGTGATGACGACAATGTTGATAATCATCAGCACGGCGAAGACGAAAAGGCCGACGACATAATCGCCGCCGACGAGAAAAGTGCCAAAGGCTTCAATGACATGGCCGGCTGCCGCCGTGCCTTCGTGGCCATGGACCAGCACGACGCGGGTGGAGGCGACATTCAAGGCCAGGCGCAGCAGCGTGGCGTAGAGCAAAACCGTTGGGAACGCCGAGAAATCAAGTGGTTGACGGATGTTGATGGCCACCATCAGCACGATCAGTGCCACCGCGATGTTGGTGATGAAGAACAGATCGAGCAGGATGGCCGGCAGGGGCACAACCATCAGCGCGACCAGGATGAGGATCGCGGCGGGCAGCAGCGTGGTGCGCGCGCTCCAGTTGCGGGGATCGAGGGCGAGCGCGTTCATGACATGGCTGCCAGCACGAGATAGGCCATCCGGGCCCGCGCTGCGGTCAGAGCCGGGTCATTTTGCGGCAAAGCGCTGCCGGCAGGTGGCAAGGTGCTGCCGGCCGCTGCCGGCCAGTGTAGGCGGCAAGATAGAGATCGGCTGATCCGGCGGCGCGGCCCAGCGCGCCCTCCAGCTTCGCGGCGTTGTCGCGGGTGAACTCGGCGGCCATGGTGGCGGCGACATCGGCGTTTTGGCGCAGGGACAGGATCGTTTGCTTCACCGCCCCGTTCGCGCCGCTCTTCAGTGCGTCAGCCGCCCAGCCCAGGCCGTGCTTTTCGCCGTGGCGGGCAATTGTGGCGAGCCAGGTGGCATCGGTGAACTGGAACAGGCCGCTGGCCGACGAGGTGCGGGCGCGGGCCATCGGATCAAGCCCGGATTCAGCGCGGGCGTTGGCCAGCAGGTAGGAAAAATCGACGCCGGTGCGGTTGGCGGCATTGCTGATGGCATCAACAACGGCAGCGCTTCCGGTGGCGCGGGGAAAGGCGCCGATAAGGTTTGGGGCCTGGGTCATGCCCCAACCCCAAGCAAGGCGCGTGCCAGCAGGGCCAAGCTGCCCTGCCCGATTGCACCATATTGGATGTTGCCCCCCAACACCGCTCAGGCCCAGCGCCCGTTGCGGCCGTAGGTGACAGGTTCCGGCCGCGGAATCGCCGGCCCGGGGCGCAGCGCGGCGAGGCGCTTTTCAACGCTGATCAGCTTGGCCCGGCTTTTCAAGATCGCCTGGGTGTTCAGATCCCGCGCTTCTTCGAGCAGCGGGCGCGGCGGCGGCGCGCCGCCGGCAATGGCGGCCGAAAGATCGGCCAGCGCCCTGGCCTTGGCGTCACTGGCGGCCAGAATGGCATCGGCATCTTCGGCGTCCAGCGCGTCCAGCTCGCTGCGGATGGCCGCAACCAGCGCCTGCGCCAGATCATCGGCTGCACTCATGGCCGGCCACGATCCAGCTTCAGCATGGCATCAGCGATGCGCAGCGGATCGAGCGGATAGCGGCCGGCCTCGATCTGCGCCTTCAGTTCGGCGACGCGCGCGGCGTTCACCGGTGGCGCCTTGGCCAGATCGGCGACCAGCGCAGAGCGGCCGGTGCGCGCGGGCGCTATATCGTTGCCGGGCAGGTTCCGGCGCACGCCGCGCGCCGGATCGGCCGCCGTGGTCTGCACCGTGGTTTCCGTCGGCGCGCGGCGCTGGCCAATCGGAGCCCTGATGGGGCCGCCGCCCCCTGAAATGCCATCAATCATTACCTCGTCCTTTCCGCCCGTCTCGAAGGGCCCAACGCACTTAACGGCCGTTCACCATGCAGCTTAAGTCACCGCGCGAGCACGACCTTGCCGCCCTCCTCGATCCGTCCGGTGAAGCGGCGGCCGGCCGGGCCCTTCAGCGCAATGCGGTTGCCATCGGCGTCGCGTTCGGCTTCGGCCTCGATGCTCACGGCCCAGCCCTGCCCGCCGGCTTCGACCAGCACGCGTTCACCGCGCCAGATGGCCGGCCGCGCCCGCGCCTGTGGCAGCGCACCCGGTGCTGAGCCGAGGGCAAAGGGCTGATCGATCGGGACATACAGCGTCCACGCCGGGCTGGCGCAGTCGGCGCGCACCACGTCGGCGCGGGCCCAACTCAGCGCCGGGGCCAGGCAGCGCGGCACCACCAGGCGCGGATCGATCCGCGCGGGTGCGCCGCCGGCGAAGCCCTGCACCTGCGCCTTCAGTGCGGCGACATCGTGCAATGCCTGCGCCAGAGTCTGAGTGGGCGCCGGGCGGGCGGCGATCAACGCGCCCAGCCCGGCCAGCCCCAACAGGATGTGGCGAACGGAAGGCGATTTAAACATCTGGCGCATGGGACCGTTGTTCCTGATGCTGGTTGGCAAACACCGTGGAGTCCCCCGAACGGTGCCCCCCACAGCCAGCAAGAAGCGCGCCAACTGCAGACCCCCCATACGCAGTGCGCCTTTCGCCGGCCCGGGGCCGGCAAGCCCTTGCCGCTCCCCCCGGCAAGCCCTTGCCGCAACCCCGGGCCGCCCCCCCCTTCACCTTCGTTGCCCGGCTTTGGCATGCTTGTTGCTGAGCAGGGGGCATGACGATGCTCGACACCGCCCTTGGTCTCTCTGCCGACGCCCTTCGCCTCAGGGCGCAGCGGCTGGACGTGATCGCCGGCAATATCGCCAACGCTGCCACTCCCGGTTTCAAGGCGCGAGATCTGGATGCCGATGGCGCGCTGGCCCGATTGCAGGCGGCGCAGTCTTCAGGCTTTGGCGCGGTGATGGCCAATCAACTGAACGGCGACATCAAGTATCGCGCCGCGCTGGTGCCCAGCCTGGATGGCAACACGGTGGAGATGGCCACCGAACAGGCAGCCTTTGCTGAAAACGCCGTGAAATATCGCGCTTCGCTCGGGTTTCTCACCAGCCGCATCCAGACGATCATGAGCGCGCTGAAGGGCGGTGAATGATGAAACCCATCAACCCCTCGGGCCTCAGCACTTTCGACATTTCCGGCCGCGCCATGGCCGCGCAGTTGGTGCGGATGAACGCCATCGCCTCCAACCTCGCCAACGCCGGCACCATCGCCGGCAGCGAACAGGGCGCCTATCGCGCGCTGAAACCGGTGTTCAGCGCTAGCTTCGATGGCCCGGCCGCCACCGTGGATGTGGCGCGCATGGCCCGCACCGGCACGCCGGAAAAGAAGCTCGATCCCAATCACCCGCTGGCGGACGCCACCGGGCATGTGTGGGCCGCCGCCGTTGATCCCAACCAGGAGATGGTCGAAATGGTCGAAACCGCCCGCGCCTATGCCAACAATGTCGAAGTGATGAGCACGGCCCGCGGCCTGATGCTCGAAACACTGCGGATCGGCAAATGAGCAGCGTTGATCCCGCCCTGCCCGCCGGGCTGCCGGTCGCGCAGCCGACCACCGCCAAAGCGCCAAAATCCACGCTGGATCAGGGCGATTTCCTTCGCCTGCTCACCGCGCAGTTGCAGAACCAGGATCCGACCAAGCCGGTCGATAACTTCCAATATGTCCAGCAGATGGCGATGTTTGCGCAAGTGGAGGGCGGCAGCGCCACCAACACGAAGCTGGATGCGGTGATCGCGCGGCTGGATCAGCTGATCGCACAAGTTTCCCCTCCCGAAGCGTCAAACTGAAGGAATCTGTTGCATGGCTTTCTATACCGCATACTCCGGCCTCACCGGCGCGCAGACCGAGATGGCGACCATCGCCAACAATATCGCCAACGTTGGCACCAGTGGCTTCAAGCGCAGCCGCGTGGCCTTTGGCGACATCATTTCCACATCGGCGCTGCAGAACCCCAACCGCATCGTGGGTTCCGGCACCACGGTGCGGGCCATCACCCAGCAGTTCCAGCAAGGGCCAACCGAAACCAGCACCAGCGCGCTGGACATGGCGCTGGCGGGGCCGGGCTTCTTTGTGGTGAAATCCGGCGCCGGCGGCGTGCAGACGCATTTCACCCGCGCCGGCAGCTTTGGCGTAACGCCGGAACGCTTCGTGGTGGATAACCAGGGCCGCACGCTGCAATTGTTCCCCACCACCACAGATGGCGCGCTGCAATCGACCACGCTGGCCAGCACCGCGCCGGCCCGCCTGCCGCTGAACAGCGGCGCACCGCAGGCCAGCACCGAGATTCGCCTGACCGCCAATCTGCCGGCCGATGCGCCGATCATTGCCGATCGGCCGATCTACACGGCGCAAAATCCCTATGTGTTCGATCGCAATGATCCCGCCACCTTCAACGCCAGCACATCGGTGACGGTGTTCGACAGCTTGGGCAATCCACTGGCCGCGACCATCTATTATGTGAAGGACAGTGTGCCGACGGTTGGCGACCCGTTCCACCGCTGGACGGCGCGGGCCTTCGTGGGCAACCAGGAACTGAACGTGGCCGGCACGCCCGGCATCCCCATGGAATTCGACGTCAACGGCAATCTGACCAACCCCACCACGCCGTTCGTGTTCGATGCCTTCACGCCCGATACCGGCGCTGGCGCCATGGCGCTGGCCGTTGATCATGGCACCGCCACCGTTCAGCAGGCCGGCCCGTTCAGCGTTGCCCTGATCGAACAGGATGGCGTGGCATCGGGGCAGCTGGAAAGCGTTTCGGTGGAACCCGACGGCCTGGTGCGCGCCAGTTTTTCCAATGGCGAAGTGCAGGTTCTGGGCAAGGTGGCTCTGGCCAATTTCTCCAACCCGCAAGGACTGAAACAGACCGGCGATGCCAGCTGGGTGGTGACGCCGCAATCGGGCGAGCCGCTGATGGGTGAAGGCGGCCGCAACGGCATCGGCACCATATTGTCGGGCAATATCGAGCGGTCGAATGTCGATCTCACCACCGAACTGGTCAACCTGATCGCGGCGCAGCGCAATTTCCAGGCCAGCGCAAAGGCGATCGAGACCGACAACCAGTTGATGCAAACCATCATCAACCTGCGGAACTGATGAGCGATGGACCGGCTGATCTATACCGCATTGACCGGCCTGAACGCCCGGGCGCGCGAGGCTGTGGTGACCGCCAACAATCTCGCCAACGCATCGGTCCCCGGCTTCCGCCGCGATATCGTGGCGCAGGAAGGCCGCTATCTGGACGCCGCCCGCGCTGCAGATGGGGCGTGGGAAGCACGGGCACAGGTGGGTTCGCCCAGCCTCGCCACGCCGGCGGTGCCGGGCAAGGTGCAGGCGACGGGGCGCGGGCTGGACGTGGCATTGTCGGCGAAGAGCTGGCTGGCCGTGCAGGGGCCGGTGATCGGCGGCGAGGTTAGGCAAGGTTACACGCGGCGCGGCGACCTTTCGGTGTCGGCGACCGGCCTGCTGACGAACGGCGATGGCCGGGTGGTGCTGGGGGCGAACAATGCGCCGATTTCGGTGCCGCCCGGCGCGGCGCTCACCATCGCGCAGGATGGCCGGATCAGCGCCTTGCTGCCCGATGGGCCAACCGAGGTGGGGCAGCTGAAACTGGTGGACGGCAGCGGGCTCACCGGGCGCGACAAGGCCGGCGATGGCCTGTTCCTGCCGGAAGAGCCCCTGCCCCGCGATCCCGCCGCGCGCGTGGAAAGCGGTGCGCTGGAAAGCGCCAACGTGACCGCCACCGAGGCGCTGGTGGAACTGGTGGAGGAACAGCGCGGGTTCGAGGTGAATGCCCGGCTGATCAGGCTGGCGCAGGACATGGACGAACAGGGCGCGCGGTTGATGCGCTTGGACAACTGAAGGGATTTGCGATGACGACCGCCTTGCAGATTGCCCGTTCGGGGCTGGATGCGCTCGACCAGCGCATGAAGACGATTTCGAACAACCTCGCCAACGTTTCGACCACCGGTTTCAAGAAGGATCGGGCGAGCTTTGCCAGCCTGATGTATCAGGATGATCGCAATCCCGGCGCCGCGAGCGGGGCGGACACGCAATATGCCACCGGGCTGGGCACCGGCACCGGCGTGCGCGTGGTGGGCACCGAACGCATGCACAGCCAGGGCACGTTGCAGACGACGGACAATGCGCTGGATTTGGCGATTGACGGCGCCGGTTTCTTTGCCGTGCAACTGGCCGATGGTACGGTGGGCTATACCCGTGATGGCGGCTTCAAGCTTTCGGCCAATGGCGAAATGGTGACGGCATCCGGCCTCAGATTGGCGCAGCCGCTCACCATCCCGGATGGCGCGCAGCAGATCACCATCTCGCCCGATGGCATCGTGACCGCCGCCGTTGCTGGCCAGGCCGCGCCGGTGGAAGTGGGGCAGTTGCAGCTGACACGGTTCCTGAACCCGGCCGGGCTGATGCCGGTGGGGGACAATCTCTATCGCGAAACCGCCGGATCGGGGCCGCCCACACTGGGCGTGGCGGGCCAGGCCGGGATGGGCAGCATCCGGCAGGGCATGCTGGAAGGATCGAACGTGTCCACCGTACAGGAGCTGGTGGACATGATCGAGACGCAGCGCGCCTATGAAATCAACGCCAAGGTGATCAACGCGGCCGACGAGATGAGCCGTTACGTGGTGCAGAATGTCTGAGCGGCAATCGGCGCAGCTGTCACTGGCCTGCTGGCTGCTGGCGTCGGCGATCCTGTTCTTCGTCGCGCAGCCGGCGTTGGCGAAGAAGCTGAAGCCGATCCCGCCAGCCATCGTCGCCGTGCCGGTGTCGCCGCTGATCGCCACCGGCAGCCTGTTCAACGCGCAGAATTTTGCCGGACTCGTCACCGATCGGCGGGCGCGACGCGTGGGCGATCTCATCACCATCCGGCTGGTGGAGCGCACCCGCGCCAGCAAATCGGCCAGTGCCGAATCCGGGCGCGATAGCGACAACGCGCTGCGTTTCCCGCCGGTCATTCCCTTTGCCAACAGCCTCAATCAGGCGACGCAGGGCGGATCGGCGCAAAGCTTCAAGGGCAGCGGTACGGCTGAGCAGAACAATGAATTGTTTGGCGAAATCACCGTGACCGTGGCCGAAGTGCTGCCCGGCGGCGTGCTGCGCATCGCGGGCGAGAAGCGACTGATGCTCAATCGCGGTGAAGAGCATCTGCAGCTCACCGGCCTGGTGCGGGTGGATGATCTGGGGTTCGACAATGTCGTGCCCTCCACCCGCGTCGCCGATGCGCGCATCCGCTTTGGCGGCACCGGCCAGGTGGCGGACAACAGCCGCCAGGGCTGGCTGGCGCGCTTCTTTGCCAAGATTGCACCGCTGTGATGCGCATCCTGCTGCTCCTGCTGCTCCTGCTGCTCAACAGCCCGGCCAGTGCCGAACGGGTGAAGGACATCGCGCGCTTTTCCGGTGTGCGGGCAAACGCACTCACTGGCTATGGCATCGTGGTGGGCCTGACGGGCACCGGCGATCAGAATCTGGAATTCACCATCCAGTCGCTGAAATCCGCCACCGCCCGGCTGGGCGTGCTGCTGCCGCCGGGTGTGAACCCGCAGTTGCGCAATGCTGCCGCAGTGATCGTGACGGCGGAACTGGCGCCCTTTGCCAAACCCGGCCAGCGGCTGGACGTGACCGTGGCGGCGCTGGGCCAGGCCAAGAGCTTGCGCGGCGGCACCTTGCTGTTGACGGCCTTGCAGGGGCCGGACGGCGAGATTTATGCGCTGGCGCAAGGATCGCTGGCCGTCGGCGGCTTCGGCGCGGAAGGCCGCGACGGCAGCCGCATTGTGGTCGGTACGCCGGCCACCGGCCGCGTGCCGTCGGGCGGCATCATCGAACGCGCCGTCGCCTCGCCGTTCACCGGCAGCGGGCCCTTGTTCCTTGATCTCAACGAACCGGATTTCTCGGCGGCAAAATCGGTGGCCGATGCCATCAATCGCAATATCGGCGGCGAGGCGGCGCGCGCCGAAGACGGCATCCGCATCGCCATCAATGCGCCCGATGCACCGGCAAGCCGCATCGCGCTGGCTGCCCGGGTGGAGGCGCTCGACGTCACATTGCAGCCGCCGGCCGCCAAGGTGATCGTCAACGCCCGCACCGGCACGGTGGTGATTTCAGGGGAAGTGCGCATCCTGCCCGCCGCCGTGGCCCACGGGAACCTGACGGTGCGGGTGACGGAGAATCAACAGGCCAGCCAGCCCGGCCCGTTCGGGCGCGGCCAGACGGTGGTGGCGCAGCAATCCACCGTGGAAGCCGGCGAGGCCCAGACCCGCATGAACCTGTTCGCGCCGGGGGCAAAGCTGGGCGAGATCATCGATGCCGTGAACGCGCTGGGTGCCGCGCCGGGCGATCTTGTCGCCATCCTCGAAGCCCTGAAGGCCGCCGGCGCACTGCGGGCGGAACTGGTGGTGATCTGATGGAGATCAAGCCCGTCACGATGCCCATCGTGCGCCAGCCTGAAGAGGTGAAAGCCGCGCGAAGAGCCGGACAGGATTTCGAAGCCCTGCTCGTCACTCAGCTGCTGAAGACGGCGCGGGCGGCGAAGCTGGGCGACGACATGCTGGGCAACAATGATCAGATACGCGACATGATCGATGATCAGCGCGGTCGCGCCATCGCTGCTGCAGCGCCGCTCGGTCTGGCGCAATTGCTGGCGAAGGAGGCCGGAAAATGATGGACCTGCTCTCGCTCGGCCGCTCCGGCGTGCTGGCATTCCAGAACGCACTCAACGCCACTGGTGACAATGTCGCCAATGCCGATACGCCGGGTTTCGTCCGCCGCCGCATCGTGCTGGCCACGCAGCCCACGGGGAGCGGCGGGCCGTTCCAGCGCGCGTCGTTGAGCGGGGCCGGCGTACGCGCTGCCGCGCTGGTGCGCGATGTTGATGCGCTGAAAGCCAATGCCGCCCGCATCGCGAGCGGTGATCAGGCAAGGCTGGGCGCCCGGCTGGACTGGCTGCAAAGGCTGGAATCGCTGGCCAGCACCGCCGATGTGGTGGGCCGCGTGGGTGCCTTCTTCGATGCCGCGACGCGACTCGCCGCCGCCCCCACCCAGCCTGCGGCGCGCGCCGTGTTCCTTGATGCTGCCGAAGATGCCGCTGCGGCGTTCGCGGGCCATGGCCGCGATCTGGAGCAGCTGGAAGGCGATATCCGCGCCGAAGCCCGGCTTTCCACCCGCCGCGTCAACGATCTTGCCGCCGCGCTGGCAAAGGTGAACGATCAACTGCGGCGCGGCGATGATGGTGATGTCGCGGCGGCCGGCCTGCTCGACAACCGCGACCGGCTGCTGGCTGATCTCGCCAATGAAGTCCGGATCAGCGTGAGCGAGGGTGAGCGCGGTGTGGTCGAGGTCAAGCTCGGTTCCGGACCGTCAGCGGTGCTGCTGGTGCCAAAGGCCGGCAACAGCAGCCGCATCGGCGTCGCGCCTGATGGCCAATCGGTGCTGCTTGATCCCGATCATGAACCGGTGCCGTTGCGGCTGCCGGCGTCGGGGCGCTTGTCGGGCCTGTTGGAAGCCAGTGGCCAGATCATCCGCGCCCGCGCCGCACTGGATGGCAGCGCCGGCAGTTTCGCCACCCTGGTCAATGATTGGCACCAGCGCGGCATTGATGCGAACGGCCAGCCCGGCCAGGCGCTGTTTGCCACCACCGCGACCCGCACCACCGTGGGCAAGGCCAATGCCGGGCAAGCGCCAGTCGATGTAACACTGGCCGACGGAGCGACCCCCTTTCCCGGCGGCTATCGCCTGATTGCCGAAGCCGGCGGCTTCACCCTGGCGCGGACGGACAACAGCGCCAGCATCACCGGCACATCGCCGCTGCTGCTCGACGGGCTGACCGTCACCATCGGTAATGGCTGGGTGAGCGGTGATCAGTGGACGATCGAGCCGCTGACCGGCGCGCAGGGCCTTTCGTTGCGCCCCTTGCAGCCTGCCGAGGTAGCCGCCGCCGCGCGCTGGCAGATTGACGGCGTGCCCACCAACACCGCACGTGGCCTGCCGGGGATATTTGACGATGCGACCGCGCTCGCCCTGCCCGGTGGCGACACCACGCCGCCACCCTGGCACGTCACGGTCATTGCCGGCGGGCTGGCCGAGATCCGCGATCCCACCGGCGTCAATCTCCTCGCCACCGTGCCCGCCGATGGCAGCCTGATCGAAGGGCCGGGCGTGCGGTTCCGCATCCCTGCCGATGCCGCAGAGGGCGACCTGTTCCGCATCGCGCCCACCCCGCCGGGGTCGCAGGACAATCGCAATCTGCTCGATCTGGGCCGTCTGCGCGCCCAACCCGGCCCCAATGGCACGATCGAGGCCGTGCTGGATGGCGATCTGGCCAGCATCGGCGCGAATGTGAGCGATACCAAGCGCTTGGAAGCCGCTGCTGCCAGCCTGAAGGAAGATGCCGCCCGCGCCAATGATGCGGTCTCTGCCGTCGATCTGGAACGCGAAGCCGCCGAACTGACCCGGCTGCAGGCCGCCTATCGCGCCAATGCCCAGGTGATCGGCGTGGCGCGTGATCTGTTCGATCAGATTCTTGGGCTGGCCCGATGATCCCGCCGCTGTCCGCCCGGGTGGGCCATGATGCCGCCGTTCGCCGCCTGAAGGGGCTATCCGAACAATTGGCGGTTGTGCAGGAACAGATCAGCACCGGGAAAAAGCTGCAGAAGCCCGGCGACGATGCCATCGCCTTTGCCCGCATCGCCACGCTGCGCCGCGCCAACCAGGGTGCCGAGGTACAGCGCGAGGCCATGGATGCGGCCAGCGCGCGGCTGTCGGCCAGCGAAGTGGCGCTCGCCGGCATTGCCGATCTCGCCGCGCGCGCCAAGGAACTGGCATTGTCTGGCCGCAACGGCGCGCTCAACGCCAGCGATCGCAAGGTGTTGGCACTGGAGGTGCGCGAGTTGCTGGCCGCCGCGCGCGGGCTGGCGGAGACACGCGGCGCCGATGGCGAGGCGCTGTTTTCCGGGGTTGGTGTGGCGCCCAGCTATGCCGATGATGCCGAAGGACTGGCCGTGTGGGCCGGGCTGGGCGTGCCGCCGGAAGTCGCCACTGTGGGCCGCCGCATCGCCGCCGGCATCACCGGGCCGGAAGCCTTTGGCGTGACCGAGCCGCTGCCGCCCGTTGACCCGCTGGCGCCGCCGCCCGATCCAGAAGTGCCGCCGCCACCGCGCCAACGCAATTTCTTCGACAGTCTGGCGCATCTGGCCGATAGTTTGGAGGAGCCCCGCCCGCTGTTCTTCGCTGCGGCGATGGACGAGGCGATTGCCGCCATGGACAATCATATCGGCGGGCTGGCCGGCGCCCAGGCACTGCTCGGCGCGCGGGCGGCGCGGCTGGAGGCGGAAACCGACCGTCTGGACCGCAGCCAGCTGGAATTGAAATCCAGCCTGTCGAAGCTGGAGGACACCGACATGACCGAGGCCATTGCCCGGCTCGACCGCCTGTCGGTGGTGCTGGAAGCGGCGCAGGCCAGTTTCGCGCGGGTGTCGCGATTGAGCCTGTGGGACGATATCCGCTAAGGATTCCAACACGGCAGCGATTAAGTCCGTTCTGAACGGGCCGTAATCCGGGGGAACCCCTCAACCCCCGGAGCCGGCCCCTGCATGCTGTCCATCATCGGCCTTGTCGTGCTCATCGTCATGGTGTTTGGCGGTTTTGCCATCACCGGCGGCAGCCTGGGGCCGGTGCTGCACGCCCTGCCGCATGAATTCCTGATCATCGGCGGTGCCGCCGCCGGCGCCACTTTGGTGGCAACCGATATCAAGGGAATCAAGGAGATGGGCGGCGGCCTTGGTAAGGTGGTGAAAGGCCCCAAGTACAAGAAGGCGGACTATGGCGCGGCGATCTTCCTGACGGCGCGGTTGATGCGCCTGTTCCGCACCGAAGGGCCAACCGCGGTGGAACCCCATATCGAAGACCCGAAATCATCGAGCATCTTTGCCGAATATCCACAGTTTGCCGGCGATCATTTCTTCATCAGCCTGGTAACGGATTCGATCCGGCTGCTGGTGGTGTCCACCGGCACGCTGTCACCCAACGCCGTCGATGAAGTCATCGAAACCCATATCGATACCCACCACCACGCCGCCCTGAAACCGGTGGAGCGATTGCAGACCATGTCGGACGCGCTGCCGGCGCTGGGCATCGTCGCGGCCGTGCTGGGCGTGATCAAGACGATGGGCAGCATCGATCAGCCGCCGGCCATCCTGGGCGCGATGGTCGGCTCGGCGTTGGTCGGCACGTTTCTGGGGGTGTTGCTCAGTTACGGCATCGTCGGGCCGCTTTCGGCGCGATTGAAGGCGGTGATCGACGAGGATAGCGAGATTTATCTGGTGGTTCGCCGGGTGATCATCGCCACGCTGAAAGGCCAGCCGCAGCCGTTGGTGATCGAAGCGGCGCGCACCGCGATCAGCCCCACCCATCAGCCCAGCTTCAGCGAGATTTTCGACGGCATGCGGTCGGCAAAGTGAGCGGCCTGCCATGAAGCATGAACCGAATATCGAGCCGGAAGTCGTTATAAAGAAAGTGAAGAGCCACGCCCACGCGCACCATGGCGGTGCATGGAAGATCGCCTATGCCGATTTCGTCACCGCGATGATGGCGTTCTTCATGCTGCTGTGGATTCTGGGCGCGACGAACGAGCAGCAAAGGAAGGGCATTGCGGATTATTTCACCCCCACCGTGATCCAGATGCAGAACAGCGGCGGTTCCAACGGGCTGTTCGGCGGCCGTGCCGTGACGGCGCCGGATGGGTCCTCCATTCGTCCCGAAACCACCGGCAAGCGCCCGGTAACCGCCGCTGGCAGCGACAGCGTGGCCGCCAAACCCGGTGTTGGCGAAGGCAGCAGCGCAGCTTCGGGCCAGCAGGGCCAGGCGCAGGGCAGCAGCGGCAAGACCGCCAAGCCTGGTGAGGATGACGCTCGGGCCGCCGCGCGTGCCCGCGATGATGCGGCGCTGGACAAGGCGGCCCAGCGCGTCATGGCAAAGCTTGAAGCCGATCCCACGTTGAAGGGCCTGAAAGGCCAGGTGCGCTTCGTGAAGACCCGCGATGGCCTGCGCATCGACATGGTGGAGCGCGCCGATTTTTCGATGTTCAGCCTGGGCACCTCGGCCCCCACATCCGCGGCCGGCGAACTGGTGCAGACGGTGGCGCACGCGATTGAAGACATGCCCAACGCGTTGACCGTACGCGGCCACACCGATGCGCTGGGCTTCAGCCGGAAGGACGGCGCGTCGAACTGGAGCCTTTCGACTGCGCGCGCCGACGCCACGCGGCGCCTGCTGATGGGCGCCGGCATCCCCGGCAGCCGCTTCCGCCGCATCGAGGGCGTGGCCGATACTGATCCCTATGTGAAAGACAAACCAGCCGATCCGCGCAACCGGCGGATCAGCGTGACCCTGCTGTATCAGGATAACAGTTGATCAGTTGGGGCTAATCACTCTGGTGCCAGCGGGCGGCCTTCGAAGCGGGCGATGGCGTGGCTCACCACCTTGTCCAGCGCCTCATCGGAGAAGAAGCCGCCTGGGATCAGGCAACGTTCGATCAGCACGCGGCGCCAGGCGGCGAAGGTTTCGGCATCGGGCGGCGTCGGGCGCTGCCAGAAATCATCCAGTTCGCCCTGAAAGGTGACATCCGCCATGTCGTAGATGGCATCGCCCAGCACCGCCACCGGCAGGCCCATGGCCAGGCCCAGCGTGCCGGTCGTGCTGTTGATCGTCACCATGCCGCGGGAGCTTGCACTGATCGCTTCGATATCGCCGCCCACCAGATAATCGATCCTGTCGGCCACCTTGAACTTGGTGGCGATATCGACAGCAACCTGTTCCCAATTGCGCACGCCGTTATCGAGCGGATGTTCCTTCACCACCAGCCGCACACCCGCCGGGGCATGGGCGGCGAAGGACTGGATCACGGTTTTCATCGCATCGGCAATGCCCACGAAGGGTGAATGGATGCGGATCTGGGCGTCGCTGTCCAGTTGTAGCGGAAACAGGAAATAGGGTGCGGCTGATTGTTCCAGCCGAGTGAGCAGCGCCTGCCCGGCGGCTTCGCGTTCGCGCTTGCGCCACAATTTGCGGGCCCAGCCCATGCCTTCTACCAGTGGGTGCCAGGGGCGGTGATTGTCCCAATGCGGATAATGCCAGCGGCTGAACAAGTCGGCGGCATTATAGGCCAGGCCTTGCAATGCGCGGCGACGAAAGGACGACATCACACGGCTGTGCGGCGGCACCGGCGGCAGCAGCGCAGCGGTGCGACGATAATATTCGGGGTCGCGCGGCAGGCTCGAATGGCCGTTCACGCCGCCTTCTTCCATCGTCACCCAATCCGGGCGCACATAGCCTTCTTCGAACACATGCACGCGCACGCTTAGCTCGCGGCATACGTCGCGGGCGGCCATGTGATAATCGCGACAATCGCCGAACAGCATCACATCGGTCACTGCGAACTGGCGGATCAGGCCGCGCAGGGCATCGGGCCAATCGGCCTTGGTGCCACGATAATCGATGCCGCCGGGCAGATTCCACGTGGCGCGATCACCGCCGTTGAAATTCACCTTGTGCACGCGGTGGCCGGCGCGGATCAGCCCCTGGCCCAGGCGGCGGAACAACGGCCCCATCAGTCCCTGCAGCAACAACACGCTGCGCGGCGCAGCCAACAGCAACGGGCTCATTGCTTCGCCGGGCGCGGGGCTGGTCATGTCAGGCATCAAGGGCGGTCCCGCTCAGCTGAGCCAAAGGCCTTACAGCCAGATGATGGTTCCTGTCGACAGGCCAGCCGCTCACGCTGGTGCGCGTCGATCATGGCCATGCCTGTTGCCCCGCACATCATTCTTGGAACCGCCTGTTTTCGTCCAACCCAAACCCGGTTCCTTTTGCCCGGCGTGGATGAACACAGGCATAATGACAGGGCCGTAATCCCCCGCTATGGAGCCACCCTTGCACGGTTGCGCCCCAGCAATCGCCATATGAAAGACACGATGGGTCGCACCTCGTTGAGCCTTGGCCTGATCTTTGGCCTGTTGCTGGCAGCATCGCTGCTGGCAGATGCACTGGTGCGCGAGCGCCGCCGGCGCAGTTTCGCCGGCGTATGGCTGCATCTGTGGATCGTGCTGGCAGTTGCTGGCCTGGTGCAGGCGCTCAGCGGCAACGCGATGGTGTCGGCACTGGTGGCACTGGGGCTGGTGGCCATGCTGGCACTGGTTTCCAATGCCAAGAACGCCATGCTGGGCGAACCCCTGGTGTTTTCCGATCTGGCGCTGGTGGCCGCCGTGTTCCGCCACCCGCAATTCTATCTTTCGGCCTTGCAGCAATGGCAACTGGCGGCCCTGGTGGCCGGCGCTGCCGGCCTGCTGGCGCTGCTGGCCTGGCTGTTCGTGGCCGCTGTCCTGCCGCATCTGGCCGGATTGGCGGTGCTGGTGGCCGCGCTGCTGATGATCCGGATCAGCCTGATGCTGCCGCCGTGGCGCGGGCTGGCGCTGGTGCCCGATGCCCGCGCCGATCTGGCCCGCCATGGCCTGCTGGCCAGCCTGTTGCTCTATTGGTGGCGCTGGCGCGCCAGCGCTGACCCGGCGCCCTGCTCATCATCCCTGTCGGCCCCCACCGGCGCTGAACTGGTGGTGGTGGTGCAGTGCGAAAGCTTTGCCGATCCGTCCGAACTGTTCGGCGATGCTGCGCTGGCCCTGCCCTGCCTGGCCGCGGCACGGAGCGATGCCTGGGTGCAGGGCCGGCTGCTGGTGTCGGGCTTTGGCGCCTATACCAACCGCACCGAATATGGCGTGATCTTCGGCCGCGACGAGGATGTGCTGGGTTTTCGCCGTTTTGATCCCTTCCTCACCGCCCTGGGCGAGGCCAGTCACGCCCTGCCCGCCCGCCTGGCCCGCGCTGGCTGGCGCAGCCTGTTCGTTCACCCGCATGATCTGGGCTTCTACAGCCGCGATATCATCATGCCGGCGGCCGGCTTTGCCGAACTGGTCGGGCCAGACGCCTTTGTGATGCCTTCCAAGGGGGAACATCGCTATGTGACCGATGCCGCCATTGCCGATGTGATCATGGACCGCGCCCGCGCCGCCGCTGGCCCCACGCTGATCCATGCTGTCACCATCGAGAATCATGGTCCGTGGCCGGCCGACGG
>NZ_JAUMBI010000088.1:0-52495 GCF_032115815.1 Sandarakinorhabdus sp.
CGACGTGGAGGTGGATATCCTCCAGCGCCAGATTCTCCACCAGCTTGCCGGCTTCATATTCGGCAGCGATCTGCTGCAGCCCCTTGTCGATGGCGGCAACATCGTCGGCCGAAACGATGCCTTGTTTGCCCAGCATGGCGACGTGGGCGCGGCTGCCCTGGATGTCCTGGCGCCACAGGCGTTTGTCCACGCCGATGGAGGCGTTGATTTCCTGCATGATCGCCGAAGGGCCGGCGCCGAAGCGGCCGCCCCACAGGCTGTTTGCGGTGCCAGCTGGCGTTGTCGGGTCGCTGCTCATGGTGGTGGCCGATAGTGGATTGCTGCCGCCCCCGCAACCAGCCGCGACCGCGCCGCCCAATGCTGCCAGTTTGATTGCGTCGCGCCGTGAAACCGTCATCGTCTTGTCCCCTTTGCGGGGCTTGGTGCCACAGTGGGTTGGCAGTCGCCACTGCGCTGTTTATCGGGGCGACAACGAATGAAGGACTTTGACATGCGCAAGACCCTGCTGCTGCTCACCACGCTGGCGCTGGCCGGCTGCAACCAGGCGGCCCCCACGGCACCGGAAAAGCCCGCTGCCACCGCTGCAAAGCCGGGCGAAGCGCCGATCAACACCATCGATCGCAGCCACGCCGGCGAACCCGGCCCGGCGGCGGTGACGTGGGAAATGAAGGGCGGCACCAAGCAGCAGCTGGCCGATCACAAGGGCATGAAGATGCTGGTCAATCTGTGGGCGACCTGGTGCGCGCCGTGCATTGCGGAGATGCCGGCGCTCGACAAGCTGGCCGGCGAAGTACCGGTGATGGTGCTGCCGATTTCCGAAGACATGGAAGGCTGGCAGGCGGTCGACAAATTCTGGGGCAAGGACAAGTTCAAGAATATCGAAACCGGGCTGGACCAGCCGGGCAGCTATGCCGAGGCGATCAAGGCCAAGGGGCTGCCGGTGACGATCCTCTATGATGAGGAAGGCAAGGAAATCTGGCGGGTGTCGGGGACGCTGGATTGGGGGTCGGCTGAGGTGCGGAAGGCCATCACTGGCTGACCTTGTCCGTGGGAGCGCGGCCGGCGGCGGAGTCGCCGAGTCCGCTCTGGGCGTCAAGGGAAGTGGAAGGAAGAGCGTGGCGGAGCCACGCCGTCAGACGAATCAAAAAGGGCGGCCTGTTGGGGCCGCCCTTTTGGTTCGCTGGCCGACCGTTCGGCGGGTCTGGAAATAGCTCTGCTATTTCCAGCCGCCTCACTTATTCATCGCATTGAAGAAGTCCGCGTTCGTCACCGAATCCTTCATCTTGTCCATCAAAAACTCGATCGCATCGGTCGAGCCCATCTGCATCAGGATGCGGCGCAGCACCCACATCTTGGACAGCGTCTCCTTGTCCACCAGCAGCTCTTCCTTGCGGGTGCCGCTCTTGCCAATGTCGATGGCCGGGAAGACGCGCTTGTCGGCGATCTTGCGGTCAAGGACGATTTCGGCGTTGCCGGTGCCCTTGAACTCTTCGAAGATCACTTCATCCATGCGGCTGCCGGTGTCGATCAGCGCGGTGGAGATGATGGTGAGGCTGCCGCCTTCCTCGATGTTGCGCGCGGCGCCAAAGAAACGCTTGGGGCGCTGCAGGGCGTTGGCGTCCACACCACCGGTCAGCACCTTGCCGGACGACGGCACGACCGTGTTGTAGGCGCGGCCCAGGCGGGTGATGTTGTCGAGCAGGATCACCACGTCGCGCTTGTGTTCCACCAGGCGCTTGGCCTTCTCGATCGCCATTTCGGCAACCTGCACGTGGCGGGTGGCGGGTTCGTCGAAGGTGGAGGAGATGACCTCGCCCTTCACCGTGCGCTGCATGTCGGTGACTTCTTCGGGGCGCTCGTCGATCAGCAGCACCATCAGGAAACATTCCGGATGGTTGGCGCTGATCGCCTTGGCGATATTCTGCATCATGATCGTCTTGCCGACGCGCGGCGGGGCGACGATCAGGCAGCGCTGGCCCTTGCCCAGTGGCGCGACAATGTCGATCACCCGGCCGGTCTTGTCCTTGGAGGTCGGATCGCCGAGTTCGAGGTTCAATTTCTCATCGGGGTACAGCGGGGTGAGATTGTCGAAATTGACCCGGTGGCGCACGGCCTCGGGATCGTCGAAATTGATCGCCGTCACCTTGTTGAGGCCGAAATAGCGTTCGCCGTTCTTGGGCGAGCTGATCTCGCCTTCCACCGTGTCACCGGTGCGCAGGCCATAACGGCGCACGATCTGCGGGTTGACATAGATGTCGTCGGGGCCGGCGAGATAGCTGGCATCGGCCGAGCGCATGAAGCCGAAGCCATCGGGCATCACTTCGATGGTGCCAGCGCCCATCACTTCGGTGCCGGCTTCGGCGGCGGCTTTCAGGATGCCGAAAATGATATCCTGCTTGCGCAGGGTGGAGGCGTTCTCGACGCCCATTTCCTCGGCCATCGCCACCAGTTCGGCGGGCGGAGTCTTCTTGAGTTCTTGGAGGTGCATGTTGGTCTTTCGGCTTCGCGGCGGCGAGCGCGTGGCTCTGATCGCGGCGAGATGCAAGTGAAGCCTGCCGCACGCCAGGACGGGTGCGAGCAAGGGGTGAATAAGCCCGCCGGGCTGCGGACGCAAGAAATCTCTGATCAGCGCTTCTTGACGAACTCGGCGCGCAGCACGAGGCCCTTGATGCCATCGAACTTGCAGTCGATTTCCTGGGGATCGCCGGTCAGCCGGATCGACTTGATCAGCGTGCCGCGGCGCAGCGTCTGGCCGGCGCCCTTCACGTCGAGATCCTTGATCAACGTCACCTGATCGCCATCGGCCAGCAGATTGCCGACGGAATCGCGCACTTCAACCACGTCGGGATCGGCAGCGGATGCGCGCGCCCGCAGTTCGGCGGCGGGCAGCCATTCGCCGCTGACCTCGTCATAGACATAATCTTCGTCGGATGAGTCGGCGGACATGGGGGTAATCCTTGCGGGCAGGTCTTGCCGGTTGCGGCAGCAGTGATACGAACAGGCGGCAATTGCGTGGGAGCCTTTAACATGCCTGTGGACGCCCTTGGTGCCTATGACGAGAATAATATCTTCGCCCGCATTCTGCGCGGCGAGATCCCGTGCAAGCGCGTCCACGAAACGCCGCACGCGCTGGCCTTTCACGACATCAACCCGCAGGCGCCCACCCATGTGCTGGTGATCCCAAAGGGGCCGTATCGCAGCTGGGCGGATTTTTCGGCCACCGCGAGCGAGGCGGAAATCGCCGGCTTCGTGCGGGCGGTGGGGGAAGTTGCCAAGCTGCTGGGGCTGGAAGAGCCGGGCTATCGCCTGCTCGCCAACGCCGGGGTGAATGCCCACCAGGAAGTGCCGCATCTGCATGTGCACATCTTCGGCGGCAAGGCGCTGGGGCCGATGCTGGCGCGCTAACCCTGCGCGTGCGCCTCGCCCATGCGCCTGATCGCGGTGATCTTGGCGTGGAGCGGCGCCCAGTCGTCACGCTCGGCGATGGGTGCCCACAGGGCTTCCACCTCGTCGATCAGCATGGTGCAGGGCGCGTCGTCGGCCCAATAGTCGTGGGCCGGCGCGCCCACTGCGAAATCTGGGATCAGCGTCAGGAAATTGGTGAAGCCGTCGTGGCTGTAGTGTGGATCGGCGACCGAAGCCCCGCGCCGCACGCCGCCGCGCCAATCGAAGAAGAAGCGGTCCGGGTCCATCTGGGTTGTGACCAGTGCCTTCTGGATAGCTTCCACCAGCACTTCGTCCTCGCTCGGCCCCAGCCGCTTGACGCCCAGCCGGCCCAGCACCGCGTCTGACAGCGCCGCGCGATAGCGTAGCGGGTAGGTTTCGAGCGGGCCTTTCAGCTCATCGGTCTCGGCGATCAGCCGCAACGCGCTCCCCAGCTGATACAGGTTCCATTGCAGGGCTTCGGCCTGGCGGCCAAAGGCATAAAGGCCGGAATGATCGAAATAGGCGGCGGTGAAGCCGGCATCCCAGGCCGGGGCAAAGCGCCAGGGGCCGTAATCGAAGCTCTCGCCGGTTATGTTGATATTATCGGTGTTGAGCACGCCGTGGACGAAGCCGGCGGCCATATACTGCGCCGCCATCCGCGCCGCGCCCTTGACTGCATGATCAACCAGCGCTGCGACCGGGGTGGGGCCGCTGGCTTCGGGCGCGAGGTGGGTGAGGCAATAGTCGACCAGCTTCGTCAGCCCGTCGCGGTTCTGGTGGAAGGCCTGGCGCTGGAAACTGCCATAGCGCACGTGGCTGTGATTGAGGCGCACCAGCACGGCGGCGCGGGTGGGCGAGGGTTCGTCACTGCGGATCAGTTTTTCGCCGGTTTCGATCACGCTGAATGTGCGGCTGGTGGCGACGCCGAACGCCTCCAGCATTTCGGTGGCGAGGATCTCGCGCACCGCACCTTTCAGCGTGAGGCGGCCATCGCCCATCCGGCTCCACGGCGTGGTGCCGCTGCCCTTGGTGCCCAGATCCATCAGCCGGCCGCGATCGTCGCGACACTGCGCGAACAGGAACCCGCGGCCATCGCCGAGATCGGGGTTGTAGGTGCGGAACTGGTGGCCGTGATAGCGCAGCGCCAGTGGCCCGGTCAGGCTGCCCGGCAGCGGCACGAAACGGCCGAAATGCTGCACCCACGCATCGTCACTCAGCCCGGCCAGCCCCACCTGCGCGGCGGCGCGGTCGTTGCGGAAGCGCAGGATGGTCTGCGGAAACGGCGCGGCCTCGACCGGATCAAAAAAATCCGCACCCAGTTCGAGGATTCTGGTTTCAGGGGTGAATTCGGCCATGAGCCTGAACCTATGGCCGCAGCCAGCGCGTCAATCCAGAGGATATCCGCTGGCGGCGCGGATGTAGCGCACGGTCTCGCGTTCAACGCGGTCCGCCTCTTCCGGAGTGGCAGCGCACAGCCAGCGATCGATCGCATCGCCCACCACATGATGGGTGAAGCTGGCGGCAATGTCGATTTCCACGCCGGTCACGCCGCGCTTGGCCAGGGCGGCCTGCATGTGGCGCTTGATCCAGTCGGTCGTGACGGCCTTGGCGGCGTGATAAAAGGGTTCGGCGTCGGGGTTGGAGGCCATCGCTGCCTTTGGCCCGCAATCGGCGCATTCGGCTTCCGCGCCTTCCCAGATCATGTTGTCTCGCACGAAACGCAACACGCGCGGCACGGTGATGCCGGGCTCCAGATCTTCGAGGGTGTAGCCCTCTTCCATTGCGGCGATCATTGCTTCGCCATGGCGGCGGCCCAATTCCTGGAGCAACGCCTTCTTGGAACCGAAATGATAAAAGATGGAGCCTTCCGAAACGTCGGCTTCGCGGGCAATGTCAGCGGTGCCGGTGTTGGCAAAGCCCTGCCGCGAAAACAGCATGTGGGCCGCAGCCAGCACCCGTGCCTTCGTTTCGGTCGGGTCATACCGGCGGGCACGCATGTCGCCCGCGCCTGATGCGGCACGGGGGGCGGCGCGGCTTCCAGTGCGGGCCGTGCCGGCATTGGAGCTGCGGGAATCGAGAGCGCGCGTTGCCACTTTTGCTGTTCTTCCTTACCCCCACGGTAATGGCTTCCTATAACAAGAGAGTTGAGTCAGAGTCAAAACATGGCCGTCGCCCCCCTCTCTGCTCCGGCCTCGCGGCCCGAACCGGCCCCTGGCTGGCAGAAAGGCTATGCGTTTACAGGCGATAGCGTGCGGCTGTGCTGGCGCGAACATCATGATCCCGGCGTGCCGGCCGATCGCCCGGCGCTGCTGTGCCTGGCCGGCCTGACGCGCAACGGTGCCGATTTTGCCCCGCTGGCCGAATCGCTGGGAGCCGATTGGCGCCTGATTGCGCCCGATCTGCGCGGCCGCGGCGAATCGGGCTGGGCGCGCGATTCGCTCACCTATGTGCCGCTCACCTATCTGCGCGATCTGTCGCTGGTGCTGGATGCGGCCGGGGTGGGTCGCTTCGTGGTGATCGGCGCCTCAATGGGCGGCCTGCTGGCCCTGCGGATGACAACCGCGCACCGCGCCCGCATGGCCGGCGTGGTGCTGAACGATATCGGCCCGGCCATCGAGCCGGCGGGCCTCAAGCGCCTGCAGGCCAATGTCGGGCGCGGCGGCAATTGGGATACGTGGGTGCATGCCGCCCGCGATCTGGGGGTGCGCAACGCCACCGTCCATCCCGATTGGGGGCTGCACGAATGGCTGGCCTTTGCCAAGCGCCTGTGCCGGGTCGGACCGCAGGGCCGCATCATCTTCGATTATGATCCGCGCATCGCCGAACCCTTCCGGCTGCCGCATGGTGATGCCGGCGCCGACGATTGGGCCGCGTTCGACAGCCTCAAGGGCCTGCCGGTGTTGTCGTTGCGCGCCGGTCTTTCGGATGTGTTTTCGGCCGCGACCCAAGCCGAAATGCAGGCGCGGCTGGCTGGCCTGACTGCGGTGACGGTGCCGGGCGTTGGCCATGCGCCGACGCTGGCCGAACCGGTGGCGGCAGCTGCACTGCGCGATTTTCTGGACGACATCAAACGGGGAGAAACCTGATGCAACGCAAGGTGTGGAAGCTGGCGCACCGGCCGGTGGGCGATATCGCCGACAGCGACCTGGAACTGGTGAGTGAAACCCTGCCGGAACTGGCCGAAGGCCATTTCCTGCTCGCCGTCATCTACATGTCGCTCGATCCCACCAACCGCATCTGGATGAGCGATCAGGAGCAATATATGCCGCCGGTCGAAATCGGTGCGCCGATGCGCGCTGGTGTGTGCGGGCGGGTGATTGCCAGCCGCAAGGCCGGTGTCGAGGTTGGCCAGATCATGGCCGGGCTCGGTGAATGGGCCGATCATATCGTCTCTGATGGCAGCTTCATGTCGCCGCTGCCGCAGTTGCCCGGTACTTCGCTGGCGGCAGCCTATGGCACTTTGGCGCTCGTTGGCCCCACGGCGTACTTTGGCCTGCTGGATATCGGCCAGCCCAAGCCGGGCGAAACCCTTGTTGTCTCGGCGGCGGCCGGCGGTGTTGGCCAGATCGTCGGCCAGATCGGCAAGATCAAGGGCTGCCGCGTCATCGGCATCGCCGGCGGCAAGGCCAAGTGCGATTATGTCGTGAACGAACTCGGCTTCGATGCCTGCATCGATTACAAGAACGAGGATGTTGGCGCTGCGCTTGATCGGCTGGCGCCCGGCGGCATCGACATCAATTTCGAACAGGTCGGCGGGCCGATCATGGTCGAAGTGATGAAACGCATGAAACTGTTTGGCCGCATTTCGCTGTGCGGGATGATCTCCAGCTACAACGATGTGACGCCCACCGAACCGCCGGGTTTCTGGACGATGATCCTGATGCGGCGCCTGGCGATCCGCGGCTTCATCGTCACCGATTTTGCCCCGCGTTTTGGCGAAAGCGGCATGGCGCTGGCTGGCTGGATGCTGGGCGGCCAACTGAAAACGCGTCAGGACATTCGCCCTGGCCTCGAAAACGCCGTAAGCGCCGTGAAAGAGCTCTACACTGGCGGCAATTTTGGCAAGCTGCTCATCGAGGTATCGAAACCATGACGATCAATCGCACCCTGGACGAAGCCGAACTGGTGGTCGCCCGCAATCTGCTGGCCGAGTTCAGGGCGCGCATTGATGAGGCGGCAGGGGAAGATGAGCGGCTGCGCTTTGCCCTCAACCGCAAGATCTACAAGGAACTGACCTATGACGAGCGCGGCCGGCCCAATGCCCGCCAGTCGCTGAAGGCGCGCACGGCCAAGGCGCAGAACGGCCAGTGCGCCATCTGCGCCAAGCCGCTGCCGGAGCATGACACCGTGCTCGATCGTCTGGCCGCCGAGAAGGGCGATGTGGAAGGCAATGTGCGGGTACTGTGCCGCCCGTGCGATCTGACCATCCAGCGCGACCGCGGCTACGCCTGAAGCGGATCATTCCCAACCGGGAAACGGCAGGATCGGCACCAGCCGCGCCAGCGTGGCGGCATCGCCTTTTGCCCGCGCCCGGAAGGCATGTTCGACAATGCAGGCTTGTTGCTCGATTCCATATCGGTGGAACGGCTTGCCCGTCGTGATGGCATAGCCATAGCGCGCAAAGGGCGGCCGGCGCAGCGCCAGATGCCCGCCGGTCTGCACTTGCCAGACATGCACCAGCTCATGGATGAAATGCGCCTGGCTCGAAACCGGCTCGGCGGCATAATCGGCTGACCAGTTGAAGCCATTGGGATGGCACCAGACATGGCCATCGGGTGCCATCGTCACCCACCACGGGTGCAGCGCCCAAAATTTGGCCCGGCGCACGGTGACGGCAGCCGTATCCAGCGCCGTGCCGAACACGCTGGCTGCCAGTTCGATCTCGGCGCTGGTCAGCGCGCGGATGGTCGCAGGGTGGGGATTCGACATCACCTGTGCAGTTAATCGCATCGTGCCCGTCTTGCAGCCCCGGAATCGCTCCCTATATCGCCCCTACAGCATTCATCGGCCGGGGCACCGGCCAACAGGATCAACCGGGGACGGACCGTGCCGCGCTGCCTTCATGGGGCGCTTGGAGTTCGGGCCCATAGAACAGGAAGTGACAGACCATGGCGAAAGTTATCGGGATCGACTTGGGCACCACCAACAGCTGCGTGGCTGTGATGGAAGGCTCTGCGCCGAAGGTGATCGAAAATGCCGAAGGCGCGCGCACCACGCCGTCGCAAGTCGCCTTCACCAAGGATGGTGAGCGCCTTGTTGGCCAGCCGGCCAAGCGCCAGGCCGTCACCAACCCGTCGAACACCGTGTTTGCGGTGAAGCGCCTGATCGGCCGCCGCTTCGATGATCCGCTGACCACCAAGGACTCCGGCCTGGTGCCCTACACCATCGCGCGTGGCCCCAATGGCGATGCCTGGGTGAATGCCGGTGGCCAGGATTACAGCCCGTCGCAGATTTCCGCCTTCATCCTGCAGAAGATGAAGGAAACCGCCGAGGCCTATCTGGGCGAAACCGTGACCCAGGCCGTCATCACCGTGCCGGCCTATTTCAACGACGCCCAGCGCCAGGCCACCAAGGATGCCGGCAAGATTGCCGGCCTCGAAGTGCTGCGCATCATCAACGAGCCGACGGCCGCCGCACTGGCCTATGGCCTCGACAAGAAGAACGACGCCAAGACCGTTGCCGTTTATGACCTTGGCGGCGGCACCTTCGATATCTCCATCCTCGAACTGGGCGATGGCGTGTTTGAAGTGAAGTCCACCAGTGGTGACACCTTCCTGGGCGGCGAAGACTTTGACGCCAAGCTGGTCGAATTCCTGTCGGCCGACTTCAAGAAGGCCGAAGGCATCGACCTGACCAAGGACAAGCTGGCCCTGCAGCGCCTGAAGGAAGCCGCGGAGAAGGCCAAGATCGAGCTGTCGTCTTCGGCTGCGACCGAAGTGAACCTGCCCTTCATCACCGCCGATCAGAACGGGCCGAAGCACCTCGTCAAGAACCTCACCCGCACCGATCTGGAAAAGCTGGTGCTCGACCTTATCGAGCGCACCCGCAAGCCGTGCCTGGATGCCATCAAGGAAGCCGGCGTGAAGGCCAGCGATCTGGATGAAGTGATCCTGGTGGGCGGCATGACCCGCATGCCGCGTGTGCGCCAGTTCGTGAAGGAATTGTTCGGCAAGGAGCCCAACACCAGCGTGAACCCGGATGAAGTGGTGGCCATGGGCGCCGCCATCCAGGCCGGCGTGCTGCAGGGCGACGTGAAGGACGTGCTGCTGCTCGACGTGACCCCGCTTTCGCTGGGCATCGAAACGCTGGGCGGCGTGTTCACCCGCATGATCGATCGCAACACCACGATCCCGACCAAGAAGAGCCAAGTCTATTCCACCGCCGACGACAATCAGTCGGCCGTGACCATCCGGGTGTTCCAGGGTGAGCGCGAGATGGCGGCGGACAACAAGATCCTTGGCCAGTTCGATCTGGTCGGCATTCCGCCCGCCCCGCGCGGCGTGCCGCAGATCGAGGTGACCTTCGACATCGACGCCAACGGCCTCGTCTCGGTCAACGCCAAGGACAAGGGCACCGGCAAGGAACAGCAGATCCGCATCCAGCCGTCGGGCGGCCTTTCCAAGGACGACATTGATAAAATGGTGCGCGATGCCGAAGCCTTTGCCGAAGAAGACAAGAAGCGCCGCGCTGCCGCCGAAGCCCGCAACCAGGCCGACAGCCTGGTGCATTCGACGGAACGCCAGTTGGCCGACCATGGTGACAAGCTGGCCTCGGACGTGAAGGCCAGCATCGAAGCCGCCGTTGCCGATGTGAAGGCCGTGCTCGATTCGGGTGATGCCGATGCCATCAACGCCAAGGTGCAGGCGCTGGGCCAGGTCGCCATGAAGCTGGGCGAGGCCGTGTATCAGGCCGAGCAGGAGAAGGCCGACGCCTCCGGCAGCGAAGCCAAGCCGGCCAGCGACGACGTGGTGGACGCCGAGTTCACCGATGTGGACGAAAACAAGAAGTAAGTCAGTCGCCGGGGTGCGCTTGCCGCAAGGCAGGCGCACCCCGTGCTTTTGTGTTGGGGGCGACTGAGCCATGGCCACTGAGATCGACTTTTATGAACTGCTGGAGGTGGAGCGCGGCGCCGACGAATCGGTGCTGAAATCCGCCTATCGCCGGCTGGCGATGAAATGGCATCCGGACAAGAACCCCGGCGATGCCGCCGCCGAGCAGAAGTTCAAATCGATCAGCGAAGCCTATGACGTGCTGAAGGATCCGCAGAAGCGCGCGGCCTATGATCGCTTTGGCCATGCCGCCTTCCGGCAGGGCGGCGGCGGTGGCGGCGGCGCCCAGGATTTCGGCGGCTTTGCCGATATCTTCGAAAGCGTGTTCGGCGAATTCATGGGCGGCGGCGGTGGCCGTGGCCGGCGTGGTGGCCCCACAAGGGGTTCCGATCTGCGCTACGATCTCGAAATGACGCTGGAGGAGGCCTATAATGGCCGTCAGGCGACGCTGACCATTGATGTGGCAGCCGCCTGCAAGCCCTGCGGCGGCAACGGTGCCAAGCCCGGCACCAGTGCCCGCGCCTGCACCACCTGCGGCGGCAGTGGCCGGGTTGGCATGCGCCAGGGCCTGTTCATGGTGGAACGCACCTGCCCGGCCTGCCACGGCCAGGGCCAGATCATCGCCGATCCGTGCGACAGCTGTGGCGGTGCCGGCCGGGTGGAGCAGCAGAAGACCATCAACGTCAATGTGCCCAAGGGCGTGGACGACGGCACCCGAATCCGCGTTGCCGGCGAAGGCGAGGCCGGCACGCGTGGCGGCCCGGCGGGCGATCTCTACATCTTCGTGCACCTGAAATCGCACGACGTGTTCAAGCGCGACGGCACCACGCTTTACGCCATCGCACCATTGTCGATCACGCTGGCAGCGTTGGGCGGCGAGATTGATGTGCCCAGCCTCGACAAGCAGCAGACGACCATCAAGATTCCGGCCGGCACCCAGACCGCCAAGCAGTTCCGCGTGCGCGGCAAGGGCATGCCGTCCCTGAATGGCGGCGGCTTTGGCGATCTGGTGATTCAGGTCGAGGTCGAAACCCCGGTCAAGCTCACGGCTCGCCAGCGCGAACTGCTGGAGGAATTCCGTGCCATCGAAGGCACCGAAGGCGGTCGCAACACGCCGAAGAGCCAAGGCTTCTTCGACAAGCTGAAAGGCGTGTGGAGCGAACTGACGGAATAGGGCTGGCCGTCACGCCGCTGGCTGCGCTAAGCCGCCAGCATGAGCCATCGTCTTTCCGCCCGCCGCTATCTCGTCACCGGGGCCGCCCGCGGCATCGGCCTCGCCATCGCCACGCGGCTGGTCGCCGAAGGGGCGCGGGTCATGCTCGCCGATGTGCTGCCGGAAGGCGCGGATCGCGCCGCCGAACTGGGTGACGCCGCCGCCTTCATCCATTGCGACGTGACCAGCCGCGATCAGATCGCCGCCGCCATCACCGCCACCGTCGAGCGCTGGGGCGGACTTGATGGCCTGATCAACAATGCCGGCATCGCGGTGAAGGGCGACATCCTCACCGAAACGCCGGAACAGTTCGACCGGGTGATCGCCACCAATCTCACCGCCGCCTTCCACGCCACGCAACTGGCCGCGCCGCACCTGATCGCGGCTGGCGGCGGCGTGGTCGTCAACATGTCGAGCGTCAACGCGCTGCTCACCATCCCGGCGCTGCTGGCCTACAACGTCGCCAAGGGCGGGCTGAACCAGCTCACCCGCAACACCGCCATCGCGCTGGCGCCGCACAATATCCGCGTGGTTGGCATCGGGCCGGGCACCATCCTCACCGATCTGGCCAAGCAGGCGGTGATGGCCAGCGAGGAGGCGCGCCGCCAGATCATGTCGCGCACGCCGATGGGCCGCGCCGGTGAGCCCGAAGAAATCGCCGCCATCGCCGCCTTCCTGTTGAGCGACGACGCCAGTTACATTACCGGCGAGACCATCTATGCGGACGGCGGCCGGCTCGGCCTCAACTACACCGTGCCCGTTTCTGGAGAATGATGCGTGATTGATGCCGAATGGTGGGAATATGACGACGCCGACGAGATGGCCGAGGCTGTTGCTGGCGACATCGCCTATATCATCGGCCAGGCGCTGGAAGCCCGCGGCCGGGCGCTGGTCGCCTTTCCCGGCGGCGCCACCCCGCTGCCGGCGCTGAAGCTGCTGGCCGACATGAAGATCGAGTGGGCCGATGTGACCATCCTGCCCACAGACGATCGTCTGGTGCCGGTAACCGATCCGCTGTCCAATGCGGGCGCGTTGGCACGGCTGTTCCTGCCCAAGAAAGCCCGCGTGGTGCCGTTGACGGCGGGCGAGAAGGACCCGGTCGCTGCCGGCCGCGCGGCCGATGAACGCATCGCCGATCTCGACTGGCCGTTGGACGTGGCCTGGCTGGGCGTGGGTGAAGACGGCCACACCGCCTCCATCTTCCCCGGTCCAGATTTCGATGCCGCCATCGCTGGCCCCAAGGCCCGCCGTGCGCTGGGCGTGCGCCCCGATCCGCTGCCCACCAACGCCCCGGTGAATCGCGTGACTCTTACGGGCCCCACATTGGTTACGGCCCGCACCGTCACTTTGGTGCTGCAGGGCAAGGCCAAGCGCAAGGTCGTGGAACAGGCGCTGAAGCAAGGCGCGTCGAGCACGCTGCCGATTGGCCGGCTGCTGGCGGAACTGGACATGGACATCGATATTCATTGGTGCCCGTGAGCTAAGCCATTGACGTCACTCCGGCGAAAGCCGGGGCCCATCTCCCGACCTTGGTTGCAGTCGACACGTTGGGGCGATGGATACCGGCGTTCGCCGGGATGACGAAGCTGGGCGCTACCGCACTGTTACCCGCACCCGGTCATAGGTCGTCCGCCCGTCGGTCAGGCTGATCTCGTGCCGGCCTGGCACCGGTGCCCAGCGCGCCGGCAGGTCGGGCAGGCGGCGGCCATCGACGGCGATGAACAGGCCCGGTCGTGCCCCAAGGCTGCGGATCACCAGCAGTTGCCGCGCCGGCGGGATATCAGGATCGAGCGCGATCAGGCTGCCGTCACTGGGCGCGACCAGGCGCGGGGCCTGCTCGGCGGGTGTGGCGAGCGCAAACACCGGCTGCCAGGTGCCGGGCAAGAACAATTCATCGCGCGGCGGTTCGACGGCCGGCTGAAAGCGGACCGGGCGGCGTTCGATGCCCGCAGGCAGCGCCCAGCCGGCCGGCGGCGCGCCATCGTGCAACGCCAGCATGATCGCCGCCCAGGCCGGCGCCGCGCCGCTGGTGCCGGAAACGCCGATCATCGCATCGCCTTCGAAATTCCCTACCCACACCGCAACGGTGAAGCGGCGCGAAAAGCCAATGCACCAATTGTCCCGCATGGCCTTGGACGTGCCGGTCTTCACCGCCGCCGGGAACGGCAGGGTCAGGCCCGATTCCTCACCAAAGCTGGCGCTGCGGGCGGCGGTGTCGGCCAACAGGTCGCGGATGATGGCGGCAGCCTGAGGGTCGATCACCTGCGCGGTTTCCGGCCGCGCCGCTGGATCGAGTGTCAGCGGCCCGCCGCGCCCGTCCAGCGCTAGGGCGCGGAAGGCAGCGGCCTGTTCGAGCAGCGTCACTTCGGCCGAACCCAGCGCCAGGGAGAAGCCATAATAATCCCCTGGCCGGTCGATGCCGCGATAGCCCACATCCTGCAGGCGCTGTCGGAACGGCTCGACCCCGGTGAGCAGCAACGCGCGCACCGCCGGCACATTCAGGCTGTTGCCCAACGCCGTGCGCACAGACACGGCCCCCCGGAAACCGCGATCATAATTCTGCGGGATGTAAAGCCCGGTCGCGGTTTCGAGATCGACAGGGGAATCATCCAACAAAGATGCGGCCGTGAGCAGCCGGCGTTCCAGCGCCAGCGCATACAGCTGCGGCTTCAACGTCGATCCGGCCTGGCGCGGCGCGGTGACGCCATCGACGGCCGCGGCCCGGCTGGCCGCGCCGGCGCTTCCCACCCAGGCCAATATGCGCCCGGTCTCATTATCCACCACCAGGGCGGCGGCATCGCGGACGTTGCGCGCGCCAAGCGCCGCCAGTTGCCGATCGAGTGCCGCGCGCACCAACCGCTGCACATCGGCATCGATGCTGCTGCGAACCACGCCGCGCGTGCCCGGCAGCAGCAGGCGATCGGCCAGATGCGGAGCCAGATCGCCCGTCTCCACGCGCTGGCGCGGCCCCAGCAGGCGAGCGGTGGCCAGCGCGATGGCGGTGCAATCAATATCGGGCGCGGCCCTGCAGGCGCGATTGAGCACCGCGTCTGCCGGGGCAGACGGACGGCGGGCGAGCGCCACCAGCACGGCATTCTCAGCGGGTGCCAACGTCGCCGCCGGCCGCCCGGCGAGCAGGCGTGCGGCGGCATCAATGCCGACCACGTCCCCGCGCAGCGGCAGCAGATTGAGCCAGGCCTCCAATATCTGCGCCTTGCTCCACCGCGCCTCCAGCGCACGGGCGGCGCGCATCTGGGCGAGTTTCTGCAGCGCCCCACGTTGCCCGGCGCGGCCGAGCGCGGGATCGATCAGCGCGGCGACCTGCATCGAAATGGTGGAGGCACCGCGCGCGCCGCGCGCCCGCGCCGCGCCGGCCACGGCCCGCCAGTCCACGCCGTGATGCTGCCAGAAGCGCCGGTCTTCCGCCGCCACCAGTCGGCGGACGAGATCGGGGCTGATGGCGGACAGCTTCAGCCAATCAAGCCGACGCGTTTCGGGATCGGTGCGGCGGCGGGCGAGTTCGCGGCCCTGCCGGTCAAGCAGCACCGCCTCGCTGCCAGGCTGGCTGGCCAGTGCGGCAAAGGCGGGCACATGCGCTGGCTGCGTGCGCCACAGCAACAGGCCGAGCAGTACCAGCAGTACAAGGGGCAAGGCGCGGGCGCGCCGCAATCCGGGCCTCATTTCGGTTCGGCAACCACCAGTGTACCGCCGGGCATCAGAGCGTTGATATCGGGCGCATACATCGCCTCGGCCTGGGCGGGCGGTAGGATGAAGCGGCCGCTGCTGCCCAACCGTATGCGATATTCGACAGTGACCGGCGCAGCGCCCAGTTGCTGCCAATAGGCACGATAATGGCCGGTGCGACGCTCCACCCAGTCGGGCGTCTGGCCGGCGCTGGCTTCGCCTTCGTTCAGCAGTTCAGAGCGGCCACCAAGGCCGCCGCCCAGAATGGTCGCGCCGGCCGGCACCGGATCAGTGAGCGCCACCCAGGCTGTTTGCGCGCGGGCCTGGATAGTGAGGCGCACCGCCAGCACATCGCCCCGGCTCCAGCGGCCGGGAACCGCCTGGCGGACGGGAACGATCTGGCGGCGCAGGCTGAGGCCGTTGGCGACGGGCTTGCTGGCAGGCACCGCGGCACTGATCGACACCATGGCCCACGGCTGGCCGCTGCCGGCGTGGCTGATGGTGAGCGGTGCCGTGGTGGCGGGCAATCGGATGGGGACTGGATTGGGCCACATGGCAACCTGCCGCACCGCGCCCAGCGCAACACTGGTGCGGCCGCTGACTTGGTCCTGCTCGAACCGCGTCGCAAAGCCAGCCAGTGCCAGCCGGCCCAGCGCATTGGCCGGCGTCGTATCCCAATGGCCTTGGCTCTGGCCCTGCACCAGGGCGCGGGCGAGGCGCGGGGCGTCGCCGGCCCAGGCCGGATCGGCGGTGGCGACCAGCAGCAGGCGCGCCAAGGCGGCGTCGCGTCCGCTCATCAGGCTCCATTCGTCGGCCGGCCCGGTGAAGCGCATCACCGTGCCGCGATCATCCAGCCGGGCGCGCAGCCGGGCCAGCACTTGCGCTGCGGCCGGGCCATTGCCGCTGGCCAGCTGCACGGCGCGCCAATCGAGTAGCGCTGACGGCCCCCACTGATCGGGCATAGCGTTGAAGCCGGCGAGCATGCGGCCCACGGCTTCGCCTTCGCCGGCCAGTGCGGCCAGCGCCGCCAGTCGGTCACCGGCGACGCGCCCTTCAGCGACTGGGCGCAGTCCGGCCAGCATTCGCGCCTGCTCGGCAGCCGGCAGCGGCCAGCCGGACAGGCGGGAAAGGCGCAGCACATAGGCGGTGAGATCGACATCGCCGCGCATCCCGGCATTGGGGAAGAAGCGCAACAGGCCGCGATCATCCATCCAGGTGGCAAGGCTGGCGACCTCGCGATCCCACATCGCGCGGTCTCCCAGCGCCACCGCCTTCGACAGACGTTGTTCAATGCAATCATAGGGATAGGCTGCCATATAAGCGCGCATTCCCGAAAGATTGCCGCCCAGCGATGGCGACAGCGCCACCGTGACGAACGCCGAATCCGGCAGTGCACCGGCCGGCACGGCTACGGCGAAGCCAGCGCGGGTGAGGGCGGCAGTGATCACAGCGGGCGGCACGGCGGGTTCGACGATCTGTTCCACCTGCACCGCATCGGTCGCGCCGCCGCCGCTGGCGCCAAGCTTCCACATCAGCTTGCCGGCGGCCGGCGCGGTCGCGGCAAAGGCGATGGTCTGCGCGGCACCGGCGGCCAGGGTGATGGGCTTCGCTGGCCAGCGGGTCGTGTCGGCACTGGCGGTAATGGTGACGGGCAGGCTGCGCGCTGTCGTGTTGCGCACCACCATCGTCGCCACATAGGCATCGCCGGTGCGCACCAGCGGCGGGATGCCGGGCAATATCTGCAGATCCTGCGTCGTGCGGATACTGGCGCTGCCGGTGCCGAACAGGCCAGGGCCGGCGCTGGCGATGGCAACAAGGCGGAAGCCCGACAGGCTATCATTCAGGCGGAACGGCACCCGCGCCTGACCATTGCCATCCAGCTTCACGCGGCCCACCCAGACGATCACCGGCTGGAAATCGCGGCGCTGCATGGCGAGCGCGCCGCCGCCACCGCCAGCTGCCACGGCCTTCGCGCCATAATGGCGCTTGCCCACCACCTGGCCCTGCGCGGTGGCGAGCACGACACCCAGCGGCCGCGGCGCCATCATCGCATCGAGCAGCTTCCAGCTTTCGTTGTCCTTCAGCTGCAGCAGGGCTTCATCGACGGCGGCAAAGGCGATTTCGGCGTCGGCAGGCAGGCGGGTGCCGGCCGCCTGCGGCTTCACGGTCACCAGCGCACTGGCCTGTTCCTTCACCGCATGGGTCTGCTTTTCGGGCACCACCTGCACCGCCAGCCGCCGCGCATCGTGGCCCACTTTCAGCTGCGCCAGCCCGAGCCGGTAACTCGGCTTGGCGAGATCGACGAGCGCTGTGGGGTACGCGCCTTCGCGGCTCAACCACGGCAGGTTCCAGCGCCGCGCCAGATCAGCCAGCCACAGGCGCCAGCCTGCCACGCGGCCACGCACGGCCAGCACGGAGACATAGACATTGGGCGCATATTCGCCCTTCATCTTCACTTCCACCACCGGGTCCTTGCCGGAAAGCGTGGTGACGAAACTCTCCATCACGCCGCCGCGCAGCACGGTCACCAGCGCGGTGGCGGAGCGGAACGGCATGCGCACCTGCAGGCGGGCGGTGCCGTTGGCGGCGACTTCGGGCGCTTCCGGCACCAGGTCCATGCGGTCGCCATTGTCGCCGCCGAACCACCAATCATCATCGCCGGCCAGCCACAGGCTTTGCGTCGCGCGTGCCGTCCGGCCGGCGCTGTCGGTGGTTTCGGCCAGCGCCAGCACTTCGCCCGACACGCCGGCATCGAGCACGCACGTCGCCCGGCCGCGATCATCGCTGCTGGCGCTGCACGTCGCCTTCAGTTCGCGGGTTTCACGCGCATTGTCATAGGCATAGAAGCCGCCAACCAGCCGCTTGCGGGTGGAGAGGATTTCGCGCGCGAACAGGCGCACGCTGATCTTCTGGCCGCGCACCGGCTTGCCGGCTAGATCGAGCACCACCAGTTTCAGCCGCAGATCATCGGCCTTGCTCAGCCAGCCATCCGTGGCGATGCCGATGCGCACGGCGGCTGGATCCAGTTTCAGGCGGGTGACCTTGGTCGCCACTTCGCCATTGGCATCCGGATAATCCATTTCCGCCACCAGCGTGGACGGTGCAGTGATGGCCGGCCAGCTGGTCGCCGTCACCCGCGCCGTGCCAGCCGGCCCCAGCGTCAGCGGCTGTTCGGTGGCGCGCTGGGCGCTGGCGGTCGCCCCGGCTTCATTGCCATCGCCATCCAGCGCGGCGAGGCCCGGCTTCACGGGTTCCGCATCGAACCGCCAGCCGTCATAGCCGGGCATCTCCACGCTGCGCGGTACGACGCGGGTGCGCAGCGTCACCGGCGTGCCGCCGGCACCGCCGCCCGACAGATAGGACAGCGCCAGATCAAGAGGCAGGCTGCGCGGCGCAACCGGGATCGCCTTCGGGCCGCTAACGCCTGCGCGGCTGGTCGGCAGGCGGAAATCCTCGACCTGGAAGCGGCCAACGCTGCGTTCCTCGTCGCCTGCCAGCCGCAGGTCCCAATCGCCGGCCGGCGCGGTTGCTGGCAGATCGACATGGCCGACCGGATCGCTGCTGGCGTCCAGCGTGACGGGCAGCACGGTGTCGCTGGCCCAATGGCGGGCGGTAAGGGTGCGCGGGCCGGCGGGCGCGCGGGCAAAGCCGGTATCGCGGCTTACCCGTTCGAACAATTTCAGGTTGATGCGCTCACCCGGCCGCGCCAGCGTGCGATCCAGCACGGCATGGGCCAGCGCGCCGCCCTGCCAGTCGCCAGTTGGCAGGTTGAAGTCATAACCCTGAATGCCGCGCCCCCAGCTCGACAGGGCAAAGCTGTAATCATCCGCCGTGCGCGCCGAGATGAGCAGCGGCGCCGACTGTCCGCGTTCGCAGCCGGTGTAGCTACTCGGGCGCGGCAGGCCGGCGGGGACCGGGGTACGGCCCCGGCTGTCACTCTTGCCCTGCCACAGCAACTTGCCCGAACAGCCATCGGAAACGCGCACGGCGGCACCGGCCACCGGCGTTGCATCACTCAGCCGCGTCACCCAGGCCAGGCTCGCCCCGTCCCCCCACTGGAAATGCACCGCCATGTTGGTGACCAGCGCACCGGTCGCGACATGGCGTACGTTGCCCGGCCCAAGCAGTGCGTTGCCCAGCAGCGGCGAAGCAATTTCGACGACATGGAAGCCACGGGTTTTCAGCGGGATGCCCACCACCTGCATGGCGCCATCCTTGGCGCGCGCCACGGTGAAACGCCGGGCCAGCTGGCTGGCGGGGATCAGGGGCTGGCTGCGGGTGGTCTCGATGCTGCGGTTGCCACCATCACTCAGCGGCTCGCTGCGGAATGTGCGCTCTTCCGCCCGTTCCAGTTGGCGCAGCCAGCCGGCGATGTCGGCGTCGTTGGTGGTGGTGATGCTGCGGGTCGGCAAGGCCAGCATGCTGGCCGGCAACGGGCTTTCCACGCCGCGCAGGGTGACGGGCAAAACGCCGCCCTCTTCCGCTTCAAGGATGCCGAAGGTGCCGGCAAATTTGGCCAGCGGCGGATAATCGGCGGTGGCGATTGGCAGCGGGAAGCGTTCGGCATTGGCCAATCTGCGCCCGCTGTCATCGGCCAGCGCGGCGGGCAGGGTAATGGTGAAGCTCGTCCGGGCTGGCAGCGGGCCCTTGAAGCGGACTTCCTGCAGCGTGTTGGCGCGGTCCTTCGGCTCTTCCGGCGCAATGGCGCGGCCGCCCTGGACCAACCGCGCCTGCAGGGCGGCCGCGCGCGGCACCGGGGCGGTGAAGCTGATCCGGATCGAATCGAGCGGTGAGCAGGCGGCCCCGGCGTTCACCCGCGTGCATTCGATGCGGGCGGTAAAGGCCTGGCGCACCGTGAAGCGCCGCTGCCAATCACTGCCGGCGGTCAGCCCGTTGGCGGCGGCAACGCCCTTGCCCCACAGGATCGTCACCTTGCCGCCGGGCGGCAGTGGGCGGCGGCAGTGAAGGGCGGTGATCGTGGCGCGGGTGCGCGCCTCACCGTCTTCGCTGGGGCGCCAGCCGGCCTGTTCCAGGAACCAGTTCAGATTCCAGTTGCCGCGCGATCCCTTGAAGATGGCGTCACGCGTTGCATCGGGCAGCGGGTCGAGCGGGATTTTTTCGCCAACGCCTTCGATCAGGCAGGCGGCATGGGTGGCCAGGCTGGCGGGCGTGGGCGGGGCTTCGCTGGCGATCAGGAAAATCTGGTCTTCGGACAATTCTTCATAGTCTGGCGCGATGGCGCGCAGCGATGGCCCCGGCGTGGTGAAACGGAACGGCCCGGCACTGGGCAGCGGGCGGCCGGCAAGATCCTTCAGGCCGGGCGCCAGCGCGAAACTGCACGCCCGCCCGCCCGGCAAGCCCGCCGGCAGATCGATGGCAAAACGCTGCGGATCGAGCCACTGGCCCTTGCCGCCCGCCGCGCAGGCGCCGCTGATGGGCGCGGAAGCAGTGCCGCCCAACGCCACCATCGGGGTTGCAAAACGCACGACGATCTGGCGCGGCGCGGCCATCGTCCCTTCCGGCGAGAAACCCGCAACGCCGGGGCGCGGCAAAGACTGGGCTTGGCCGATCAAGGGCATGGCGGTGAGGCCAAGCAGCAGCCCCGCACCCAACAGGCGCCAGGGCATCCGGAGGGGCGGAGTCGGCATTAGCGGAGCTTGCCGGGAAGCAGGCGGAGCAACAAGCGATAGTCTTGATCTGGCCGCTGCTTGGGCATGCCTTTTTCCTGTCACGCTGGCCAGCTAGGCGTTAGTTATGATGCGTCTGATCCTTGCTCCACTGGTGTTGCTCCTGATGGCTGCTGCCCCCTTGAAACCTGCGCCCCTGCCGGCCGGACCGCCGGCCCCGCCGATCATCATCGCGCATCGCGGTGCCAGCGCCGAACGGCCGGAACACACGCTGGCCGCCTATGAACGCGCCATCGAACAGGGCGCCGATTTCATCGAGCCCGACCTGGTACCGACGAAAGACCATCAGCTGGTGGCCCGGCACGAGAACGAGATCGGCGGTACTACCGATGTGGCGGCCCACCCGGAATTCGCTGGCCGCAAGACGACGAAGACCATCGACGGCGAGGCGATGACCGGCTGGTTCACCGAGGATTTCATCCTGGCCGAACTGAAGACGCTGCGCGCGAAGGAACGCCTGCCGCAGCTGCGCCCGGCCAATGCGGAATTTGATGGCCAGTTCGAAATCCCGACACTGGCCGAAATCATATCGCTGGCCAAATCGGCCTCGGCCCGCACCGGGCGCACCATCGGCATCTATCCCGAAACCAAGCATCCCAGCTATTTCCGCGGGATTGGCCTGCCGCTGGAACCCGTGTTGCTGGCCGAACTGGCGAAGGCCGGCTGGACGACGCGCGATGCGCCGGTGTTCATCCAGAGTTTTGAAGTCGATAATCTCAAGGCGTTGAAAGGCCAGACGGGCGTGCGGTTGATCCAGCTGATGGGATCAACCGGCAAATCGGCTGATGGCTATGATTATGCCACGCTGGCCAGTGCCGAAGGGCTGAAGACGGTGGCGGCTTATGCTGCGGGCATCGGGCCGGAACGGGTGATGATCATTCCGCGCGGGCCCGATGGCCGCTTGGCTCAGCCGACCAGCCTGGTGAGTGATGCCCATGAAGTAGGGCTGGAGGTGCATCCGTGGACCTTCCGGCCGGAGAATTACTTCCTGCCCGAAGGCCTGAAATCCGGCAGCGATCCGCGCGCGCCCGGCGATGTGGACAGTGAAATCCGCACCTATCTCGCCACCGGCATCGACGGCCTGTTCAGCGATTCAACCGCAGCGGCGGTCAAGGCATTGGCCCAGCCCCAACGCTGACCAAATGAAAGTGGGTGCAGGGGCTCAGCCCCTGCCCGCCGGAGGCCTTCTTCTACTGATTTATCAGCGCTCGGGCCAATCCAGCACGAAATTGATGTGCGCCGCCGCGATCGGCTTGTCGCGGCTGCCCTGCCAGGCTTGCGCATGCACATTGACCACGCGGCGGCCCAGCTTGGTGATGCTGGCGGCCGCACGGGTTTCCTGAGTCGCGCCTTCGCGCATGAAATCCACCGTTACTGTCACCGGGCGCACGCGGGGCAAGGCTTCGCCTTCCGGCTGGGCGGCGATCACGGTGAGCAGGCCCGCCAGTTCCAACAGGCCGCCGATGGAACCGCCATGCAGGCGGCCGGGCGAGCCGATCAGGGATTCGGCAAAGGGCATCACCAGCTGCAATTCCTCGCCCACCCGTTCGAACGACAGATCGAGCAGGGCGGCATAGGGCAGCAGATCGAGCCTCCCCGTAGGCTGGCGCAGCAGGGTGGCGAGCGCGGGCGACGTCATTGCCAGCCTCCGGCCAGTTTGGAGGCGGAAAACATGAAGGTGCCCGTCACATGCGCGATCGGATCGGCCGGATCGCCATCATGGGCCAGGCCGCGCACGAAGGCGATCTGGCGGGTCATCCGGTAACATTCGCCGCGCGCCGTCACTGTGGCTTCGGCCTTGGGGCTGCGCACATAATCGGTGCGCAGATCGAGCGTGGCGTGCGGTTCAAAGGCGCCGCGGGTGAGCATGGAGGCCATGCCGACGCAGGTATCCATCAGCGTGATGATCGGCCCGGACGCCCAGATGCCATGATCGGGATCGACCAGCAGATGCGGCGCATAGGGCAGTTGCAGCTCCACCCAGTTGTTCCCGTTGGCGATGAAGCGCAGGCCCAGTTGCTTGTTGTGCGGCACGCGGCCCAGGAACGGCCCCATGAACTGGCTCACCTGATCGGCAAATTCGCTCATGCCGCTGAACCCAAGGAGGCTCGCGCCAATGCATCGATGCGGCCGATCATGGAGGCGAGGCCCTGGGTGCGGTTGGAGGAGAGATGCTTCGACAGGCCGAGGCCATCCAGCCGCGCCTTGATATCGGCGGCGTCAATCGCGGCCGGGCGGCGGCCATCGGCCAGCATCAGCACCAGCGCGACAAGGCCCTTCACGATGGCGGCATCGCTGTCGGCGGCAAAGCGCAGCACGTCGCCCTCGCGCGTGGGGTGGAGCCAGACTTGTGACGCACAACCGCGCACCTTGTTGGCGTCGGTTTTCAGGGCGGGATCCATCGCTGGCAGGGCCTGGCCCAGCGCGATGATCAACCGATAGCGGTCGTCCCAATCGTCGAAGGCTTCGAATTCGGCCTCGACATCATCGAAAGTGGTGATGGCCATGACCGCAGCCCATGAAGGGGCAAATGGGCTGCGGTCAAGACCTGTGACGTTACAGGTCAACACCTGCGGCGATGGCTTCCAGCTTGCGGATGCGTTCCTTCAGGTCGGCAAGATCGATGCGCTGGCCAACGGCGGGCAATTCGGATTGCTGCGGCCGGGCTTCGATCTCGCGCAGCTTTAGGCGCAACCAGCCAGACCAGCCCCAGGCGGCAAGGCCGCCCAGCATGGCCAAGCCCGTCAGGGTGGCGGTGGACAGGATCAGGAGGGAATCAGCCGGGGGCATGGTGTGTCTCCTCTCGCTCAATCGTTTTTCAGGGATTCGATTTCATCGGAAAGCCGCTTGGCCGGATCGGTGGCCAGGCGTTCCAGCACGCGAATGCGGTCGTTCAGCCGGGCGACTTCGGATTGCAGGCGCAGATTCTCGCCGCTGTCGGCAGCCGGCAGTTCGCCCCTTGAGGTGCGGCGCTGGTCCTTGCTGCCGTAGCGGCTCGACAGCACTTTCCCAATCGTGACGATGGCCACGATCAACACCACCATTTCAAACGGATTCATGTGCCTGTTTCCTTGTCTACCGGCCTAAGACTGAGCGGGGGGGCTGGCTGGATTGGTCAATTCAATTGCTTGGTGGCCAGGCTGTCGATTTCGGCGGCCAGCATGCTGGGCTTGTCGGTGGCGATGCGTTCCAGCACGGCCATGCGATCCTTCAGGCTGCCCAGTTCAGCACGCAGCTGGGCGTTTTCCTGGCTGATCAGCCGGATGCGCTCCATCGCTTCGCCACCGCCGTTGGGATACATCGGCTTGCCCCAGCTGTTTTCCAGCGGGTAGCCGTTCTTCACCTTCATCCAGGTGGTGACCACCCAGGCGCCCATGCTGGCGATCACGGCAACCACGCCCACCGGCGCAATTGCTTCGATAATCGAGGGGTCGAGAGCCATGCTATTCAGCCTTTCAATTCAGTTGCTTGGGTGCATCGCGCAGCGCTTCGATCTGCACGGCAAGGCTCTCGTTGCGATCAGTGACGATGCGGTTGAGCACGGCCACCCGTTCCTCCAGAACCGCGATGCGGCCCGCATATTGGGCGGCCTGTTCGGCGGTGGCGTTGGCCGTCACTTCCAGCTGCTTTTCCTTCAGCTTCAGCCATTTGCTGATCGTGTTCGAGGCAATGGCAACGATCGGGATCGAAAAGATCAGGATCGGGATCAGCGCGTAGATGACATCTTCGTCCATGGCTCGATCCTCAACGCAGCTTTTCGATTTCGTCGGCCAGCTGGCGGCTGTCGCTGGTCAGGTGATATTCCAGATCGCGCAGGCGGCGATCGGCATCGCGGAACTGGGCGTTCACATCGCGCAGGGTGCGCTTGGGCGCCACCCGCACGTCGCGCCAGAATTCCACGCGTTCCGGGCTTTGATCATACAGCGTGTTCGGCTTGGCATTGGCGATCCAGCCGATGGCCAGATAGGCCAGGATGGTGGAACCGCCGCCCATGATGGCGCCCAGGGCAAAGCCGATGCGGACGAGCGTGACATCCCAGCCGAAATAATCGGCGATGCCGGCGCAAACGCCCATGATCTTGCCGTTGCGTTTGTCGAGGTAGAAGCGGGTGCGGCTTTCAGACATTTCGAATTTCCCTGTTGGCCGGCGCTGACGAAGGCGCCGGAGTGGCGGGTCAATGGGTGGAGGGCGCGATGAGCGCGATCAGCAGGTACAGGATCACCGGCGAGCCAAAGCCGAACACGGCGGCAGCGACGAACCCAACGCGAACCAGCGTGGCATCCCAGCCGAAATAGTTGGCGATTCCGGCGCACACACCGAGGATCTTGCCTTCGGTCTTGTTGACGAGAAACTGGCGGCTCATTGTTTTGGCCTCCTTGGGCCGGTTGCCGGTTCAGCGCAGCTGGCGGCGTTGATCGGACATGTCGGCGATCCGGCTGTCCTTCCAATTGGGGTTGTCGGCGGCGATGATGCGCTCGACGGTGTCGATGCGCTGGTCGAGCCGGCGGGCGAGATCGTGGAGTTCATCGAGCAGCGCTTCATCCTGGCTGCTGATGCCGGTCTGGCTCTTCCACTTGGTCAGGTAGTGGAGGATCATGCCGGGCAGGCCGATGAACAGCATGCCGACAACGGCGACGGGAACGATGACATCTTCCATGGCTTAGCCCTCCGTTTTGCCGAGCCGCGCCTTCATGGCGGCGATTTCGGCATCCACTTCATCGTTGTCCTGCAACGCGGCGAATTCATCCGACAGGCTGCGGGTGCCGGTGCCATCGGCCAGGCCCAGCGCGTCGGCGCGGCCTTCGGCCATGTCGGCACGGCGTTCCAGCACTTCAAAGCGGCTGAAGGCCTCTTCCACGCGCGGCCCGCGGATCATCTCGCGCAGCTTCGAACGCTGGGTGGCGCTCTCGATGCGGTTGATCAGTGCGTTCTGGCGGTTGCGGGCTTCGCGCAGCTTCGATTCCAGCTTGGCGATATCCGCTTCGTTCAGCGACAGCGTTTCGTTCAAGAGATCGATCTCCACCTGGGTGGTGTCGATGAAGCCCTTGGCCTTGTTCTTTTCGACCAGCGCGGCCTTGGCCAGATCCTCACGACCCTTGGAAAGAGCGAGTTCGGCCTTGTCCTGCCAATCCTGCACGGCCTGCGTGGCCTTGATCATGGCGCGCTTCATTTCCTTCTGATCAGCGATGGTGCGGGCGGCAGACGCGCGAACTTCCACCAGCGTTTCCTCCATCTCCATGATGATCATGCGGATCATCTTGGCCGGGTCTTCAGCCCGGTCGAGAAGGTCGGTCACGTTGGCAGCGATGATATCGCGGGTGCGTGAAAAAATGCCCATTGGTCTGATCTCCAGAAATTCGAACTTGGTCTTCGTCAGCGTCGGGACCGGGGCCGGCTCCACCAGGAGGGGGCGGGCGAGGGGAACCAAGGCCCCGGTCATCGTTGCGCTGTTCACGCAACGATATCGCTGTTCACGGCCGGCGTCACCATGGCAGGGCCAGTGGCGGCGGCGACAAAGCTGGTGCCGATCAGCAGGGCGGCCACCAGGGCCATCATGTTGCTGCCGAAGCTGTTGTAGAAAGCGCTCATTGTTGTTCTCCTGTTGTGTGGCGGCGGGGGGTGCCGCTCATGCCAGATGTACTGCATGGGTCGTGCCAAGTGCCGTTTACACCGCAACATATTGAAATTATTGGATTGAAGAAGGGCGCGCCATTTTTTTGACTAGCGGGAATTGCCAAACATCGGGAAATTGTGCCAACTCATCGCATGGCCGCTCCAGCCCAGATGATTGGCAGCTCCTTGAGCTTCCTCGATGCCGTTGAACGCGCGTCGGCGGCGGCTGCCTTGAACCGCCCGGTGCTGGTGATTGGCGAGCGCGGCACCGGCAAGGAACTGATCGCCGATCGTCTGCACCGCCTCAGCCCACGCTGGTCGCAAACATTGGTGAGTCTCAATTGCGCGGCGCTGCCGGAAAATCTGATCGATGCCGAATTGTTCGGCTATGAACCCGGCGCCTTCACCGGGGCGCAGCGGGCGCGGGCCGGCCGGTTCGAGGATGCCGATGGCGGCACGCTGTTCCTGGATGAAATCGGCACGCTGTCATCCCAGGCGCAGGAACGCCTGCTGCGCGTGGTGGAATATGGCGAGCTGACCCGGCTGGGATCGAACAAGCCGATCAGTGTGGATGTGCGGCTGGTTGGCGCCACCAACGAGGATCTGCCCGGCCTGGTGGCGCGCGGGCGCTTCCGCGCCGATCTGCTCGACCGGCTGAGCTTCGAGGTGATCACCCTGCCGCCCTTGCGGGAACGGGCGGAGGATATCGACATCTTGGCGCTGCATTTCGCCCGCCGCATGGCCGCCGAACTGGGCTGGCCACGCTTTCCCGGCTTCACGTCGAAGGTGCAGGAACAGCTGGCGACCTGGGCCTGGCCGGGTAATGTGCGCGAACTGAAGAATGTGGTGGAACGCGCGCTCTACCGCTGGGGCGATGCCGAAACGCCGGTGGGGCAATTGGTGATCGATCCGTTCGAATCGCCGTGGCGGCCAACCTCCAGTCATGTTCTGCCCCACCCTGCGCCGGCAGCCACCGCTGCGCCCAGTATCAGCCCCGTCGATACCGCCGCCGCCATGCCGGCACCGCGACTGGAGAGCGTCACCGATTTGCGGGGCGCGGTGGCGGCCTATGAAAAGGACATATTGGAGTGCGCGCTTGAAAAGCACCGCCACAACCAACGCCGCACCGCTGCCGCGCTCAACCTCACCTATGACCAACTGCGGCACGCGTTGAAGCGGCACGGGCTGTTGGGGGAGTGAGGGTCAATCCAGTTTCAGGCCATGTTTGGCCAACAAGGGCCCCTGGGCGAGGGTGAAGGCGAAGATCGCCACGGTGACGCCCCACACCTTGAAGCTGAGCCAGTCATCATAGCCGAGCATGCGCCGCGCCGTTTCGTTGGCGATCAGCAGCGCGATGAAGAAGATCGCCCAGTTGCGGGTGAGCAGGCGCCAGCCCGTGTCGGTCAGGCCGGGCAGCGCATCTTCCATCACCAGCTGCAGGGTCGGCCGGCCGGTGGCGAGGCCGCCGAACAGCAGCAGGGCGAACACGCCGTAGATAATGGTGGGCTTCAGCTGGATGAAGGCCTTGTCCTGCAGCCACACGGTCAGCCCGCCGAACAGCACGACGATCACCGTGGTGAAGATCATCGCGGCGGGCAGATGGCGGGTCTTGCCCCAGTGCCAAAGCGCCGCAATGAGCGTGGCGATCACGAACACGCCGGTGCCTACGACGGCGCTGGCCACTTCTGCATCAGCAAGGCCCGGCAACTGGCCCTGCTCGTGCAGCGCCTTGCCCAGTTTGCTGGCGCCAAAGAACAGCAGCAGCGGGCCAAAATTGATGGCCATGCGGGCGGTGGTTGAAAGCTGCGGGCGGTTGGCGGCGGGGGGCATGATGGCAGTGATAGCCAAGAACGCGGCACACGTCACCTGTGGGGGTGACGAAGCGGGGCCAAGCCATTAAGCCGGAGCCGTGGTGAACGCGCTCGTGATCGACAATCTGGCCTGCCGGCGGGGCGGGCGCCTGCTGTTCGACGCCGTGTCGGCGCGGGTGGAGCCGGGCGGTGCGCTGCTGCTCACCGGGCCGAACGGCGCCGGCAAATCCTCGCTGTTGCGGTTATTGGCCGGCTTGCTGCGTGCCGAGGCCGGCAGCGTGTCCGGCGGTGGCCGCCGCGCCTTTGCCGGGCATGAGGTTGCACTGAAACCGCGCCATAGCCTGGGGGCGGAGCTGGACTATTGGGCGCGGCTGGATGGCGGGCGGGATCGCCTGGCCGCGGCGCTAGCGGCGATGAACCTGGCGGGTCTGGTAGATGTGCCGTGCCGGCATCTGTCCTCCGGCCAGAAACGCCGCGCCGCGATTGCGCGGGTGATTGCTGCTGGCGCTGAATGCTGGTTGCTGGACGAGCCCACAGCCGGGCTCGATGCGGCATCCGCCGGCCTGCTGACGGCAGCAATGGCCCAGCATCGGGCAGCAGGCGGCCTCATCGTGGCAGCGGTTCATGGCGATATCGGCCTGGCTGATGCAGCGACACTGCGGCTTGGCTGATGTTTCTCACGCTCCTCCACCGCGATCTCATGGCTATCGCCCGCTCCCCGGCACTGTGGCTGCCGGTGATGTTTTTCGTGCTGGCCGCCGCGCTCTTCCCCTTCGCCGTGGGCCCCGATGCCCGCCTGCTCGCCCGCATCGCGCCCGGCATCATCTGGGTTTCCGCTCTGCTCGCCAGCCTGTTGCCGGTCGAAACCCTGCTGGCCCCCGACGTGGAGGATGGCAGCATCGATCAGCTGATTGCCCGCGGCATCGCGCTGGAGCTGGTGTGCGCCGCGCGCATCCTGGCGCACTGGGTGGGCTTTGCCGTGCCGCTGCTGGCGGCGTTGCCGGTGGCGGGCGTGCTTCTCGGCCTGTCAGCGGATGATGGCACCCGCATCGCCATCGCCCTGGCGCTCGGCACCCCGGCGCTGGCCAGCCTCGCCGTAGTGGCCGCCGCGCTCACCGCCGGACTGAAAGGCGGCGGCGCGCTGGCCGGGCTGATCGTGCTGCCGCTGGCGCTGCCGGTGCTGATCTTCGGTGTTGGCAGCGATGTGGCGGGTGCGTTCCGGCTGCTGGCAGCGGCCAGCCTCGTGGCGCTGGCCGTGGGGCCGTTCGCGGCGGCGGCGGCGCTCCGTCCCGAATAGGCGGCTGCTGGTCGCCATTCATTGGCCGGAAACATGACGTTGTGGTAATGTATTTTCCTCTGCATTTTGCAAAGGAGAATTGCCCCATGCGCGACCTCACCCTGTCCGGCCTCACCCTTTTGGCCCTGCTCACGACGGCCTGCGGCGGCGCTGACAAGCCCGCTGAAACGCCGGCCGCCGAGACGCCGGCGGTGGAAGCTCCGGGCGCACCTGCAGCAGAAGCCCCGGCCGCACCGGCAGCAGAGCCGGCCGCTGTTCCTGCAGCCGCTCCGGCTCCGGCGGCCGTAACCTACGCATCGCTCACCGGCGATGCCGTCAAGGGCGAGAAGGTCTTTGCCCAGTGCAAGGCCTGCCACGTCGCCGAGGCTGGCAAGAACCGTGTTGGCCCGTCGCTGTGGGCCGTGGTCGGCCGCACGGCCGGCAGCATCGCCGGCTTCAACTACAGCAAAGCCAACAAGGACAGTGGCGTGACCTGGAGCGAGGACGTGCTGTTCACCTATCTCGAAGCCCCGGCGAAGTTCATGCCCGGTACCCGCATGGCGTTCGGCGGCCTGAAGCAGGCGCAGGACCGTGCAGACGTGATCGCCTTTTTGAAGACGAAGGCCTGAGTCATCTGGCGGCGGCCCGGTTTCTGGGCCGCCGCTTCAGAACGGTCCGTTCAACTCCACGATCGCCCGATTGAGCATGGCGGCAAAGCTCACCCACGCCAGATAGGGCAGCAGCAGCGCGGCGGCCGGACGCGAGATGCGCCAGAGCACCACGATCAGTGCGGCGATGCTGCTCCACAAGATGCCGACTTCCAGCGCGGCGTAATCCGGCCGGTGCAGGCGGAAGAAGAGGAAGCTCCACAACAGGTTGAGGAAGCCGTTGAGGGCAAACAGGCCGATGATGGCTTCGAACGCACCGGTGCTGCGCGCCGACAGCCAGGCTGTGGTGCCGGAAAAGGTGCACAGCATGAAAATGATGGTCCACGCCGGGCCAAACAGCCAGTTGGGCGGCGCCCACTCGGGTTGCTTCAGCGCCAGATACCACGGGCCGATATCGGTGATAGTGGCACCCACGGCCGCCGTGAAGGTCGCGGCCACCGCGGCAATGGCAGCGGGCAGCACCCAGGGAGATTCTGCAAATCGCGACATCGCTCCCGCCCTTCCCGCGCCGCGCCTGGCGTTCCGGCCGGTCAGACCTGCGCCCGTTTGCCGGCGCTGTCACCCTCGCGCACGCCGCCACCGGACAGGATGCCGGTGATCAGCTGCACGCTGTCCTTCAGGAAGATTTTCAGATGGGCTAGCGGCTTCTTGCGCGCCAGTTCCTTGTTCATATAGGCTTCCCAGGTCAGCTGCTGGATGTCCTTGTCCATGCACAGCTTCACGAACTTCTCGCGCATCGTGTCGCTGCGATACCACCACCACTGCATGATGCCGAGCACGCGGAACACGGTGCCGTGCGCCTTCAGGAAACGCTTGCGGGCCAGGCCCAGCTTGGCCGGATCACCGCTGGCCAGCGCTTCGGCGGCGGCCTTGGCAGCTTCGCGGCCAGCAGTCATCGCATAGAAAATGCCTTCGCCGCTGGCCGGCGCCACGCAGCCGGCGGCGTCACCCGCCACCACGACATCCTTGCCATTGTCCCACTTCTTGCGCGGGCGCAGCGGGATGGGAGCACCTTCCACCCGCACCGTCTTGCAGGTCTCCTCGGTCATGCCCAGTTCTTCGCGCAGCTTGCCGACGGCCTTGCGCAATTCAAAGCCCTGCACGGCGCTGCCGGTGCCGATGCTGGTCTTGGAACCATGCGGGAACACCCAGGCATAGAAATCCGGGCTGTGCTTACCTTGGTAGAAGACGTCGCAGCGGTCGCCGGCAAAGCCCTTGAAGCCTTCGGGCGGGCTGTCCACCACTTCGTGGTAGGCGGCGACGAAGGGCAGTTTCTCATCGGGCAGGGCCGCGCGGGCCACGGCCGAATTGCAGCCATCGCAGCCGATCAGCATTTTCGTCATCACCCGCACCGGCTCGGAACCCCGCGAAGCGCCCTTGGGGCGATACATCACGACGGCGGTGCCATCGGGTTCACGCTCCAGCCCTTCGAAGGTGCCATCGCGGCGATCGGCGCCATTCTTGGCGGCGCGGGCGCGTAGCCATTCATCGAACACGTCGCGATCGACCATGCCGACCCAGCCGCCTTCGCCCACCGGCATGTCCACTTCCCGGCCGGCGGGGCTGATCATGCGGGCGCTGTTGGCGGTGGTGCACAACTGCTCGATCGGCACGTCAAAGTCTTTCAACAGCCGCGGCGGCACCGCGCCGCCACAAGGCTTGATGCGGCCCATGCGATCCAGCAGCATCACCTTGTGCCCGGCCAGGGCCAGATCATTGGCCGCCGTTGCGCCCGATGGGCCGCCGCCAACCACCACAAAGTCGAACATCTCGGTCATGCTACCGCCTCTTCCAAATTCGGCCTGCCCGCCAGGTTGCTTCCCATCCGGTCATTCAACCGGAAAGCGATGATTGCCGCCAGCAGAAACAGCACGGCTTCAGCAGCAAACACCAATTCGAAGGCCGCGCCATCCGTGTGCAGGGCGGCGCGCAGGCGATCAACAGCAAAGGCACCGGCAAATCCACCGATACCGAAGGCTGCTGCTTGCGATGCGCCCCACAGGCCCATGCGGATGCCCTCGTGGCCCGGGCCACCGCGGCCGGCCAGTTCCAGCATCGATCCGATGGCGGCCACTGCGAACATGCCGTTGGCAAAACCCAGGACGGCCACATTGATCGACAGCGGCCAGCCCGGCCCGGCGCCTGCCGCCATGGCCAGCGCCGCCAGCGCCAGCGCCGAGGCGAAACAGCCGGCGACAATCCAGCGCTTCAGCTTCATGCCGGCGCGTCCACCAAAGGCATGGCCGCCCACGCCCACCAGGATCATGCCGGCCAGAACGCCTTGGTGCTGCACGCCCGACAGGCTGGTGGATTGGCCGGGCGTCATGCCGAAGACGAGGCCGGCGAACGGCTCCAGGATAAGATCCTGCATCGAATAGGCCAGCATCGAGAAGAAGACAAAGATGCTGAACAGCCGGGTAAGCGGGTCACCCCAGATGCCGCGCAGCGCCTCGCCAAAGGGGGCGGCTTCGCGCTTTTCCTCCGCTTGCGGCGCACCTTCGACTCCCCATACGGCGAGGCAGGCGACGCAGAAGGCAACGGCGACGACGCCGGCGGCGACCTGCAGCAGGCGCGCCGGCGAGAAGGGATCGAGCAGTGCGCCCGCCGTACCGGCCGAAATGACGATGCCGACGATCATCATGATCCAGGTCAGGCTGGCCGCGGCGGGCCGGCGCGCTTCGGCGGTACGGGTGGCCAGCAAGGCCAGCAGCGACGTGCCGGCCGCGCCGACGCCAATACCGATCATGGCATAGGCCAGCACAAGCGCAGCGAACACCGGCCAGAACGGCCCGGCCAATTGCGTCGTCGCAAAGGTGGCGAGGATGCCGCCGCCGCCCAGCACGGCCATGCCGCCGATGATCCACGGCGTGCGGCGCCAGCCGGCGTCACTGCCATGGCCCCATTTCGGGCGGGAAAGCTGGACGCCGTAATGAAAGGCGACCAGCCCGGCCGGCAGCGCGGCAGCCATGCTGTATTCCACCACCATGATGCGGTTGAGCAGCGACGATGCCAGCATGACGATGGCGCCAAGTGCGCTCTGCACCAGGCCCAGGCGGGCAATGCCGGGCCAGCTGAGTGGAGCCTGCGTGGTCACACGATCACCGACAGACCGAAGGCGCTCGTGAGCATGCCCAGCACATACAGCGTGGTGCCGGTGGCGTTGTAGAAGGGCGCATTGGCCGCCGGCGCGGCCAGCACGCGCTGCATCAGCACCACCTGCATGGCCAACGAAAACGCGACCATCGCCGAGGGCCAGTGCAAGCCCCAACGGGCCAGCAGGATGATCACCACCACCTGCGGCAGCGCCATCGTCCAGCAGGCGATTTCGGCGGCATTGCGTTCGCCCAGCTGCACCGGCAGCGAGTTGACCCCGGACTGGGCATCACCCTTCACCGCCTTGAAATCGTTGAGAACCATGATGCCGTGCGCGCCCAGCGCATACATGCACAGCACCCAGATGATGCGCGTATCGGGCATGCCGCCAGCCATTACCGCAGCGCCGGTGAACCAGCTCACCCCTTCATAGGCCGCCGCACACACCAGCGGGCCCATCCAGCCATCGGCCTTGAAGCGCAGCGGCGGCGCCGAATAGGCCCAGGCCATGGCAACGCCAACGATGGTGGCAAAACCGACCACCGGCCCCAGCGCAAAGCCGACGGCAAGGCTGATGATCGAGCCGATGCAGGCGATCGCCAGCCCCCAGCGGCCTGGAATGCGGCCCGACGGGATCGGGCGTTGCGGTTCGTTGATGGCGTCGACATGGCGATCGAACCAGTCGTTGATGGCCTGGCTGTTGCCGCACACCAACGGGCCGGCCAGCATCATGCCGGCGATCAGCAGCCCCCAGCGATCCGCCATCGGCACGCCAGACGAGACCACCCCGCACATGAAGGCCCACATTGGCGGGAACCAGGTGACCGGCTTCAACAGCTCTAGCACATCGCGTGGCCGCAGCACGGCGCGCGGCGGCAATGGCTGGGCGGCCACGGGTGGGGGGACATGTTCCATGTTGTGCAAACTAGTCGTGACCCATGAAGGGCGTCAACGCCGGCCCGCCCGCCCGATGCCCTGTCCAGCCAGCTTCTACCGCATTACCGGGCTGCATCGGCCATCCGATTGCGACACCCTGCCACAGGCCAGGCCAAGGCGATGGGCCGCGCCGTTGCCTGGCCGCGGCCTTCGTCGCCGGTTTTGCACTGGTGCGGCCATGCCGCGAACCTGAACGCTGCGCCTGCGGCCGACCCGGTTTTGGCTGAGCCGTTGATTGGCAAGGCCGATTGCTACGCTGGGCTCGCAGAGTTCCTCCGCCGTTGCCCCTGTCGCGGGTTGACTTGAAGAGGCCGGATGTTAGGGTTTTTACCTAGATTTTTGGGGATCGCGGGCTTGGTCGCAGAAACGTCAGATGGGTCATCGCGCCCGCTCTACACGCCGGAAGAGCGGGTGCGGCGCGACAGTTCGAAATGGACGCTGGTGCAGGGCCTGTTGGCCCCGGTGCAGTTCCTGATCTTTGGCGTCAGCCTGTATCTCGTGCTGGACTATCTCAACACCGGCCGCAACTACGAATGGGCGGTCTGGTCGGTCGTGGTCAAGACGATCGCACTTTACACCATCATGATCACTGGCGCGATCTGGGAGAAGGTCGTGTTCGGCCAGTATCTTTTCCACGACAGCTTCTTCTGGGAAGACGTGTTCTCGATGCTGGTGATCGTGCTGCATAGCCTCTATCTGTTCGGCCTGTTTACTGGCATCGCCGATGAAGGCGTGCTGTTTGCAACCGCATTGGCGGCCTATGTCGCCTATGTGATCAACGCCGGGCAGTTCGTGTGGAAATTGCGCCAGGCAAGGCTGTCGGCGCCTGCGGCACAACCGGCTGCGACAACCGAATCGGATGCGGAGATGGTTGAAACTTTGGTGGCACAGGCAGCATGAGCAGCGCCGGTCCCGCCTCAGGCTGTGATGCGCCGCCAGTAGGCGTCGATGGCATTTTGCGCGAACGCGGCCAGCGCGAGGTGTTCTGCGGGCTGACCGGCATCATCTGGCTGCACCGCAAGATCCAGGATGCGTTCTTCCTCGTCATCGGCAGCCGCACCTGCGCGCACCTGCTGCAATCGGCAGCCGGCGTGATGGTGTTTGCCGAGCCGCGCTTCGGCACGGCCATCATCGAGGAGAAAGACCTCGCCGGCCTGGCTGATGCCAATGAGGAACTGGACCGAGTGGTCAACCGCCTGCTGGCGCGCCGGCCCGATATCAAACTGTTGTTCCTCGTCGGCTCCTGCCCGTCGGAAGTGATCAAGCTTGACCTGTCACGCGCCGCGCAGCGACTGAACGGCCGCTTTTCGCCCAATGTGCGCGTGCTCAACTATTCGGGCAGCGGGATCGAAACGACCTTCACGCAAGGCGAAGACGCCTGCCTGTCGGCGCTGGTGCCCGATCTGGCGTTCAGCGATGAAAAGCAGTTGATGATCGTCGGCAGCCTGCCCGACATCGTGGAAGATCAGCTCACCCGCCTGCTTGGCGATCTTGGCATCAGCAAGGTGGTGTCGCTGCCAGCGCGCAAGGCCGGGCAGATGCCGGGCGTGGGCCCCAACACCAAATATCTGCTGGCCCAGCCGTTCCTGGCCGAAACCGGTACCGCTCTCGACAAGCGTGGGGCGGAGCATCTGCCGGCGCTGTTCCCGTTCGGCGCCGAAGGCACCACCGCCTGGCTGCATGCGGCAGCGCAGGCATTCGGCGTGTCGGAAGCCCGCTTTGAACAGGTGATCGCCGGTCCGCGCGAACGTGCCCGCAAGGGGCTGGCGCTCTATCGCGAGAAGCTGGCCGGCAAGCGCATCTTCTTCATGCCCGATAGCCAGCTGGAAGTGCCGCTGGCGCGCTTCCTGGCCGGCGAACTCGGCATGGAACTGGTCGAGGTCGGCACGCCCTATCTGCACAAGGGCCATCTGATCGACGAACTCGCTGCGCTGCCGCCGGGCACGATGATTTCCGAAGGCCAGGATGTGGACAAGCAACTGGACCGCGTGCGCGCCGCCCGGCCTGATCTGACGGTGTGTGGCCTCGGCCTCGCCAATCCGCTGGAAAAGGAAGGCCTTTCGACCAAGTGGGCGATCGAACTCGTCTTCTCGCCGATTCACGGTTACGAACAGGCTGGCGATCTCGCCGAACTGTTCTCGCGGCCGCTCCATCGCCGTGATCTGTTGAGGGTCTGACCGATGCAATTGACGGTCTGGACATATGAAGGCCCGCCCCACGTGGGGGCAATGCGCGTGGCCACCGGCATGCGCGATCTGCATTATGTGCTGCACGCGCCGCAGGGCGACACCTATGCCGATCTGCTGTTCACCATGATCGAGCGGCGGGATCATCGCCCGCCCGTCACCTACACCACCTTCCAGGCCCGCGATCTGGGCAAGGATACGGCCGAACTGTTCAAGACTGCCGCGCGCGACGCTTACGATCGCTTCAAGCCGCAGGCGATGATCGTCGGTTCGAGTTGCACCGCCGAACTGATCCAGGATGATCCGCACGGCCTGTCGCTGACGATGGGGCTGGAATGCCCGGTCATCCCGCTCGAACTGCCCAGCTACAGCCGCAAGGAAAACTGGGGCGCGTCCGAAACCTTCTATCAGATCGTGCGCACCCTGGCGGACAAGGAGCGCAAGCCGCTGCCGGCCGTTGGTGAAAACGGCCCGCGCCGCCCCCGCGCCAACCTGCTGGGACCCACTGCGCTGGGTTTCCGCCATCGCGATGATGTCGTCGAAATCACCCGGCTGCTGGCCGACCTCGGCATTGATGTGAATATGGTGGCGCCGATGGGCTCCAGCCCGGCCGATATCGTGCGCATTGGCGAGGCGGACTTCAACATCTGCCTCTATCCCGAAATCGCCGCGCAGGCGTGCAGCTGGCTTGAACGCACCTTCCGTCAGAAGACGGTGAAGACCGTGCCGATTGGACTCAACGCAACGCGCGAGTTCGTTGCCGAGGTCTGCACCGTTGCCGGCTTGCCCGTGCCGGCTGATCTTGATCAGGGACGCATGGGCTGGTGGTCGCGCTCGATCGATTCGACCTATCTCACCGGCAAGCGGGTCTTCATCTTTGGCGATGGCACCCATGCCGTCGCCGCCGCCCGCGTGGCCAGCGAAGAACTGGGTTTCAAGGTCGTCGGCCTCGGCTGCTACAACCGTGAATTTGCCCGCGAAGTGCGCGCCGCCGCCGAAAAATATGGTGTCGAACCGCTGATCAGCGATGATTATCTGGCGGTGGAAGAGGCTATTGAAGCGGCCGCGCCGGAACTGGTGCTCGGCACCCAGATGGAGCGCCACATCGCCAAGCGCCTGCGGCTGCCCTGTGCGGTGATTTCGGCGCCCGTCCACGTTCAGGATTTCCCCGCCCGACACAGCCCGCAGATGGGTTTTGAAGGCGCCAACGTGTTGTTCGATACCTGGGTCCACCCGCTGGTGATGGGCCTGGAGGAGCATCTGCTCACCATGTTCCGCGAGGATTTCGAATTCTCCGATGCGGCCGGGCCCAGCCACCTTGGCCATGCGTCAGCACCGGCCGCCCATGCTGCGCCGGCTGCCGAACAGGCAGAGGGCGAAGTCGCCACCATTGCAGAGCCAGCACCGGCGCCGGCTGATGAAGGCGGCTGGACGGCGGAAGCGCTTGCGGAATTGGGAAAAATCCCGTTCTTTGTGCGCGGCAAAGCCCGCCGCAACACTGAACGCTATGCTGCTGAGCATGGCGTGACCACTATCACCCGCGATACGCTGTACGAGGCAAAATCCCATTATGCGCGCTGATACCCCGCCATCGAAACAGGATCGGCCGGATCATTGCCATGTCGTGATCGTCACGCTCGACAATCATCTGTCGGGGGCGGTTGATCGGGCGCGCGTGCGCTTCCAGAAAATGGGCCTGCCGGTCTCCATCGGTTTCCATGCCGCCGCAGATTGGGACAAGGACGGCAAGTTGGATGCCACCCGCGCCGACATCGCGCGTGCTGATATCGTCATCGTCACCATGCTGTTCCTTGATGAGCAGATCCGCATGATCAAGGATGCGCTCACTGCGCGTCGTGAAGAGTGCGACGCGATGGTGTGCCTGATGAGCCAGTCCGACGTCGTGAAGATGACGCGGATGGGCGATTATCGCATGGATGCGCCACCAAAAGGCCCGCTGGGCTGGCTGAAGAAGCTGCGCGGCTCCTCCAAGGAAGGGGCACCGAACAGCGGCGCTGCCCAGCTTGCCGTGCTACGCCGCCTGCCCAAGCTGCTTAAGTTCGTGCCCGGCACCGCGCAGGATGTGCGCGCCTATTTTCTTACCCTGCAATATTGGCTGGCTGGCAGCGACGACAACGCCTTCCAGATGATCCAGGCGCTGGTCGATCGCTATGCCGATGGCCCGCGCAAGGGCCTGCGCGGCAAGGCCAAGGTGGAAGCGCCGCAGGAATATCCGGAAGTCGGCGTTTATCACCCCGATCTGCCGCAGCGCATGTCGGAGAAGCTGACCGATCTGCCGTGGAATAAGGATGCGGTTGGTACCGTTGGCGTGCTGATGCTGCGGTCGTACGTGCTCGGCAAGGACAGCAATCATTATGACGGCGTCATCCGCGCGCTGCAGAGCCGTGGCCTGAACGTCATTCCGGCGTTTGCGGGTGGTCTGGACCAGCGCCCGGCGATTGAAACGCTGATGATGAAGGACGGCAAGGCGACGGTTGATGCCGTCATCAACCTGACCGGCTTCTCCCTTGTCGGCGGCCCGGCGTACAGCGACGCCAAGGCAGCCGAGGAGATCCTCACCAAGTTGGACCGGCCCTATATCTCCGCCCATCCGGTGGAATTCCAGACGCTGCAGCAATGGGGCGCCAACCGCCAGGGCCTGCTGCCGCTGGAATCGACGATCATGATCGCCATTCCCGAACTGGATGGCGGCACCCAGCCGATGGTGTTCGGTGGCCGCAGCGATGCCGGCGGCGAAGCCTGCACCGGCTGTTCGCGCGCCTGTACGTGGGCGGCATCCGATGGCGTGCGCGCCATGCAGTCGTGCCCGGAACGCGCCGAGGCGATGGCCGACAAGATGCTGAAGCTGGTGCAATTGCGCCAAGCCGCCAACAAGGACCGTAAGCTGGCGGTCGTGCTGTTCAACTTCCCGCCCAACGGTGGCGCGGCCGGCACGGCGCAATTCCTTGCGGTGTTCGATTCGCTGCACCGTACGCTGATCCGGCTGAAGGCCGAAGGCTATGACGTGGAAGTGCCGGAGAATTCGGACGAAGTGCGCCGCCGGGTGATCGAAGGCAACGCCATGCAATATGGCCAGGAAGCCAATGTGCACGCCTTCGTGCCCGCCGATCGCATCGTCGCGACCGAGCCTTACCTGGCTGAGATCGAGCAGGAATGGGGCCCGGCGCCGGGCAAGTTCCAGTCTGACGGCAAGAATGTGCTGATCACCGGTGCGCAGTTCGGAAACATGTTCGTCGGCATCCAGCCGGCCAACGGTTACGAATCCGATCCGATGCGCCTGCTGTTTGATGGTCGTTTCGCGCCGACCCACGCTTTCATGGCCTTCTATCGCTGGATCCGGAATGATTTCGGCGCCCACACCGTGATCCATTGGGGCACGCACGGCAGCCTGGAGTTCATGCCCGGCAAGCAGACCGGCATGACCATGAGCTGCTGGCCGGAACGCATCATCCAGGATCTGCCCAACATCTATCTCTATGCCGCCAACAACCCATCCGAAGGCGTGCTGGCCAAGCGGCGTTCGGGCGCCACTTTGGTGTCGTACCTCACCCCGGCACTGACCAACTCGGGACTCTACAAGGGGCTTTCCGACATCAAGGCCAGTGTTGACCGCTGGCGTTCGACCGAGCCGGGCAGCCCGGAACTGCCGGGGTTGGAAGAGATCATCCGCGAGCAGGCCGAGGCAATGGACCTTGATGGCAGCGATGTCTCCAAGCTCGCCGCCAAGCTGTATGAGATCGAGCAGGAACTGATCCCGCAGGGCCTGCACGTGTTCGGTGATGCCGAAAGCGAGGAAGCCCGCATCGACATGCTGTCGGCCAGCGCCCAGGCGCGCGGTGAGATCATCGATCGCGACACCATCGAACTTCTCATTCACGGCCGCATCGTGCCCAACACGCCGGTGCTGCGCGAGATGGCCAATCTCAACGCCGCCCTGTCGGTCAATCACGAGATGAACGGCCTGATCCGCGCGCTCGACGGCCGCTATGTGCCGCCGGTCGCTGGTGGCGACATCTTGCGAGATCCGGAAATCCTGCCGACGGGCCGCAACATCCACGGTTTCGATCCGTTCCGCCTGCCGTCGGCCTATGCCTGCAAGGATGGCACGGCCCAGGCCCAGCGCATCCTTGATCGCGCCCTGGAAGACGCCGGCAAGCTGCCGGAAACCGTCGCCATGGTGCTGTGGGGCACGGACAATCTGAAGAGCGAAGGCGCGCAGGTGGCTCAGGCCATGGCGCTGATGGGCGCCAAGCCGCGGTTCGACAGCTACAACCGCCTCGCCGGTGCCGAGCTGATCCCGCTTGAGCAATTGGGCCGCCCGCGCGTCGACGTGCTTGTGACTCTGTCAGGCGTGTTCCGCGATCTGTTACCGCTGCAGACCAAGATGCTGGCCGAAGCCGCGCTGCTCGCGTCTGAAGCCGATGAACCGCTGGAGATGAACTTCATCCGCAAGCACAGCCTGACCTATCTGGAAGAGCATGGCTGCGACATGGCCACCGCCAGTTTGCGCGTCTATTCCAACGCCGAAGGCAGCTATGGCGCCAACGTCAACCTGCTGATCGACAGCGGCGGCTGGACGGATCCCAACGAACTGGCGGACACCTACGAAAAGCAGAAGGGCTATGCCTATGGCGTCGACGGCAAGCCCAAGCGCCAGCCCGGCCTGCTCGCCAGCGCACTGAAGACGGTCGATTGCGCCTATCAGAACCTGGAAAGCGTCGAACTCGGCATCACCACGATCGACCAGTACGTCGACACGCTGGGCGGCATCAGTCGCGCCGTCACCCGCGCCAGGGGCGGCGAGTCCGCACCGGTCTATATCGGTGACCAGACGCAAGGCAGCGGCAAGGTGCGCAGCCTGCAGGAACAGGTGGCGCTGGAAACCCGCACGCGCACGCTCAACCCGGTGTGGATCGAAGCGCAGCTGAAGTACGGCTATGAAGGCGTGCGCCAGGTCGAAGCGGCGGTGACCACCACCACCGGTTGGTCGGCGACCACCGGTCAGGTCGATTCCTGGGTCTATCAGCGCATCAGCGAAACCTATGTGCTCGATGAAACCATGCGCCAGCGCATTGCCGAAATGAACCCGCGCGCGGCTGCCAAGATTGCCAACCGCCTGATCGAAGCGGCGGACCGCAATTTCTGGCAGCCCGATGCCGAGACAATGGCGGCCCTGCAAGCCGCGACCGACGCGATTGAAGATCAACTTGAAGGCGTAGCCCCCGCCGGTTCCCTGGCGGCGTAAGGAGAAGCGCAATGACGCTCATCATCGACAAGACCCGCAAACTGGGCCCCGGCGACGGCGAAGGCAGCGTGCAGGTCGCGCTGGATCCGAGCCAGAAGATCGAGGGCGCCAAGGTGTTCGCGGTCTATGGCAAGGGCGGCATCGGCAAGTCCACCACCTCGTCCAACCTGTCGGCGGCCTTCTCGCTGCTCGGCCAGCGCGTGCTGCAGATCGGCTGCGATCCCAAGCACGACAGCACCTTCACGCTGACCAAGAAACTGATGCCGACCGTGATCGACGTGCTGGAGCAGCATGAGTTCCACCACGAGGAGCTGCGCCCCGAGGACTATATGTTCGAAGGCTTCAACGGCGTGATGTGCGTCGAAGCCGGCGGGCCGCCGGCCGGCACTGGCTGCGGCGGCTATGTCGTTGGCCAGACGGTGAAATTGCTCAAGCAGCATCATCTGCTGGAAGACACCGATGTGGTGATCTTCGACGTGCTGGGCGACGTGGTGTGCGGCGGTTTTGCGGCGCCCTTGCAGCATGCCGAACGCGCCATCGTGGTGACCGCCAATGATTTCGACAGCATCTTCGCGATGAACCGGATCATGGCCGCCATCCAGGCCAAATCGAAGAATTATGAAGTGCGCCTCGCTGGCTGCATCGCCAACCGTTCGGCCAATACCGACGAGATTGACCGGTTCAGCGCCGCCACCGGCATCGACCGGTTGGCCCAGTTCCCCGATCTCGACGCCATCCGTCGTAGCCGCCTGAAGAAGTGCACCATCTTCGAAATGGAAGACACGCCGGAAATCATCGCGGCGCAGAATGAGTACAAGCGCCTTGCCGCGCTGCTGTGGGCCGGAGTTGAACCCTGCAAGGCGGTGCCGATGAAGGATCGCGAGATCTTTGACTTCCTGGGGTTTGAATGAACGCCCACACGCCCAAGCAGGCGGCCGGCTGGGACGCCAAGCGCTCCAAGCTGGAAACCTATTTCGACCGCACGGCGCTGGATGCCTGGGCGGCGATGACCAGCGATGCGCCGGTGTCGAAGATCCGCGCCACGGTGCGAGCGGGCCGGCAGGAAATGCGCGACACGCTGCTCAGCTGGCTGCCGCAGGATCTGAGTGGTCGCCGCATCCTCGATGCCGGCTGCGGCACCGGCATGCTGGCCATCGAAGCCGCCCGCCGCGGCGCCGACGTGGTGGGCATCGATGTGTCGCCGCAGCTGATCGAAATCGGCAAGGAACGGCTGCCCGACGACGTCAGGGCCAAGGTCTCGCTCCACGCCGGCGACATGCTGGATGCGAGCTTTGGCAATTTCGATCACATCGTCTCGATGGACGTGCTGATCCATTATGAAAGCGACCAGATCGCGGCAGCCACGGCAAAGCTGGCCGAACGCGCCCGTCATTCGCTGGTCTTCACCTTCGCGCCCGGCACGCCGCTGCTGCGCACGGCGCGCGCTATCGGCCAGTTCTTTCCCAAGAGCGACCGTTCGCCCAGCATCATTCCGGTGGCCCATGATCTGTTGAAAGCCCGGCTTTCGCGCAGTGTGCCGCAAGCAAAGCTTGGCCGCGATCAGCGCATCAGCCGGGGTTTCTACACCAGCCACGCCCAGGAGGTGCTGCTGGGATGACCAGCCGGGGAAAGAGCAGGGGGGAATCTCCCGCTTGGACGACAGCAAAGCATTGCATTGCTGTTAGCTTCTGCTCTACCCACGGCGGTGGCCGGCATGCTATGACGCTCCTTCGGGAGTCATTTGCCAACCCGCAGGCGCGGCGGGGTTCGGTATCGTTGTTTCGCGCTAGTTCGCTGCAGATTGGGCATATTGTGGCGAACAGCATCTTTGAGGGGAGACGCCTCGCATGACGAATGTGCATCTGGTTGGTGGCTTGGATATCGCCGAGCTTACCTTTTTCGCCTTCTTCCTGTTTTTCTTAGGGCTCGTCTGGTATCTGCGTGGCGAAGATCGCCGCGAAGGTTATCCGGTGGAGGATGATCTGACCGGTGCTGGCCATGGCGGCACCGACACGGATTCGCTGTTCTTCAAGCCGCCGAAAACGTTCAAGCTGCCGCACGGCCTGGGCCAGGTGACGACCCCGACCGCCAACGATCGTGATGAACTGCCGGCCAACGTGCTGCCGCGCGCTTGGCCGGGTGAGCCGCTCGACGTGACTGGTGACAAGCTCACCTCCGGCCTCGGCCCGGCGTCGATCGCCCAGCGCGCTGATCGCCCCGATCTCGACATGCATGGCGAACCGCGCATCGTGCCGTTGCGCATGATCACGCACCCGGTCGACGTGCATGCCAACGATGTCGATCCGCGTGGCCTGCCGGTTTATGGTCTCGATTCGGGCAAGGCTGGCACGGTCAAGGAACTGTGGATGGACCGCGCCGAATCCTGCCTGCGCTATCTGGAAGTGGATCTGGCTGGCGGCGCCGGCACTGTGCTGATGCCGATCACCATGGTCCGCGTGTCGCGCGGTGGTGTCGTGACCGATGCCATCACCGGCGCGCAGATCGCCGGTGTGCCGCGCACCAAGTCGGCCGATCAGGTCACCTTGCTCGAGGAAGAGAAGATCCAGGCCTATTATGGCGCTGGTTATCTGTGGGCGACCCCTGATCGGGCCGAACCGCTGATCTGATCCGGTTCCCGGCCGAAGGGGTCTGGGCCGGCACTGGAACAGAATGACGGAGCGTTTTTTCGTGTCGATGGAATATGAAAACGAGCCGATCCCGGGGCTGCCCGGCCGGCTGCCGCCGGGGGAGACGATCCTCTGGCAGGGCACGCCCGATTGGCGCGGCGTGGCGCGAGGTGTCTTTCACACGCGCCTCGTCACCGTTTGGTTCCTAATCGTTGCCGGCTTTGCCTTCGTGTCCGGCGGCACTGGCGTGGTGGGAGCGCTCACCACGCTGGCCGTGGCGTTGCTGGGTCTCGCTGTGCTGGCCGTGCTGGCGCGGGCGCAGGCCAAATCCACCATCTACACGCTCACCAACAAGCGCGTCGTGCTGCGTTTCGGCGTGGCGCTGCCGAAATGCGTGAACGTACCGCTGTCACTGGTGGGCAAGGCCGATGTCAAGCCGGCCGGCGCCGGCATGGTGGATGTGTCGCTCACGCCCACGGTGCGTTTCCCGCTGGCCTATCTGCAGATGTGGCCGCACGTGCGGCCGTGGAAATTCGGTTCGCCGCAGCCGATGTTGCGCTCCGTCCCGGAAAACTTCGTGCCGCAGTTGGCCGAAGCGCTGGCCAAGGCCGATCCGGCCCGCGCTGCGGCAAACACGGATGCTGATCCGGCCCCGGCCATGGTAGGGGCGGCGGCATGAGTGGTGAATTCACCAACGAACGCTTCCCCAAGTCGGCGCTCTATGCCGCCGGCGCCTTGATTGCCGTGTCGATCGTGACAGTGGGCAGCATCCGGCTGGGTGTGCTGCCGGCGCCGGAAACCGCCCCGCAATCGCGGGAACGGCGGCAAGTGGCGGTGCAGGTCACCCGCGAATTCCGTTTCGAAGACCGCGCTGATGGCGCGTTGCTGGTCACCGATGTGGCGGCCGGCAAGTTGGTGTTCATCTTCCCGCCGGGGAGCAACACCGGTTTCATCCGCGGCGTCATGCGCGGCCTGATGCGCGAACGCCGCCTGAAGCAGGTTGATCGCGCCGGATCGGTGACAGTAGCGCAATGGGCCGATGGCGCCCTCACGCTGACCGACACGTCCACTGGGCGCATCCTTGAACTGGGCAGTTTCGGCAGCACCAACCGCGCAGCCTTCGCGCAGTTGCTGGTGCCGTATCAGCCGGGCGGCAGCGGTGTGCCGGATCAGCCGATCACACCAGCAGCCCCGGCCCAATCGTCGATGCCATTTCTGGCGGGGGGTGCCTGATGGGCCTCTTCACCCGCGATCGTCTTGATACCCAGTGCACGATCGAGATCGAGCACACGTTCGACAATCTGCATGCGCATGTTGAACTGGATGGCGGTATCGAACTGGGCCCGGGTGATCAGGTGAAGGTGCATGGTGCCGCGGTGAAATTGCCTTTTGGTGAACGCCTCACCCTGCGCCGACCCGTGACGGTGTGGAAAGCCACCCCCTTTGGCCGACTGTGGACCAAGATGAAGGCCCAGTTGGAATTGACCGAACTCTACGAAATCACCTTCAGCTCGGAGAAGCCGTGATGAACGCAGTCACCCCGATCAAGGCCGGTGCGGAGATCACCAAGGAAGACGCGCTGGCAATCGCGCGTCAGGAAACCGTGCTCAGCCCGCGTTTCTACACCACCGATTATGACGCGATGGACAAGATCGACGTGTCGGGTGTGCGCGCCGAGTGGGACAGCCTGATCGACGAGATGAACGCCGATCCCAACAAGAAGCATTTCAAGCGCACGCCGGAATTCGATGGCGTGATCGCTGCCATGGATCCGGAACTGAAGCCGGAATTCATCGATTTCCTGGTCTCGTCGATGACGTCGGAATTCTCCGGCTGCATCCTCTATGCCGAGATCACCAAGCGCATGAAGAACCCGGATGCCAAGGCGCTGTTCAAGCTGATGGCCCGCGATGAAAGCCGCCACGCCGGTTTCATCAACGACAGCTTGAAGGACGCCGGCATCGGCATCGATCTGGGCTTCCTGACCAAGACCAAGAAATACACGTATTTCCGGCCGAAGTTCATCTTCTACGCCACCTATCTGTCGGAAAAGATTGGCTACGCCCGCTATATCACCATCCACCGGCACCTCGAGGCGCACCCCGAAAAGCGTTTCCACCCGATCTTCAAGTGGTTCCAGGAATGGTGCAACGATGAATATCGCCATGGCGAAGCGTTTGCGTTGCTGATGCGGTCCGACCCCAAGCTCACCTCGGGCCTCAACGTGCTGTGGATCCGCTTCTTCCTGAATGCGGTCTATGCCACCATGTATGTGCGCGATCACAAGCGGCCGGCGCTGTACAACGCCTTCGGCATCAACCCGACCGACTTCGGTTTCAAGGTGTTCCGCATCACCACCGACATCACCCGCCAGGTGTTCCCGATCGGCGTGCAGAGCGATGCGCCGACCTATCGTGCCCTTTTGGAATCGATGCGCGAGACCAGCGACGCCATCGATGCTGCCGTGGCGCAGGGCGGCATCATGGGCGGCATCAAGCGCGTCGGCCTGTCGCTGAAGGCGGCCGCGACCTTCGCCCGCCTCTATCTCCATCCGGTGGACAAAATGGCGGTCACCCCGAACGTGCGCATGGCGCCGGTCTGGTAAGCGCGGGCGGGTCGTGACCGAATTTGCACTGCCTCTGCTGTTTGCCACCGTGCTGTGGTTTGTCGCCACTGGCTTCGTGCTGTGGCTCGACAAATTGCCCAGCCACACCTGGCCGGTGAGCATCACGCTGGCGTCGGTCGCGTCGGGCTTTGCCATGGGCGGCATCATCGCCACGGCGGAGGAGACCAGCGCCTGGGCGGCCTATGTGGCCTTTGCCTGTGCCCTTGTGCTGTGGGGCTGGCACGAATTGTCCTTCCTGATGGGCTTTGTCACCGGGCCCAACCGCAATCCCTGCCCGCCCGATGCACGCGGCTGGCGGCGCTTCCGCCTGGCGGCCGCGACGCTGATCTATCATGAAGTGGCGATGTTCGTGTGTCTGCTGGTGATGGCGGCCGCCACTTGGGGCAAGCCGAACCAGACCGCGACGCTCACCTTCATGCTGCTTTTTGTCATGCGCCTTTCGGCCAAGTTCAATATCTTTGCCGGCGTGCCCCATCTGTCGACCGAGATGATGCCCGACCACATGCGCTATCTGGCCAGCTATTTCCGTATCGCACCGCCGCGTTGGGTCTTCATTCTTTCGGTGTCGGGCATTGCCGTGCTGGCGGCGTGGCTGGCCGATCTGGCACTGAGCAGCCGCGGCGGTCTTGCCACTGGCTATGCGCTCGCGTTCGCCCTAGTTGCGCTGGCCTTCCTGGAACATGGATTCCTGGTGGTGCCGTGGCAGGACACGGCAATTTTCCGCTGGGCAATGCCTGAGCAGGCCCGCCAGCGGGCGATACAAACCCGTCAGGAAGCCGTCACAATGACGGCCCAATCTGACACGAATCCGCTTGCGGTGCGACAAAACGCCGTGCAATGAACGGTGCCGGGAGACGATGAATGGACTTTGAAGCTCACTTCCAGGCAGCGCTGGACGGCTTGAAAGAACGCGGCAATTACCGCGTGTTTGCCGAATTGCAGCGGCACCAGGGCGATTATCCGCACGCCACCCGCTATCTGGACGATGGCCGCACCCAGGATGTGACGGTGTGGTGTTCCAACGATTATCTCGGCATGGGTCAGCACCCGGACGTGCTTGCCGCCATGCATGATGAGCTGGACCGGTCGGGCGCCGGCGCCGGCGGCACCCGCAACATCTCCGGCACCATGCACGTGCACCGCCAGCTCGAACTGGAACTGGCCGATCTGCACGGCAAGGAAGACGCGCTGCTGTTCACCTCGGGCTATGTCTCGAACTGGGCGGCGCTCTCCACGCTGGCGTCCAAGATTCCGGGCTGCGTCGTCTTCTCCGACGCGCTGAACCACGCCTCGATGATCGAAGGCATCCGCCACAGCCGCGCCAAGTGCCACGTGTTCAAGCACAACGACGCCGAGGATCTGGACCGGCTGCTGAGCCAGTATGGCCCCGAAGTTCCCAAGCTGGTGGCGTTTGAAAGCGTCTATTCCATGGATGGCGACATCGCCCCCATCAAGGACATCTGCGACGTCGCCAAGAAGCATGGCGCGATGACCTACATCGACGAAGTCCATGCCGTTGGCATGTATGGCCCGCGCGGCGGCGGTGTTGCCGAACGCGAAGGCCTGATGGACGAGCTGACCGTGATCGAAGGCACGCTGGCCAAGGCCTACGGGGTCGTTGGCGGCTATATCGCGGCATCCAAGGCGCTGTGTGATTTCGTGCGCAGCTTCGCCTCCGGCTTCATCTTCACCACGGCGCTGCCGCCGGCCATTGCCGCAGGTGCGCTGGCCTCGGTCAAGCACCTCAAGGAAAGCCCGTTCGAGCGCAAGCGCCAGCAGGAGCGCGTCGCCAAGGTGCGCGCCGCCCTGCGCGCCACCGGTATCCCGCAGCTCGACAATCCCAGCCATATCATCCCGGTGATGGTGGGTGATGCCAAGAAGGCCAAGATGATCAGCGACTGGCTGATGGAACATCACGGCATTTATGTGCAGCCGATCAACTATCCCACCGTGCCGGTTGGCACCGAACGCCTGCGCATCACGCCCAGCCCGGTGCACAGCGACGACGATATCGAGCGGCTGGTGAAGGCGCTTTCGGATATCTGGGGCCAGTGCGCGCTACACCGGGTTGAAGCGGCCGCCTGAGGCGCCTGCGAAACCGGAATATGAATGGCCCGGCGGTATCCCCGCCGGGCTTTTTCGTGGGGCAAATGTCTCTCTTGCCCAGCGGCGCAACAAAGATTACGGCGCCTTCATGTTGAATCGCCGGGAACCGCACCTTGGCCGTTGATGCCCTGTTGCAGCCCGTCGTGCTGTTCTTCCTGCTGGGCGCGCTGGCAGCCCTCGCGCGATCTGATCTCGCCATTCCGGAAGCGATGGCCAAGGGCATCTCGCTTTACCTGATGATGTCGATCGGCTTGCGCGGCGGTGGTGAGGTGGCAGAATCGGGCTTCACCCACGACATGGTGCTGGCGGGCGGTGCTGGCCTTGCCCTGAGCTTCCTGTTGCCGCTGCCGGCCTTCTGGCTGCTCAGGACCCTGGGTCAATTGGACCGCACCAATGCGGCGGCGGTGGCGGCGCATTATGGCTCTGTCAGCGTCGTCACCTTCGCCACCGGTTCCGAAATCCTGCGCCAGGCGGGAATGGCGCCGGCCGGCTTCATGGTCGGCGTGCTGGCGGTGATGGAAACCCCGGCGATCATCAGCGGGCTGCTGCTGGCGCGCACGGCAGGCAAGGACAGCCTCGCCCCGCGCGGCGGCCTGCTGCACGAAACCTTCCTCAACGGATCTGTGATCCTGCTGCTCGGCAGCTTCCTGATTGGCCTGATCGACGGCAAGGAGGGGCTGAAAGCTGTCGCCCCGGTGTTCGACGTGCCGTTCCGCGGCATGTTGTGCATCTTCCTGCTCGACATGGGCCTGATTGCTGCTCGCCGCCTGATGGACCGGCGCGCACTGACCTTGCGCACCGTCTTGCTGGCGCTGGCACTCCCGGTAACGAACGGATCGCTTGGCGTGGTGCTGGGCACAGCACTGGGGCTCGATCCCGGCTCGGCCGCCGCGCTTGGTATATTGGCCGGCAGCGCCAGCTATATCGCAGTGCCGGCGGTCATGCGCCTGGCCCTGCCGGCCGCCGATCCCGGCCTGTATCTGGGCATGAGCCTGGCCGTCACCTTCCCGTTCAACCTCACGCTGGGCATTGCCTTCTATGGCTGGCTCGCAGCACTGTTGGCCCCATGACCGAAACCATCCACCGCCGCCGCATCGAGGTGCTCGCCGATGAACCGCTGATCCCCGCCATTGTGGCGTTGGCGGCCGAGGCCGGCATCATTCATTACACGCTGCTGCCCACGGCGGGCGGTGCAGGCGCGCATGGCCGATGGCGTGATGATCAATTGTCGGGCGCCACGGCCAAGGTGATGCTGCTGGCCATCACCAGCCAGGATCATGCCGCCGCCTTCATTGACCGGCTGGCGCCGTTGCTGGAAAGCCATCATCTGCTGCTGATGAGCAGCGATGTCGAAGTGGTGCGCGGCCGCAAGTTCGACTGACAATCACTGTTGCCTTCGGGCCACGTCATCAACTTGCCACCTGACTGCAATCATGCCGTCACCGCATTGGCATCGCAGCGCAACATTCACCTGTCACGGGCTGCCCGGCATTCATCAACCGGGGAACCCAGATCATGCGCCGTTCGCTCCACCGTTTCGCCCTTCTCGCCAGCGCGGCTCTCGCCGCGCCGGTGTTCGCCCAGCCCGCAATTGTCACCGCCGCTGCCGAGACTGCTGAGGCCGCCGGTGCTGATGCCGTGGTCGAGGATGCCGAGATCGTCGTGTACGGCAAGGGTGAAGTGCGTCAGGTCAGCGAGATCAGCGGCGCCGACATCAAGCTGACCGTGGCCGGCGGCAGCCCCTTTGTGGCCATCCAGAAACTGCCCGGCGTCAATTTCCAGTCGGCTGATCCGTTCGGCGTCTATGAATGGTCGACCCGCATCACCCTGCGCGGCTTCAACCAGAACCAGCTCGGCTTCACGCTGGATGGCGTGCCGCTGGGCGACATGAGCTATGGCAACACCAACGGCCTTCACATCAGCCGCGCCATCATCGCCGACAATATCGGCCGCACCCGCGTGTCGCAGGGCGCTGGCGCGCTCGGCACGGCGTCGGTGTCCAACCTGGGCGGCACCATCGAATTCTTCAGCCGCGCGCCGCAGGACAAGGCCGGCATCGCCGCCAACGCCACTTATGGTGACAGCAACACGCTGCGCCTGTTCGGCACGCTCGACACCGGCGATATCGGCGGCTTCAAGGCCTATATCAGCGCGGCGCACATCGATGCCGAAAAGTGGAAGGGCTTTGGCACCCAGCGTTCGACGCAGGTGAACGCCAAGGGCGTGCTTGATCTCGGCGGCAAGGGCAGCTTCACCGCCTTCGTCAACTTCTCCGACCGCAAGGAGAATGACTATCACGACTTCAGCAAGGAAATGCTCGGCCGCCTCGGTCCGTTCTGGGACAATATCTCCAACAATTTCCCACTGGCTGTCCAGATTGCCAGCATCGGCGCCAACCGCGGCGATACCGGCGTGACCCCGCCGCCCAACACGCTGGGCACGGTGTTTCCGGCGCCGTTCCGCAGCGTGGACGATGCCTATTATGATGCCGCCGGTCTGCGCCGCGACTTTCTGGCCGGCGCCCGCCTGGAAGGCGAGCTGACCACCGGGATCAAGGCCGGCCTCCAAGGCTATTATCACAACAACAAGGGCCAGGGTTCATGGATCACGCCCTATCGCGCCAGCCCCGGCGGCGTACCGCTGAGCTTCCGCACCACCGAATATACCGTCGATCGCTGGGGCATCATCGGCGACATCAGCGCCGATATCGCGACCCACAATGTGAAGCTGACGGCGTGGTACGAGCAGAATGATTTCGAACAGGCCCGCCGCTTCTACACGATGGGCACCAGCGCCACCGTGCCGGCGACCAGCGCGCTCACCTACCAGAGCAACCCGTTCTTCACCCAGTGGAACAACCGCTATCGCACCCACATCTTCCAGTATTCGGTGCAGGACACGTTTGCAGTCGGCAGCGATGTGTCGATCAGCTGGGGCTTCAAGGGCCAGAGCGTCTCGCTGACCGCCAACGCCCTCAACCCGGTGCCTGGGCCGCTGGCGCTCGGCCAGATCAAGTCGGAAGATCTGTTCCTGCCGCAGGTCGGCATCCTGTGGAAGATCGACGACAACAATGAATTCTTCGCCGGCTTTACCGAAAATCAGCGCGGGTTCGTCGGTGCGGCCACCACCGGGCCCTTCGCGTCGTCAGCGGCCGGCTTTGCCGTGCTGCGCGACCAGCTGAAGCCGGAAAAGAGCAACACCTTCGAAGCCGGTTTCCGCTTTGGCCAG
>NZ_JAUMBI010000089.1:0-7649 GCF_032115815.1 Sandarakinorhabdus sp.
CACGCCCAGGTAGATGTTGTTGGCATCGGTTTCCTGGACGACGTTGATGAAGCGCGACACGCGGGTATCACCGGTGAGCGTGGCAAAGCTGCCGGTGCGCCCGCCGGTGGTGGTGAGCACGGTGTAGCGGGTGCCCAGCACATACCGCGGGGTATCGGTCTTGGTGACGCGCAGCGTGGTGCCGGCGGCGACGTTGACCGTGCCGGTGATGGCAATGCGATCCGAAGTGCCGGTGCTGGTCACATCCACCGCATAGGTGGAACCGGTCTGGAACACGCCGTTGCCGGTGCTGGTGAGGGTACCGATCACCGGGCCGGGGGCCACGGTGGTGCCGGTGGCCGCCACGAAGCCGCCGATGGTGCCGGTGCCGGACAAGGTGCCGGCATTCAGCAGGATCCGCGCTGCGCCCAGATCGCCGGTTACCGCCAAGCCGCCGCCGTTGACGGCGAAATCGCCGCCAAACGTGTTGGTTCCACCGATGGTGAGCACGCCGGCGCCGTTCTTGGTGATGGTGCCGGTACCGGCCAGGACATTGGCCAGTGTTCCGGCTGCGCCCACATCAAGGATCAGGCTGCCATTGTTGGTGATGGTGCCAGCCCCGAAGGCGCCGAGCACACCGCGCAGGGCGCCGCCCGAAATCAGCACGCCGCCAGCGAAATCATTGGTGGCATTGGTGAGATTGAGCGTGCCGGCACCAAGTTTGGCCAGCGTGGAGCTGCCGGTGAGCTTGGCCGAAATGGTGGCGAGGTTATCGGCACCATTGACCGTGAAGTTGGCCACGCCACCCGACAGGGTGACCTGATCGCCGGCGATTTCATAACCGTTCACGTTGAATGTCATGCCGGTGACAGTCACCGGATCAACCGCATTGGAAACGGTGACCAGACCGCCCACGCCACCGAAGATGACGGTGGATGGCTGCGGGTTGTTCACGCCGCTGTCCGTCCCGTCTTCGTTGGTGAAGTTGGTGCTGGCCGTGGTCCAGGTGCCATTGCCGCCTTCCACGATGCCGTTGCCGTTGGGGCCGGCGCCATCCCAGTACACGCGCACGCCGGTGGGTGGCGGGGGCGGATCAACCGGCGGCGGCGGCGGCGAGGCGCCGGGCGAGAAGGCCGCGCCGCCATAGGTGAAGTAGCTGTCGAAACTGTCAAAGCCCGACAGCAGCAGCTGGAACGGATTGTCGGCCGAGATGGCGAACGCACCGGTTTTCAGCGACACATCGATATTGCCAAAGCTGAATGCCGTGCTGCCCAGCGTCAGGAAGCTGGTCGTATCGGGCGCAGAGCCATCAAGGCGCAGCGAGCCGAGATCGGTGGTGCGGATGACGATCGACACGAAATCGGTGGGGAAATTCGCCGAGCCCGAAGGCGCTGCAAACACATAGGATTTCAACCACTGATCCGAACCGGGCACGATCACCATGGCCGGATCGGTGTTGTTGTTGCCGTTCTGGCCGATCAGATATTGCGCTACCAGGATCGGCTTGGACGCCACCAGTTCAATGCCGCCAACCACCCGGCCTTCATAAAACTGGCCATTGTTCAGGGTGGCAACCAGCGTGCCATTGGCGCGCACTTCGGTACCATCCTGCGTGGCCACGGCACGATACACGTTGCCGCCGGCATCATTGCGCGGAGTCTGGGCGAGAAGATAGGTGCTGGACAATTTGTCGACGCTGGGAATCTGTTCGACGATGTGATCGCAGGCACCGACGCCGCCAATGTTGGTGCAACGGTTGCCCGAGAACACGGCCACCGGCTTGTCCGACAGCACGCGGCTGCCCGACAGTTCGGCGTTTGCCGTGAACATGTAGGTCTGCCCCGCATTCAGGGTGACCTGGACTTCCGAGCCGCTCTTGGGCCGGATGGTGACCTGCGTGTTGTCAACGGAGGCCTGAACCGAGATCTGGTCTTCAAAGCTGGCGCGATAGGTGGCGACAATGTGATCGGTGCCCAGCCGGTCACCATCGATCAGATAGGTCATGTCGGTCGACGCAGTCCGGCGCGACAGATAATAGCCGCTCAGCGCCGATTCGGAGCTGACGCTGAAGCCCTTGTTCTCGATCGTGGCGTTGGCCAGTTCGTTGCCGACCGGGATGTCGATCACGGCAAAGCCGGATTCACCCAGGGTGAAATTGTTGGAAAAGCCCGCGCCGTTTGACACGATGCCGGTCGAACCCGCCTGACCGAACACGAACAGCTGACGCTGACCGCCGGTATCGAAGTTCGGATTCATCTGGAAACGCAGGGTGTTGGCGGAAGCCGGCAACGCCAGGCCCATCGCCAGCGCGGCAACCGCGGCCGAGGCGAAAAGATTCTTGGTCATATGTTCCCCCAATTGGAACGTTCATGTGGTTCGTTGACCACGGAAGTGCGACCTTATGATCGGGGTTATACACCCTAATCATGCACATCATTGTAAATTTCTGACGAAATTTCGTTAAGGGCGATTGCTTATGGCCGGCCGGTCGGCCGCATAGGGCACAGGATCAAGCGGCGCGGTACCGCCCAGCAAAAGGGCCGCACACAGGCGGCCGGCGGCCGGCGCCGTCTGGATGCCGAAACCGCCCTGCCCCGCACACCAGAACAGGCCATCGACGGCACCATCAAAGCCATAAACCGGCAGCCGATCGGGCGCGAAGGTGCGAAGGCCCGCCCAGCTTGATTCAAGCCGCTTCACAGCCACTGTGCTGGCCTGTTCGAACCGGTCGATCACCACGGCCAGATCCATCTCGTCGGGGCGGACATCGTGCGGCACATCGGGAATCTCGTCGTGCGGCGACAGCCACAGCCGTTCGCCATCCGGCTTGAAATAGAAACTGCCGTCGCTGCTCATCACTGTGGGCAGATCGGCCGGCGGCGAGGGATCGATGCGCAACACGGCCATCGTCCGCCGCAGCGGCATCAGCCCCCTTGGCGCGGCCCCGGCCAGCTGCGCCAGGCCATCGGCCCAGGCCCCGGCAGCATTGACCAGCAGCGGCGCCGTGAACGCGCCGGCGCGGGTGGTGATGCGCCATGTGCCCGCGCTGCGCTCGAGCGCGGTGACTTCGGCATTGGTGATCAGCGTGGGTTTCGCGCCTTCCACACCGCGCAGAAAACCCTGATGCAGCGCTGCCACATCGATATCGTGGCAATCGGGCTCGATCAGGGCGCGAGTGCGCCATTCCGGTTTCAGCATCGGCCCGACCGGCGACGCCGCCAGCGCCGCGGCATCCAGCCAATGATAGGCCACACCGCCCTCATCATATTCGGCGGCCACCCGTTCCAGCCCGCCCGCATCCTGCGGGCCTTCGATGATCAGGCTGGGCCGGTGGTGCAGCAGCGGCGGAAAGCCGGCAGGCGGCGCGCCGAAAAAGGCCCGGCTGGCGCGGCTGAGCGGCACGACGGCAGGGCCACCATAGCTTTCGATGAAGATGGCGGCCGAACGGCCAGTGGTGTGATAGCCCGGCCGTTCCTCCATCTCGATCAGCACGACCCGCAGTTGTGGTGCGGCTTCCAGCAAAGCCCAGGCCGTGCTGGCCCCGGCAATGCCGGCGCCGAAGATGGCAATATCGAAATCCAAGCTCATCATTGCCCGTCGAAGAACGCCAGCGCGCGGGCCAGCACTGCGCCGCGCAACGGTTCGGCTTCGCGCAGCAGTTCGTGGCCGGCTTGCGGAAATTCCACCGTTTCGCCGCCCGCGATACGCGCGACGAAGCGGCGTGTGGCCTTGCTGTCCACCAGGCCATCCCTCTCCGGAATCAGCGCCAGCACGGGCACCGCGATGGCCTCAGGCACGCCGCGCGCGTTCAGCGCATCGATGCTGGCAAAGGCATCGTGCAGCCAGCCCCAGGTCACGCTGCCCAGCGCCAGCGAGGGATATTGGCCGATCCACCAGCCTTCATCGGAATAGCGTTCGGCATCGCTGGTGAGTAGCAACTGGCGCTTGCTGCCGGCCACACCGGGTTCATAGGGGCCGCCGCCCAGCACGAAATCGCTGCCGCGCTGCCATTTCACCATGCGCGCCGCCAGCCAGCGGGCAAGGCCAGGGCCCAGCGGCGCTGCGGCCACCCCCAACATCGGCGCCAGCACAACCGCACGACTGATGCCGCCACGCCCGGCCGCCAGGTGGCGCAGCAGCAGATGGCCGCCCATCGAATGGGCCGCCGCCAGCACCGGGCCGCCGGCGCGCTCCGCCGTCCACGCCACCAGTTCGGCCAGATCATCCAGCCAGACGTCAAAACCAGGAGAGGCCCCGTGCATCGGCGTTTTCCCCACCCGCCGTGACAGGCCCTGCCCGCGCCAATCGAAAATGGTGACGCCCCAGCCGGCATCCACCAGATCGTGCACTGTCTCGGCATATTTCTCGACGAAATCAGCGCGGCCGGTGATCATCAGGATATGGCTGCGCTCTGCCTTGCGGCGCGGCCAATGTTCCAGCCGCACCGGCCAGCCATCGCGCAGCGGCAGGAACAGGCGCTCACCGCCCGCCGGCAGGCTGCGGCGGCGCATCCACGGATCAGTTTCGGGCACGACATTCATGGGGCGCATCGATAAAGCCGATTCGCGCCGCTTGCCAGCACCTTGGGCTGCGGCGTAGCGTGACGGGCGATGCATCCCGCCCTGAAACTGCTCACCGGCCTGGCCGCCACTGTGGTGCTCGCCCGCGGCGCATCCCTGCTTCAGGGCCAGTTGATGATGGCGGAACTGGGCCAGGCGGCGGCGGCTGCCATGCAGGCGCAGGGCGTGGTGGATGGCAGCATCAGCTTTCGCCAGCCATCGGGGCTTGTGGCGCGGGTGGCCCGCCTGTCCGGCACGGCCGATGACGCCACGCGCGCCGCCGTGATCGGGCAGGTGAAACGCCACCCCGGCATTGCCGATGCGACATGGAGCCCGCGATGATCTGGCTGTTCGGCGAAATGTGGCTGTGGGTGCTGGCCGGCTTTGCTGTCGGGCTGGCCACCGGCTGGTGGATGTGGAAGCGCTGATCAGCCCTTCTTCAGCGCCGCCTGCGCCGCCGCCAACCGTGCGATCGGCACGCGGTAGGGCGAGCAACTGACATAATCCAGCCCCAGGTTTTCGCAGAACAGGATGGAGGCCGGATCGCCGCCATGTTCCCCGCAGATGCCCAGTTTCAGGTCAGGCTTGACGCTGCGGCCACGTTCGGCGGCCAGTGCCACCAGTTCGCCAACACCGTCTTCATCGATGGAGACGACCGGGTCCTTGGGGTAAATGCCCTTTTCAACATAAGGCCCCATGAACCGCGCCGAGTCATCGCGGCTGATGCCAAGCGTCGTCTGGGTGAGGTCGTTGGTGCCAAAGCTGAAGAACTGCGCGTGGGCAGCGATATCGGCAGCGCGCAGGGCCGCGCGCGGCAGTTCGATCATCGTGCCGACCAGATAATCCAGCGTGGTGCCGCTGGCGGCGAACACGGCGGCGGCTTCGGCATCGATGGCGGCCTTGGTCAGTTCCAGTTCCTTGGCCGTCGCAACCAGCGGCACCATCACTTCCGGCACCACCGCAGCGCCGGTTTCCTGGGCCACAAGCACGGCGGCTTCGAAAATGGCGCGGGCCTGCATGGCATAGATTTCGGGGTAGGTGATGCCCAGCCGGCAACCGCGGTGGCCCAGCATCGGGTTGAATTCATGAAGTTCGTTGATGCGGCGGCGCACCAACGTTTCCGGCAGGCCGGTGGCGGCAGCGACGTCGGCAAAACCTTCATCATCGTGCGGCAGGAATTCGTGCAGCGGCGGATCGAGCAGGCGGATGGTCACCGGCAGGCCGGCCATCACCCGGAAAATCTCGGCAAAATCGGCACGCTGTTCGGGCAGCAGCTCGGCCAGCGCGGCGGCGCGGCCGGCGGTATCTTCGGCCAGGATCATGCGGCGCACCGCGGTGATGCGGCTGGGCTCAAAGAACATATGCTCCGTACGGCAAAGCCCAATGCCTTCGGCACCGAACTGGCGGGCGACACGGCAATCGGCCGGCGTTTCGGCGTTGGTGCGCACTTTCAGCCGGCGGTGCTTGTCCGCCCATTCCATCAATATGCCGAAATCGCCGGACAGATCAGGCTCCACGGTCGGCACGTCGCCCATCATCACGTCGCCGGTGGCGCCATCGATGGTGATGCGATCGCCTTCCTTCACGATGCGGCCGCCGGTGCTGACCGTGCGGCCCACCAGATCGATGCTGATGCCGCCGGCGCCGGAAACGCAAGGGCGGCCCATGCCGCGCGCCACCACGGCGGCGTGGCTGGTCATGCCGCCACGCGCTGTCAGGATGCCGCGGGCGGCATGCATGCCGTGAATGTCTTCGGGCGACGTTTCGGTGCGCACCAGGATCACGGCGTCACCAGCGCGCGCGCGGATTTCGGCGCTGTCGCTGTCAAGCACAACGATGCCACTGGCGGCGCCGGGGCTGGCTGGCAGGCCGCGGGCGATGATGTCACGCGGGGCCTTGGGATCGAGCGTCGGGTGCAGCAACTGATCCATGGCGCTGGCGTCCACGCGCTTCACGGCTTCGGCTTCGGTGATCAGGCCTTCGCCCACCATGTCCACCGCGATGCGCAGCGCAGCCTTGGCGGTGCGCTTGCCGCTGCGGGTCTGCAGGATATACAGGCGGTTGTCTTCCACCGTGAATTCAATGTCCTGCATGTCGCGGTAATGCCGCTCCAGCAGGTCGAACGTGCGGCCGAGTTCGGCGAACACCACCGGCATCGCCTCTTCCATCGACGCCGCCTTGGCGCCGGCCTTCTCACGCGCCGCCTTGGTCAGATACTGCGGCGTGCGGATGCCGGCCACCACGTCTTCACCCTGGGCGTTGATCAGATACTCGCCATACCAGGCGTGTTCCCCGGTGCTGGGATCGCGGGTGAACGCCACGCCGGTGGCCGACGTATCGCCCAGATTGCCGAACACCATGGCCTGCACGTTGACAGCGGTGCCCCAGCTTTCGGGAATGTCGTTCAGGCGGCGATAGGTGCGCGCCCGGTCCGAACGCCACGAACCGAACACAGCGCCGATTGCGCCCCACAACTGCTCGTGCGGGTCCTGCGGGAATGGCCGGCCCAACGCCTGTTCGACGATGGCCATGTACCGCGCGACGAGCTTCTTCAGATCATCGGCATCAAGGCCGGTGTCCTGGGTAACGCCCTTGTCTTCCTTGGCGATTTCGAGCGCATCTTCAAACGCATAGTGATCCAGTTCCAGCACCACATCGCCATACATCTGGATGAAGCGGCGATAGCTGTCCCACGCGAAACGCGCGTTGCCCGATGCGGCGGCGAGGCCTTCCACGGTCTGGTCATTCAGGCCGAGGTTGAGCACCGTATCCATCATGCCCGGCATCGACACGCGCGCGCCGGAGCGAACGGAAACCAGCAGCGGGTTGGCGGGATCGCCGAATTTCTTGGCCGTCACGCCTTCGATGAAGGCCAGGCTGTCCAGTACCTGGGCCTGCACGTCATCGGGCAGGCGGCCGCCGGCATCATAATAGGCTGCGCAAACGGAGGTGGCGATGGTCAGGCCCGGGGGTACGGCGAGGCCAATGCCGGCCATTTCGGCCAAGTTGGCACCCTTGCCGCCCAGCAGTTCCTTCTGCGTGGCATCGCCTTCGGCCGTGCCGCCACCGAACCGGAAAACAGATTTCATTGCGCCCACACTCCAAAATCCC
>NZ_JAUMBI010000090.1:0-3488 GCF_032115815.1 Sandarakinorhabdus sp.
CAGCGCACCTGCCGTTTGCCGATCAGAGCTTCGACATCGTGACCAGCCAGTTCGGCATCGAATATGCCGGATTGCTCCCCGCCGGGCTGGAGGCTGCCCGCGTGGCGCGCCATCACCTGTGGCTGCTGCTGCATGCCGCCGAAGGCCCGATTGCGGCCCAGGCCCGCGAGCAGCTGGATCAGCTTGGTTGGCTGCGCGACGAGGAAGATGCGTTCACGTTGATCAAGGCGCCCGACCCTGCCCGCCTGCAGGCGCTGCGCGACAGGATCGTGGCGCGCGCCGAAACGGCACAGAATACCACTTTGCTGGAAGGCCTGTGGCACAGCCTGGGCGAACTGGCGCCAGGCAGCGCTGCCGGGCTGGTTGAAGAGCTGGAGGCCTATGCCACCCGCCTGACCACCATGGCCGCCGCGGCACCCACGGCCGACGAGACGCAGCAGCTGCGCGCCAGCCTGGAAAGCCAGGGCTGGCAGGTGGAGATCCGCAACGAAGGCCAGCAGCCGGTGGCGCGCTGGTTGTTGGCCACGCGCCGCTGAAAAGGAGACCGAGATGACCCGCTTCCCCCATGCCCTGTTTGCCAGTGCCGTCGTGCTTGCAGCGCCTGCGCTGGCCAGTGACTATGCCCAGCTGGCCGGCCTGCACAAGGAATGGCGGGCCTTTCAGGCTGGGCCGATGACCGCGCAGGGCGTGCCGGATTTCACCGCCGCCGCCAACCAGAGCCGGGCCGACGGCCTGAAGCAGTTCCAGGCGCGCCTCGCCGCGCTCGACATCGCCGGGTGGAGCATCGCGCAGAAGGTTGATTACAACCTCGTCCGCGCCGAGATGAACGGGCTGGATTTCGATCTGCGGGTGGCAAAGCCCTGGCAGCGCGATCCGGCCTGGTATGTCTCGGTGTGGGACTCGCAGGCCGACACGCCGGCGCATGAAGGCCCGGTGCATCCGCTGCCGGTGGACCTGTGGACCTATCGCTTCCCGCTGGATGCCGCCCAGAGCGCCAAGCTGACCGGCGAACTGGCCCATATTCCCGGCCTGCTGAGCCAAGCGCGCGGCAACCTCACCGGCAATGCCCGCGATCTGTGGAAGGCCAGCCGGCGCAACATCCAGGGCCAGGTGGCAGCGTTGACGGCGCTGGCCGCCAAGGTGCCACCGGCGGACCGCAAGCTGCAGGCCGCCATCGGTGCGGCACGGACCGCTACCATCGACTATCTGACCTGGGTTGATGCCCAGGCGCCGAGCAAGACCGGGCCATCGGGCGTGGGCAAGGAAGCCTACAGCTGGTTCCTGAAGAACGTGCAGCTCTCCCCCAACAGCTGGGAAGATGAAGTCGCCATATTGCACCGCGAACTGGGCCGCGCCCATGCCGCGCTGCGGCTGGAGGAGCATCGCAACCGCGCGCTGCCGCCGCTGGTGGGTGCGCAATCGGCGACTGACTATGACGCCTTGCAGAAACGCAGTGTCGACGAGTTCGTGGCGTTTGTCGGCAACAAGGAGGTGCTGACCGTCGAGGATTACATGATCCCAGCCCTCATGGAGCAGGCCGGCACCTACAAGCCACCGGAGCAACAGGACTTCTTCCAGATCGTCAAAACGCGCGCGCCCAAGACGCTTTACACCCATTTCTATCACTGGTGGGATCTGGCCCGCGAAGCAAAGCGCCCCAATGTCTCCCCGATCCGGCGCGATCCGCTGCTCTACAACATCTGGCTGAGCCGCGCCGAAGGCCAGGCCACCGCCTTTGAAGAAGCCATGTTGCACGCCGGTCTGTTCGATGATGAACCGCGGGCGCGCGAAATCGTCTGGATCATGCAGGCCCAGCGCGCCGCGCGCGGCCTCGCCTCGCTCTATGCCCAGGCCAATATCATCGATCTCGATGCCGCGATGAAGATGCAGGTGGAACGCACGCCCAACGGTTACATGTCCCCCAACCTGCCGCTGCTGGCGTCCGAACAGCAGACCTATCTGCGTCTGCCCGGCTATGGCCCCAGTTACATCACCGGCAAGGCCATGATCGACAAATTGTTCGCCGAACTGGCGGAGAAGCGTGGGAAGGATTTCCGGGTGAAGGACTTCTACGACGAATTCAACCGCTTCGGCATGATCCCGGTGCCGCTGATCCGCTGGGAATGGCTGGGCGCCGACGATGAAGCCAAGGCCATGGGGCTCAGGATGTAAGCCCACATTCCTGCGCCACCCACTGCGCGACCTGCGCATGGGTGGCAAACCACACTTGTCCCTTGGCGCGCTCGATCAATGCCTCCAACAGCCAGATGCGGCTGCGGTAGCCGATCACGAACGGGTGCATCACCAGCTGGAACAGCCCGCCCTCCGCAATGGCGGCATCCAGTTCGCGCGCGAAGATGGCGAACACCTCGTCGGGCGTCGCATAGGGCCGGGTCGCGGGATTGCGGTTGAACATCAGGTAGACCGCATCATCGCGCAGCCATTCGACCGGGATTTCCACCACGCCGCTGGGCTGCCCATCGAGCAGCAGTTCATAAGGCGCTTCATCGGCCATCAGCGAGCTGTCGTAGGTGAAGCCAAGATCGGCGACGATGCGGCAGGTGTGGGGTGACAGATCCCAATTGGCCGATCGGAAGCCGACAGGCCGCTCCCCGATCAACGGCGTCAGCGTGTCGATGGAGCGTTGCACCAGATCGCGCTCTGTCGCCTCATCGAGCAGGCTGTTGTTCTCGTGCAGCCAGCCGTGGACGCCCACTTCATGCCCGGCGGCCACGATGCGGCGCGTCTCATCGGGATCAAGGCGGGCGCACATGGCCGGCATGAAGAAACTGGCGGGCACGTCATGGCGCCCCAGCACATCCAGAATGCGCGGCACGCCAACCCGCCTTCCATATTCCCCCCAGGCCAGCCGCCCGATGGCGCGGCCGCCGCCGCCCAGTTCAAACGTTTCATGATCACAATCGAACGACAGCGCCACCGCCGCGCGGGCGCCGCCGGGCCAGTGCGGCGGCGCCAGCGACCGCCCGGCGCGCACCCGGCCCAGCAGGGCGCGCACCTCGGCTTCCGCCATCATCCAGGGCTGTTCCGCCATCAAATCCCCCTGCTTCTGCTCTGGTACAAGATGTTCGCCTGTTATACGCTTGTTCGCAAAACAGCATAGGGGGCAGAACATGCGACACTGGATGGGCGCACTGGCGGTGGCGGCGATCGTGGCGGCGGCACCGGCGATGGCCGCCACCCACGCCGATCTCGTCCGCCTCTATGATGGCTTCCGCAAGGCCGCTGAAATGCCGGTGAAGAATGGCGTGCCGGATCATGGCGATGCCGCCATGGCAGCCCGGGCCGCCACGGCAGACAAGATGGTGGCCGATCTGCTGGCCATCGACAGCAGCGCCTGGCCGGTGGCGCAGCGCGCCGATCACCTGCTGGTGCTGTCAGAAGCGCGCAGCGTGCAGTTCCAGCACAAGGTGCTGCGCCAGTGGCAGCGCGATCCGAGCTGGTGGGCCACGCTCGACATCGGCTGGGGC
>NZ_JAUMBI010000091.1:0-1638 GCF_032115815.1 Sandarakinorhabdus sp.
GGCATCGGTGGCGGCGGCCTTCTTCGACAGATCGAGGCTGTCACCCACGAAATCGGCGATGTCCTGGATTTCGGGCGCCTGATAATAATGCGCGAGGATGACAGCGTTGCGCTCCTTGCGCAGGCGGTTGATTTCCGCCTTCACATCGATGGCGGCACCGCCGCCCAGCGGGTTGAGACGGGCGTCCATGGGTCAACCTTTCGTTATCGCAGCCGGCTTGGGATCACCATCGAACTGCACCACCACCTCTGGCTTGATCCCAACGGCCAGCAAGGGTTGGGCAAAGTTGCTCTGCAAGGCCTCACGGGCGGCAACACGCGCATCCTGCATGAGCTTTGTACTCTTGGCCTGTTTCTCCAGATCCTTGCGGGCGACTTTCAAACTGACCTGAAAAATGCGCTGTCGTTCATCGCCGCTCTGTAGATCGATTCCGTCCACGAGAACCCGCGCGCGCGCCGCGTCTATGTTCACGTCGACAGGACGCGGATCGGGCAAAGATACGGTCAGCCGAGATGCAGTTGCATCCCAGCGAAAGTCCTTTAACTCCATCTGCGCCGGATAGACAACGTAACGCACGGTACCCGGCACGATGACGTACGTCTTTGTGTCCAACATATCCACCATGCCCTCATTGGGCTTGCTCACGATAGATACCAATCCGGCTCTTTGGACCGTCAGTTCATTCTGCTTTTCAACAAAGCTGATCAGGCTCGCTTCAACGGTTTCGTTCCCACCAACAAGATCCGTGAACCTGTCCGGCCAGATGAGGGCGGCCACAATTACGCTGCCTAAAACCGCAATGATGACATTCTTCGGATTCACTGCGCTACGCTCCACGTCTCACCAGTCCGGGCCACTTTCCCGCGCCGTTCCAGATCAATGAGATGGGCCAGCACGCTGCGGCCGGCGGCCGGGTGCAGGCGCTTGTCGACCATGGCATACATCGCTGCCACCATTTGCGGGATGGTCACTAGCCCTTCGCCAATCGCGCGCATCACCTGGGTTTCGCGCTGGCGGCGGTGGCCGAGCAGATGCTTTACGAAACGCTGCGGATCGTTCACTGGCTCGCCGTGGGTGGGGTGGTAGATGGCATCGTCGCGGGCCATCAGCTTTTCCAGGCTCGCCATGTAATCGGCCATGTCGCCATCGGGCGGGGCGACCACGGTGGTGCTCCAGCCCATGACATGGTCGCCGGTGAACAGCGCCTTTTCCTCCGCCAGCGCAAAACAGAGGTGATTGCTGGTGTGGCCGGGGGTGTGGATGGCGGTGAGTGTCCAACCAGGACCGGAGACGCTCTCGCCATCGGCCAGCACGCGATCGGGGGCATAGCTGGCATCGAACCCGGCATCGGCGCGGGGGCCATCGTCGCTCAGCACCAGCGGCGCGCAGCCCACGATGCTGGCGCCGGTCGCGGCCTTCAGGGCCGGCGCGGCGGGCGAGTGGTCCATGTGGGTGTGGGTGATGACGATGTGGCTGACCGTCTCGCCGACTAATCCGTCGATCAGGGCGCGCAGGTGCGCCGGCTCAGCCGGGCCGGGATCAATCACCGCCACCGTGCCGCCAGGCTGGCCAACCACGAAGGTGCCGGTGCCGGTGAAAGTGAAGGGCGACGGATTGCGCGCCAGCAGCCGGCGCACC
>NZ_JAUMBI010000091.1:1648-4099 GCF_032115815.1 Sandarakinorhabdus sp.
TCCCATGTGGCAGCGCCGCCGCGCGATGTGAAGGGCGGATAAGCAACAACCCGGCTTGGCAAGGCCGCGCCGTTGCCGCATGCCACGTTGAAACGGGAGGACGTGATGCATTTCGACGTGGTGATCGTGGGCGGCGGGCATGGCGGCGCAGCACAGGCGGCACAGTTGCGGCAGCGCGGCTTCACCGGCAGCCTGGCTATCATCACGGCCGAACCCGAATTGCCCTATGAACGCCCGCCGCTGTCCAAAGAATATCTGGCCGGCGAGAAGAGCTTCGAGCGCATGCTGCTGCGGCCGCCGGCCTTCTGGGCGGAACGCAATGTCGAGGTGATGACCGGCACCCGTGTGACGGCGGTGGATGCGGCGGCGCACAACTTGGAGACGACTGCCGGCGCGATTTCCTATGGCCAATTGGTGTGGGCGGCCGGCGGCGATCCGCGCAAGCTCAGCAGCCCCGGCCATGAACTGCCCGGCCTGCACGCCATCCGCACCCGCGCCGATGTCGATGCCCTGAAGGCAGATCTCAAGCCCGAATCACGCGTGCTGGTGGTGGGCGGTGGATATATCGGGCTGGAATCGGCCGCGGTGCTGCGCAAGCTGGGCCATTCGGTGACGGTGATCGAGGCGATGGATCGGGTGCTGGCGCGCGTGGCCGGGCCGGAACTTTCCGCTTTTTATGAAGCCGAACATCGCGCGCACGGGGTGGAGATCGTGACTGGCGCCGGACTGGCCAGCCTGGCCGCCGTCGGCGACGCCAAGCTCGCCACGCTGACGGACGGGCGGCAGATCGTGGCCGATGTGGTGATTGTCGGCATCGGCATCGTGCCCGCAGTGGAGCCGCTGCTGGCGGCCGGCGCCACAGGCGGGAACGGGGTTTGGGTGGATGATCACTGCCGCACCAGCCTGCCGGATGTGTTTGCGATCGGTGATTGCGCGCTGCACGCCAACGCCTTTGCCGGCGGCGCGGAAATCCGGCTCGAATCGGTGCAGAACGCCGCCGACATGGCCATCACCGTTGCCCGCGTCATTACCGGCGATCCCGCGCCCTATCACGCGGTGCCGTGGTTCTGGTCCAACCAATATGATCTGCGGCTGCAAACCATGGGGCTGAGCATCGGCCATGATCAGACCGTGCTGCGCGGCGATCCGGCGACGCGCAGTTTCAGCCTCATTTACCTGAAGGCCGGCAAGGTGATCGCGCTGGACTGCGTGAACGCCGCGCGCGACTATGTGCAGGGCAAGGCGCTGGTTGAACAGGGCGTGGTGGTGCCGGTGGAGGCATTGGCCGATACGGCGACGCTGCTGAAAACCTGGCATCCAGCCTGAGGGGAAAAGCAATGGACGTTTCACGGCGGGGCTGGCTGGGGCTGGCCGGCATGGCGGTAGCGAGCACACAGTCCAGCGCCACCACAATCCGGCCCATGCTGCCCGATCCCACCGGCTTTGCCCCGGCACCGGGCATCGCCCACCTGAAATATAACGAGAATCCGCTTGGGCCGCCGGCTTCCGCCATCCAGGCTATGGCCGATCTGGCGCGCAGCAGCTGGTATTATGCCGATGATGCGGAAGGCCGATTGGCAGCGATGATTGGCAAGCGGCTGGGCGTGCCGGCCGCGCAAGTGGTGCTGGGCCATGGCAGTTCGGAAGTGATCACCAGTGCCGCCCTCGCCTGGGGCAAGCGCGGCACCATATTGCTGCCGGCGCTGCAGTTCGATGAACCATTGCTCTATCCGATGGCGCAGGGGCTGAATTATCGCCGCGTCGCCATGGCGCCGGATCTGGGCATCGATCTGGGCGCGCTGGCCCGCGCCGCCGCTGCGCCGGACGTGGCGATGGTGTATCTGTGCAACCCCAACAACCCGACCGGCATGATGCTGAAAGCGGCTGATCTGTTGGCGTTCGCCAAGGCGCTGCCGCCGCGCGTCACGCTGCTGGTGGATGAAGCCTATATGGAACTGGCAGACGATCCGGCGGGATCGACCATGCTGCCGCTTGTGCAGGCGGGCGCCAATATCATCGTCACCCGCACCTTTTCCAAACTGTTCGGCATGGCCGGCCTGCGCATCGGCTATGCCGTGGCTTCGCCCGCCAATGCCGCCGAGTTGAAGCGCCACCGCATCACCATCAGCCTGAATGCGCCCGGCCTTGCTGCTGCCATTGCTGCCTGGGACGATGGCGCTTTCCAGGCACAGAGCCGCAGCGCCATCACGGCCGCACGCCGGGTGCTGCAGGCCAGCGTCGCCAAGGCCAGCACCATCGCCCTGCCCAGCCAGACCAATTTCCTGTTCGTGAAAGTGGCCGATGCCAACCGCTTTGCCGCCGCCATGGCCCAGCGCGGCATCTTGGTGCGCGGCGCATGGGGGCCGGCCTGGCCCGAATGGTCGCGCGTGTCGACCGGGCGCATGGCCGATGTCGAACGCTATGCCGCCGCGCTGCCGGAACTGGTCAGGG
>NZ_JAUMBI010000092.1:0-6990 GCF_032115815.1 Sandarakinorhabdus sp.
ATCATGGCCTTGGACTCCATGCGCACCCGTAGCTCAGCAGGATAGAGCGACGGTTTCCTAAACCGTAGGCCGCAGGTTCGAATCCTGCCGGGTGCACCATAATCGTTGGCCGCCAGCGCACGACCGAACCCCAACGTCGTGCTCTGGCCCAGGCTGACACTCCATCCCCAACCATTGCCAGCAACAAAACTCCATGATCTACTCTGGCACAGTGCAGTCAGGGGGAGACTGTGGGGGAAATGCCATGAAGCAGACACTGCTCAACCTGTTGCCGCCAGCAACAGTCGCAGCGCTGCTGCTGTTCTGGTCCAATGTACCGGCCGCATTCGTCAATACCGATGGCGCCCTTGTCGTGGTGATTCTGGCCATTGTCGTGTTCGTGCAGTTGCTCGAACTGAGGTTCGAGCGCCACGAAGGCTGGCGCATCAACTGGCGGGAACTGGCCACCGATGGGTTCTATGTCATCCTGGGTTTCACCGCGATCAACTGGCTGACCAACCATCTGGCGGAAGGGCCGCTGCAGGTCGCCAAGGCATCGCTGGGCCTCGCCACGCCGTGGCTGAAAACGCTACCGATCGTGGTGCAGACCTTCATGATCATGGCTCTGTTCGAATTCGGGCAATATTGGATGCACCGGCTGATGCACAACAATGCGCTGTTCTGGTCCACCCACGCGCCGCACCATCACATAACCCAATTGAACGCAGCCAAGGGCTATGTCGGCAATCCGATCGAGCTGTTCCTGATTTCCCTGAGCGTCATCGCCCTGTTCGATTTCGACAAGGCGGCGATCTTCGCGTCGGCGTCGCTGGGCACGGCGATCTCGACCTTTGCCCACGCCAATGTGCGATCCGATCCGCCGGCCTGGTACAGCTTTTTCTTCACCACTATCCGCCATCACAGCCTGCATCACACCGCGCTCAGCTATGAAGACACGCGCTGCAACTATGGCAATGTGCTGATCTTGTATGATCGCATCTTCGGCACCTACCGCGAAGGCGAATCCGCCGTGGTCGGTCAGGATGAACGGCGGCGTCTGTCAATCCGCGAGCAATTCCTGTTCCCGTTCCAGCCATGGCTGGAACGGTTGAAGGCACGCACCAGCTGACTGTCCGTCACGCCTTGCTGTTGCTTGTCGGTCCGCTGCTACTGGCCGCCGCGCCGGTGGAACAGGTCATCCCGGTGCCCGGTTATGCCGATTTCCTCACGGTTGACGGCAACAGCGTGTGGGCCACCAACACCGGCCGAGTGGAGCGCTGGTCACGCAGCGGCAAGCTGGCCACGGTGAAAATGCGCCGGCCGTGCGGCACGATGGCCCTCGCCGCCGGCGCGCTGTGGGTCGCCGATTGCGACGCGAAGACGCTTTCGCGCATCGACAGGACAACCGCGCGGATCACCGCGGTGATTGCCACCGGCATTGCCGCTGCCGATGGGGAAATGAACGTGGTGGCAGGCGCGGGCGCGGTGTGGCTGGCCACAGCGGCCAAGGGTGAAATCACCCGTGTTGATCCGGCCAGCAACAAGGTGATGGCCCGCATTACCGTGGCGCCCGGCAGCAATTATCTGGCATTCGGCCATGGCGCACTGTGGGCGGTGAGCGGCTCCGGCAACCTGATCCAGAAAATCGATCCCGCCAGCAACCTGGTCGTCCGGCAAACGCTGCTGGGCCGCCAGCCCGGCTTCCTGGTGGCGGGCGAAGGCGCGGTGTGGGTGCAGGAACAGGCCGATGGCACGGTGGTGCGGATCGATTCCGCAACCGCCGCCGTGACTGGCCGCATCAAGGTCGATCCCAGCCTGGCCTATGGCGATATCGATACAGGAGGCGGCAAGGTCTGGCTGCGCACCACAGCCAGGCAGACATTCGTGGTCATTGATGCGGCCACGCTCGCTATCAACGCCCGGTTGGGCAAACCCTCCGGCAGCGGCGCTATCCGCTACACGCCCGCTGGCATCTGGACATCAGCCCACGACCTGCGCAGCCTGTCGTGGTGGCCCCATCCAGCCGGGACCGATCATTAGCGCCGGGCGAGTGCCGCGAGCAGCGGGGCAGCGGCAGCAGTATCGACATATTCGCGCACCAGCGTAACCCTGCCGTCAACAATATCGGCAACGACACATGCCGACAGCGCCAGCGCCGAGCCATCGGCCAGCGTACCGCGCACTGCATGCTCCTCGACAAAGCCCGTCGCCGTGGCCGCACACACCACATCCTCATAGCAGAAGCCGCTGACAACGGCGTGTACTAGCCGGTTGAAGTGCAACAGCATTTCCACATCCATCGCCAGGCCACCGTTCTGGCGCAGGGTAAAACCGGGAGCGCACAAGGCCCGCACCTGTACGTCATCATCAGATGCCAGCGCGTCGAACAGCGCGCGGGCCACGGCCGCATTTTCCATGCTTGTCTCCTTCATCCGGCCTGCCCCGGTCGTTTTGCGCGCAGCGTTGGCGGTGCATCCAGCGGATTGTCCGGCCAGGGATGCTTGGGATAGCGGCCCCTCAGATCCTTGCGAACCTCTGCCCAGCTGCCGGCCCAGAAGCCGGACAGATCCTTGGTTACCTGGATCGGCCGCCCAGCGGGTGAGGTCAGGCGCAAGGTCAGCGGCACCCGGCCATCGGCCACCATCGGATGGTGGGCGAGGCCAAACAGCGATTGAACCCGCATGTCCACTGCCGGTCCACCATCTGCGGCATAATCAATGACATGGCTGCTACCGGCAGGGGTCGTGAAGCGGTTGGGCGCAAACTGGTCGAGCCGCTGGCGCTGGTTCCAATCGAGCCGGTTCAGCAACGCTTCGGCCAGCTGCGCATCCTGCACATCGCTCAGACGGCGACCAAGCAACGGCGCCAGCCACTCCCCGCAGTTGGCGAGCAGGGCAGCGTCGTCGCTGGCCGGCAAGTCGAGGCCGTGGGCGGCCGCAAAGGCAAGGCGGGCGCGCAGGGACGTGGCAGATTCGCCCCAGAGCAAGAGGTCGAGACCCCGTTCGGCCACGGCATCGATCAGGACGGAACGCACCCGCGCTGCTTCGGGCCGCTCCACCGGTTGCCGCGCCAGCACGATGGCGCCAAGCCGGCGCTGGGTTTCCACCGTCACCCCGGTGGTGGCCGGATCATAGGCAAACACCGCCCGGCTCTCGATACGGCTGGCCAGAGTTTTTTCGACATCGCCATGCAAGGGCGCGCCCAGTAGCAATCGCGCCCCGGCGGCGCTGCCACTGGCATCGGCGACGACGATCCAGTCACAGCGCGCCAATGGTGAATCCGGGGGCGGTGCCACGGCGCGGCCATTGGCCATCAGGAATGCGTTACCCCGGCGCCTTGCTACCCGGTCGGGATAGCCCAGTGCCAGCACATCGCCGGCGGATTCAATGTCGATGCTGGACTCGGTTGCACCCACGGCCTTGGCCCATCGCTGCGCCAGTTTGCGTGCGGCTTCGGCGCGCTGGCTGCGTTCGCGCCCCCAGCCAGAAAGGCGCTGTTCGATATCATCACTGCGGCCACCCAAGCCGCGCTCCCCAATCAGCACGGCGATGCGGGCTGCCAGCAGGCCATGGCTACGCTGCGCCGCCATCACCAGCATGTGCGCCTGTTCAGGCGCCATCGGCAGTGCCGCCAGGCGCTCACCGTGCGGTGTGACCCGGCCGGTCTCGTCAATGGCCGCCAAGGCCCGCAACCGGCCTTGCGCTTCGGCGACGGCAGCCGCCGACGGCAGGTCGCGCCACGGCAGGCTGGCGGGATCAGATACGCCCCAGCGGGCGCAATCAAGCACAAGACCGGCGAGATCAGCCTCCATGATTTCCGGCGGATCGAATGGCACCCTGCCCAGTGTTTCAGCCGCTTCCCACAACCGGATCGCCACGCCTGGTGCGGTGCGCCCGGCACGGCCGGCACGCTGGGTGACGGCTGCCTGACTGGAGCGGACGGTGACAAGGCGGGAAAGGCCTACACTGCGATCAAGCTGCGGCCGCCGCGACTGACCGGAATCGACCACGACCCGCACGCCGTCGATGGTGATGCTGGTCTCGGCAATACTGGTTGCCAGCACGATCTTGCGGCGGCCGGGCGGCGGCGGTGCAATGGCGGCCCGCTGATCAGCGGCTTCACGGGCGCCGTGCAGGCGGAACAGATCGGTATCGGCGGGCAGGCGAGCCTCCAACCGTTCGGCGGTGCGCTCGATTTCCGCAACGCCGGGCAAGAACGCGAGGATGGAGCCGCTTTCACTCGCCAAAGCATTGCGGATGGCGGCGGCCATGGAATCTTCCAGGCGTTCGGCGGAATTGCGGCCGATATGACGCAATTCCACCGGGAACATCCGGCCTTGGGATTCAACCTGCACCAGCCCTGGAATGATGGCGGCAAAGCCGGCCACATCCAACGTTGCCGACATCAGGATCAGCCGCAAATCAGGACGCAGTGCGGCACGGGCTTCCAGGGTCAAGGCCAACGCAAAATCACTGTCGAGGCTGCGTTCATGGACTTCATCGAACAACACGCCCGCCACACCGGTCAGCTCGGGATCGCTGACCAGCATCCGCGTGAAGATGCCTTCGGTCACCACCTCGATACGCGTGGCAGACGATGTGCGCGCGTCCAGCCGGGTGCGATAGCCGATGGTCTGGCCAACCGCTTCGCCCAGTTGCTCGGCCATGCGCTCCGCGGCAGCACGGGCGGCGAGGCGGCGGGGCGAGAGCAGGATCAGCTTGCCGCCCTTGGCCCATTCTTCGCCAAGTAACGCAGGCGGCACTGCGGTGGTCTTGCCGGCGCCGGGCGGGGCCACCAGCGCCACCGGTTGGTTGTCGGCCAGTGCCGCCTGCAACTGCGGCAGCACGGCGAGCACGGGCAGCATCAGAACGGCTTGACGATCACCAGCACCGCCACGGCCAACGTGACCAGCGAGGGGATTTCGTTCATCAGCCGCAGCCGCTTTTCGGTGACGTGGCGTTCGCCAGCGGCAAAGCGCTTCGACGCCACCACGCTCCAGTGGTGAAACCAGGTGAGCAGGCAGACGAAACCGAACTTCAACACCAGCCACAGCGGCCAGCCAAGATGAAAGCCCAGCGACAAGCCGGCGATCCAGCTGACCACCATGGCGGGTGAAAGGATTATGCGGCGCAGGCGGCGGCAGCGTTCATCCCACAAGGCTGATTCAGGCACAGCAGGGGCGACCGGATGCCAATAGACCAGGAAGCGCGGGATCATGAACAGGCCGGCCATCCAGAATATGACGAAGGCGACATGCAGCGCCTTCACCCACAGATAGGCTTCACCGAGCCAGCCCACGCCCCATGACATCATGATTCAGAGCGGTTTCTTTAGCAGCGCGAACAGATGCTCAACATGCTCGATTGGCGTGTCCTGCAGGATGCCGTGGCCAAGGTTAAAGATGTGCGGGCGACCGGACAGCGCGTGGCGGATGCGCGTCACAGCCTGTTCCAGAGCTTGGCCGCCAGTGATCAGCGCCAGGGGATCAAGATTGCCCTGCACCGGCATGCCTGGCGGCAGCATGGAATCAGCCCAAGCCGGATCGACGGTTTCATCCAGGCCAACCGCATCAACCCCGGTTTCGGCGGCATAGGCCGCAAGCTTGGCACCAGCGCCCTTGGGGAAACCGATGATCGGTACATCCGGATGGCGCACCATCAGGCGGCCAACGATATCGGCGTTGGGCGCGATCACCCAGCGTTCGAACTGCGCCGGCGAAAGTGTACCAGCCCAGCTGTCAAACAATTGAATGGCCTGTGCGCCGGCTTCGATCTGGCCCGACAGATAATCCACCGTCACCGCAACAATGCGATCGATCAAAGCCTGGAAGCGCGCCGGATCCTTGTAGGCCAGGCGGCGGGTTTCGGCCTGATCCTTGCTGCCATGGCCCGCCACCATGTAGGTCGCAACGGTCCACGGAGAGCCGGCAAAACCCAGCATCGTCACCGATGGATCAATGGCCTTGCGCACCTTGGCAACGGTTTCATAGATCTTGGCGAAATGCAGCGGATTGGGCTGAAGCTGCGAGAAATCACCATCGTGCAGTGCCGGCGTCAGCTGCGGGCCTTCGCCGGGGCCGAATGTCAGGCCCTGGCCCATGGCGTGCGGCACGATCAGGATATCGGAAAACAGGATGGCGCCGTCCATGCCGAAGCGCTTGAGCGGCTGGATGGTGATCTCGGCCGCCGCATCGCTGTCGTACACCAGTTCGAGGAAGCCCCCCTTCTCGGCCCGCAAGGCGCGATATTCCGGCAGATATCGCCCAGCCTGGCGCATCAGCCAGACAGGTGGCGGGTCGCGGCGTTCGCCCTTCAGCACGGCGAGCAGCGGGGGATCCTGATGAATTTGATCAGCCATGGCGCCTCCTTGCCTTTGCCCCGTCGCCGCGGTCAAGCCCGGAGCGCAGGCCAGCGCTCTTCAACCAACTCTAAAAATAACCTTAAAAATTGTCAGCTGTAGTAGGCGGCGGAATCGTGGGGATAAAATCGGTTCAACCGGTTGGTCCACAGGGCCGGATCTGCGCGACTCGCCGGAATCGTGCGAGTCGCAGCGTTCATCCCCGTTTTCCACAGGCCCGGCTGTGCATATGTTCGCAGTCTGATGAATCCGCCCGCGGTCGCGGGGTGGTTCCGTGGAATTGGCGCTTGCCGGATGCTCCACAGCAGCGTTAACGCTTTGCCCTGATGCTTATCCACAGAGTCATGGGCGGCTATTTTTGCCGGCAGGGTCAGGTGTGACGGTGCCGGACGTGCTGCACCTGCATCTGATCAGCGATTCCACCGGCGAAACGCTGGAATCGGTGGCCAAGGCCAGCTTGGCCCGATTCGAGGGCGCGCAGGCCGTGAAGCATTTCTGGCCGATGGTGCGCAGCGAAGGTCATCTTGATCGTATCATCGAGGAAGTGGCGAAAAAGCCGGGGCTGGTCATCTACACGCTGGTTGATGGCGTGGTCCGTGATCGGCTGGAAAGCCGTTGTGCCACGCTGGGCCTGCCGATGGTGTCGCCGCTCGA
>NZ_JAUMBI010000093.1:0-13766 GCF_032115815.1 Sandarakinorhabdus sp.
CTGATCCGTTGGTCGATCCAGGAAGTGCGCCGCATTGCCAACAAACTCGCCCAGCGCAGCATCCTGCCAGCCCACATCATCGCCTGGTCCTGTTGGCGAAGAGCCCATCAAGCCGTTGCACAACGCGATCATATCAAATCAAAGGTGCAACTGTAATGCTAGGCTGTTACCAACCGCCCGCCAGAAAGCCTGACCACGCGGTCCATTTTCTGCGCCAGTGCCAGATTGTGCGTGGCCACCAGCGCCGCCGCGCCCGAAGAGCGCACCAGATCGAGAAACGCCGCCAGCACCAGCTGTGCCGTCGCTTCGTCCAGATTGCCCGTCGGCTCATCGGCCAGCACCAGCGCCGGGCGGTTGGCCAAAGCCCGTGCCACGGCCACCCGCTGCTGCTCCCCGCCCGACAATTGCGCCGGCTTGTGGGTGAGCCGCGCGCCAAGGCCAAGCGATGTGAGCAGTACACTGGCGCGCATGGCGGCGGCGGCTTCGGGCACGCCAGCCACCATCTGGGCCAGCATCACATTCTCGCGCGCGGTGAAATCGGGCAGCAGGTGGTGGAACTGATAGACGAAGCCCAGCCGCTGCCGCCGCACCCGGGTGCGGCCCAGATCATCAAGACTACCAACGGATTCGCCGCAAATCCTTATATCGCCTGTGAAGCCGCCCTCCAGCAGACCGACGGCCTGCAGCAGCGTTGATTTGCCGGAACCAGACGGCCCCAGCAACGCGACGATCTCGCCAGGGGCAACGTTCAAATCAACGCCAGCCAGCACATCGATGCGGGCGCCGCCCTGTTCGAAACTGCGGGCCAGGCCCGTCACCTTGAGCACCGGCTCACTCATAGCGCAGCACCGTTACCGGATCGGTGGAGGCCGCTTTCCACGCCGGATAGAGCGTGGCGAGGAAGCTCAGAAGCACGGCGAGGATGACGATGCCGAGCACCTCCATCGGATCGGTCTTGGCCGGCAGCAGCGTGAGATAGCGTACAGACGGATCCCAGATATCGGTGCCGGTCAGCCGCGACACGCCATCAACGATGCCCTGGCGGAAGGTGAGCAGCGTGAAACCCAGCACCAGCCCCGCCGCCACCCCGGCTGCGCCGATCAGCGTGCCCACTGTCATGAAGATGCGCATCATCGCACCGCGGCTGGCGCCCATGGTGCGCAGGATGGCGATATCCCGCGTCTTGGCGCGCACCAGCATGATCAGCGAAGAAAGGATGTTGAACACCGCCACGATGATGATGATGGACAGCACCCAGAACATCACCGTCTGTTCCACCACCAGTGCCGAAAACAGCGCCGAGTTGCTGGCCTGCCAATCGTTCACCACGGCAATGCCGGCGAGTTTCTGGCGCAGGGGTTCGAGGATGGCCTTGGCTTTGTCGGGATTGTCGGTGACGACCTCGATCATGCCCACCGCGTCGTCGAGGCGCAGCAGCGTCTGCGCGTCCTCCAGCGGCATCACCACGAACGCCTTGTCGTAATCATAAACGCCCACTTCAAACACCGCGACCACCGTGTAGGAAACGATGCGCGGCACCGTGCCGAACGGCGTGGACTGGCCGGCGGGGTTGATCAGCGAAATCTGCTCACCCACCCGCACGCCCAGTTGTTCGGCCAGGCGGGCACCGATGGCCACCGTGTTGGCGCCCGGCGCCAGTGCATCGAGAGTCCCGCCGCGGATGTTGCCGGCGATTTCCGGATTGGCGCGAATGTCGCCCAGCCGCATTCCGCGCACGATCACGCCTTCGACCCGGCCGCCAACACTGCCCATCAACGGCTGCTCGATCAGCGGCAGCGCCTGGATGACCCCCGGCAGCGCCTTGGTATCGGCCATCACCTGCGGCCAGTTTTCCAGCCGGCCACCATAGCCCTGCACGACGGCATGGCCATTCAGGCCCAGAATGCGATCGAACAATTCGGCGCGAAAGCCGTTCATCACGCTCATCACCGCGATCAGCGCGGCAACGCCCAACGCCACGGCCACCAGGCTGATGCCGGCGACGAGGAAGATGAACCCTTCCCCCTGCCCCGGCATCAGGTAACGCCGGGCGACCATGCGTTCGTATGAGGTGATCAAATGCGGCTCACCACGGCGTCGATCGGCACCTCGACCCGTTCGCCGGTGGCGCGGCGCTTCAATTCCACAATGCCATTGGCCAGGCCCTTGGGCCCAACGATCACCTGCCAGGGCAGGCCAATCAGATCAGCGGTGGCAAACTTGGCGCCGCCGCGTTCGTCACGGTCGTCGTACAGCACGTCCACACCGGCGGCGGTGAAATCGGCATAGAGCTTGTCGCAGGCCGATTGGCAGGCGGCATCATCCACCCGCAGGTTGATCAGCGCCACCTTGAACGGCGCCACCGCATCCGGCCACACGATGCCGGCGTCGTCATGGCAGGCCTCGATAATGGCACCGACCAGGCGAGACACACCAATGCCATAGCTGCCCATCAACGGCGTCACCGGCTGGCCATCCGGGCCCTGCACCGAAACGCCCATCGGGGCGGTATACTTGTCGCCGAAATAGAACACCTGCCCCACTTCGATGCCCTTCGACTGCTTGAGCGCGGCGCCGCAGGCGGCTTCGGCGGCGAGATCGCGCTTCTCATCAGTGGCGGCATAATCGGCGTTCAGGCCATCGATGAAGCCCGACAGCCCCGCCCGATCATCGGCATTGATGGCGCTGGTATCGCGGGCCTTGAGCCAATTCTCGTCATAGAAAACGTCGCTTTCACCTGTCGGCGCCAGCACGATGAACTCGTGGGAAAGGTCACCGCCGATCGGGCCGGTATCGGCCTGCATCGGGATGGCATTCAGCCCCATGCGCGCAAAGGTGCGCATATAGGCGATGAACATCCGGTTGTAGCTGTGCCGGGCGGCATCGAAATCCAGATCGAAGCTGTAGGCATCCTTCATCAGGAACTCGCGCCCACGCAGCACGCCGAAACGCGGCCGCACTTCATCGCGGAACTTCCACTGGATCTGGTAGATGTTTCGCGGCAGGTCGCGATAGCTCTTGGCGCCGTTCTGGAAGATGGCGGTGAACAGCTCTTCGGCGGTGGGGCTGAACAGCATTTCACGATCATGGCGATCGGTGATGCGCAGCATTTCCGGGCCATAGGCATCGTAGCGCCCCGATTGCTTCCACAAATCGGCCGACTGGATGGTGGGCATCAGCACTTCGATGGCGCCCGCCCGGTCCTGTTCTTCGCGCACGATGCGCTCGATATTGGCCAGCACGCGCTTGCCCAGCGGCAGCCAGGCATAGATGCCCGAAGACGTCTGCCGCACCATGGCGGCGCGCAACATCAGTTGATGGGAAATCACCTGGGCTTCGCCGGGCGTTTCCTTGAGAACGGGCATGAAATAACGGGACAGGCGCACAGGTTTGTCTCTTTGCAGCAATTGGTAGGATCGGTGATGTGAACGGGGCCTTAGCATGGCTGCCTGACAGGGCAAGCGGGCAGGACAGGCTGGCAATGAATTGCTTAACATTAACCTGCTGTTGCAACGAAGCCACACTCGGCGAAATCGTTGCCAACCCACGCATTCTGCGCCCTGACAGCGTCAAAGAATCGGCATATCACATGCCAACGAGTGGGTACCGCGAGGGGCCCACAAGGACAGATAGGCAGCATGGCTCATCTCGCACGGAGAGGATCCAGGCGTCTTTCACCGCTGCGCGCCGGTCCGGATCGGGTCAACCGGAAAGGGCTTAGGCTGCGCGCGCCGGCTGGGGCAGATGGGGGCATTGGCCCCGGCCGGCGCCGAGTGGTGAAAGAGCCGAGCAGTCTCGTCACGAAGGGCCCGGCCAGGCAAACGGTCGGGCCCTTTTCGTTTGCGGCAAGATGGGTCATCCTCCTCCCATGAAAGCCGTTCTCATCGCCATCGCCATTGCGGCCGTCGTCTGGCTGATGTGGCGGCGTTTTGTATCACCGGCCGGCATGGTCTTCGATCTCGACGATCCGCGCATGGAGATCGCCAAGCAAAGGGCCTGCGACACGTTGCCGGAATTCTGGGCCGCGCTGGCCGCAGCAGCACCGGGCGACAGCGATTTTGGCCTGAAGTTCGATCTCAACCACGGCCGCGGCCTGCCCGATCGTGAACTGATCTGGGCCATGGGCGTCACCCGCGATGGCGATGGCAGTCTCCATGGCCATCTGGCCAACCCGCCGCGCAACCGCGATTTCAGCGCCGGCGAGAAGGTGACCATCAATCCCGAAACGATTGTCGATTGGTGCTTCTTCCGGAACGACGTTGCCCATGGCCATCACATCACCCGGCTGATGATCGATCTCAGCCCGCCCCGCGACGCGGCAGAGGCCCGCAAGCAATTGGGCTGGTAACGCCCCCCACCCTTTCATCAGGCCGCCGCCCTCCGTCCGCCGTGTCACAACCATGGCCAAGGAGGACACATCATGGCTTACGAACATATCAGCGTGGATCGCGACGGCCGCATCCTGGTGGTGACGATCAATCGGCCGGAACGGATGAACGCGCTGCACCCGCCCGCCAACGCCGAACTTGATGCGGTGTTCAACGATTTCGCCGCCGATCCCGACCTTTGGGTGGCGATCATCACCGGCGCCGGCGAGCGGGCGTTTTCCGCCGGCAACGATCTGCGCTGGCAGGCCGAAGGCAATGCCATCACCGTGCCGCCCTCCGGCTTTGGCGGGCTGACCAGCCGCTGGGACCTCGACAAGCCGGTGATCGCCGCCGTGAACGGTGTCGCCATGGGCGGCGGTTTCGAAGTGGCGCTGGCGGCTGACATCATCCTGGCATCTGACAACGCGACCTTCGCCCTGCCCGAACCCAAGGTTGGCCTCGCCGCACTGGCCGGCGGCCTGCACCGGCTACCCCGCGCCATCGGCGTATCGCGCGCGATGGCGATGATCCTCACCGCCCGCACCGTTTCGGCGGCCGAAGGCAAAGAGTTGGGCTTCGTCACCGAAGTCGTGTCCGCCCCCGATTTGCTCACGCGCGCCAAGGCGCTGGCGGCGGCCATGTGCGAACTGTCGCCGCTGTCTCTGCGTGCATCGAAGCAAGCGGTGCTGAAGGGGCTGGAAGAACCGTCCCTGCGCGCCGCTTACGAAGGCCAAGGCAAATATCCCGCAGTTGGCGCCCTGTTCCGCAGTGAAGACCTGCGCGAAGGGCCGCTGGCCTTTGCCCAGAAGCGCAAGCCGGAATGGAAGGGCCGCTGACCCGCCTGCGTCAACCAACCTGTTGACCGCGCCGCGGCCACCGGGCAGCGGAGCGGAAATGGGGGACTTTCTGTCACGCGGCCGCATCACGGCACCGCCGGGCTTTGATCGCTGGCTGGTGCCGCCCTGCGCGCTGGCCATCCATCTGTGCATCGGCATGGCCTATGGGTTTTCGGTATTCTGGCTGCCGCTCAGCCACGCACTCGGCGCCCCGGCCTGCACCAGCCTCAACGCTGCGCTGTCTTCCACCAGCTGCGACTGGCGGGTGAGCGATCTCGTCTGGGTCTACACGCTGTTCTTCGTCGTGCTCGGCCTGTCGGCGGCGCTGTTCGGCAGCTGGGTGGAACGGGTTGGTCCGCGCAGGGCCGGGCTGGTCTCGGCCGCCTGTTGGTGCGGTGGCATCGCGCTGGGCGCGCTCGGCGTGTTGGCGCACCAGCTCTGGCTGTTCTGGTTGGGTGCGGGCGTGCTGGGCGGCATCGGCCTTGGCATCGGTTACATCACGCCGGTTTCCACCCTGATCAAATGGTTCCCTGATCGCCGCGGCCTGGCCACCGGCATGGCAATCATGGGCTTTGGCGGCGGCGCGATGGTCGGCAGCCCGGCGGCAGACCGGTTGATGACGGTCTTCGCCAGCCCTGGTGAAGCCGGCGTGTGGCAGGCAATGCTGGTGCTGGCCGGCATCTATGCGCTGTTCATGACGGCGGGCGCGCTGGGCTTCCGCCTGCCCGCGCCGGGGTGGGCCCCACCGGGTAAGGCCGAAGTGGTCGCCGGTGGCCGCTTCGTGCCGCTCGGCATTGCCAGTCGCACCCCGCAGTTCTGGCTGGTGTGGTGCGTGCTGCTGCTCAATGTTTCGGCCAGCATCGGGATCATCGGGCTCGCTTCGCCAATGGTGCAGGAGGTTTTCGGCGGCGGCCTGTTCGGCCAACCAGTGCGCTTTGCCGATTTCAATGAGGATCAGAAAGCCGCTGCGGCCGCTGCCGGTGCAGGTTTTGTTGGCCTGATCAGCCTGTTCAACATCGCCGGCCGCTTTTTCTGGGCCAGCCTGTCAGATCGGATTGGGCGAAAGGCCATGTATGCCGCCATCCTGGCGTTGGGCGCGGCCTGCTATGGCCTCGCCCTGCCCGGCCCGGCCGCAGCGGCTTTGCCCCTGTTCGTGGCGGCCTTTGCCCTGATCGCTTCGATGTATGGTGGCGGTTTCGCGGCAGTGCCGGCGTGGCTGGCCGATTTGTTCGGCACCAAGCAGGTGGGCGCCATCCACGGCCGCCTGCTCACCGCCTGGTCCACTGCAGGCGTGCTGGGACCGCTATTGGTCGCCTATGTGCGCGATGCGCGCCTGGCCGACGGCGTGGCGCGTGAAGCAGTGTATGGCCCGATCTTCCTGGCGCTCGCTTGCCTGCTGGCGCTGGGGCTAATCGCGGCGCTGCTGGTGAAGCCGGTGGCGGCTGATATGTGGGTGGATGATGAAGATTTGCCTCAGGCCCTGCCCTCAACCACCGCTGCGGCCCCGACAGCGGCTTGGGGCCTGCGCATTGCTGCATGGAGCGCCGTGCTCATCCCACTGGCTTGGGGCGGCTGGTTCACCGTGCAGAAAGCGGTGGTGCTGCTGGCGCAATGAAAAGGGGCCGCCGGTTTCCCGACGACCCCAAAACATTGTCATCCGTCCACGAAGGGCGGTGTCTGGTGTCAGCGAACCCCGACCGTGACCGGGGCCACCAGCGCCTTCGCGCCGTAAATGAAGCAATGAGACACTGGATCACCTCCTTTCGCTTGTTGAACAAGAATTGCAGTGTCAAAGAAAAGGCCCATGATCGCAAGTGGCATTATCGCGCAGCTGCGCATCGGCCGGCCGCAGCCACTGCCGGGCCACCGCATGCTCTCTGCCTATCGCCGTCAGCCCGTCTCTGGGCCGGTAACGGTGCACGAACTGGGGTTGGACGGCGATCAGGTGGGCAACACGCGCGTTCACGGCGGGCCGGAAAAGGCGATCTATGCCTATCCGCTTTCAGGCTATGCCGCATGGCGCGCCGAATTCCCCGACCTCGCGGGCCGTTTCGAGCCCGGCGCCATGGGCGAGAATCTGGTGGTCGACGGTTTCGATGAAACCAGCCTGTGCCTGGGCGATGTGATCCGCTGCGGCACCGCCACGCTGCAGATCGCCCAGATTCGCGAGCCCTGCTCCACCTTTGCCGCCGCAATGGGCACCACGCGCGTGGTCAAGGCGATGGTGCGCTCGGGCCGCTGCGGCTGGTATTTCCGCGTGCTGGAAGCCGGCACCATCACAGCCGGAAACGGTCATGATGTGATCGAACGGCCCAATCCGGCATGGCCGATCAGCCGCTTCACACCGATTGCGGCCGGGAAGGCCGGGCGTCATGAGGAGCTGGCGGAACTGGCCGCCCTGCCCGGTCTCAGTGCTTATTGGCGGGCAAAGCTGGCGCGCCGTCTGGCAGATCAGCAGCAGTAGCGCGCGCAGCACGGAAAGCCCGGGCTTCCATCATCGCCAGCAGCCCTGCGCCAAGCAGGAACGGCACGAACGTGTAAAGGATGCGAAACAGCGCGACGGCCGCCAGCACGCCGGCCTTGTCTGCATCCGGCATCAGGCCAACGATCACGAGTTCGAAAACGCCCAGCCCGCCCGGGGCATGGGCCAGCGCGCCGGTGACCATGGCGACGGCGTAGATAACGAGGAAGGTGAGCAAATCGGGTACGCCCACCACTGGCAGCAGCAGGATGTAGAGCGCGCCGCCCGCCAGCGCCAGATCGAGCGTGCCGATGGCGATCTGCTGCAGGGTCTGCTTGCCATCAGGAATGGTGAAGCGATAGCGCAGCAGCTTGAAGCTGCGTCGCCACACGGTGGCCAGCAGCGTGTAGGCCAGCACGCCGCCCAACAGCAGCGCACCAGTCCATTCTTCGAGGCCTTGTGGCACCCATTCGCGGATGGGTTCGGCCAGGCCCGGCGACACGATCAGGCCGATACCGGCGACAAAGATGATGCCGAGCCAGAAGGTCCAGCCACACAGCAGGATGATCATGGCTATATCGGCCGGCTTCACGCCGGCGCGGGTGTAGATGCGATAGCGCACGGTACCGCCGGTGAGGATGGTCACCCCCAGCGTGTGGCTCATGGTGAAGCTGGAAAAACTGGCCGCTGCCAGCGTGGGCCAGCCAATCCTCGTATATCCCAGGTGGCGGGTGGCGAACCAGTCATAGCCGACCAGCACGACATAGGAGAGGACGGTGGAAACCGCGGCAAAAGCGATCAGATGAGCGGGCGTGGCTTCAATTTCCGCCATCACGTCGGCCAGCGTCACCTGCCCGGAAATCTTCTTCAGGCCCCAGGCCGCCAGCGCCAGCACGACCAGTCCCAGCGCGGCACCGGCCCAGCTTTTCCAATTGGCGCGGGGTCGCTGATCCTCTGCCGTTGCCGGGCCTGTTCCCGCTTGTTGTACCGACACGTCCAGACGCCGCTTCCTTCAAACCGTTGGTAGGCCCGGAGGGACTCGAACCCCCAACCAAGCCGTTATGAGCGGCCTGCTCTAACCGTTGAGCTACAGGCCCGAACCGGGCCCACAGCGGTTAGCCGATGCAGATGCACTTGGGAAGGCCGGGCAGCATGCACAAGGCGGCGCAGCAGCACGGGCAAGAAAAAGGGCCGGATGCAGATGCTGCATCCGGCCCTTCGATCTGGCCCGGAACCTCGCGCCTTGGGGGGGAGGAGTGGCGCGGCCGGGCTGAACGGTTGCCTCAAGGGGGGAGGAGAGGCAGACCGATCAAGCCGGGCGGGCTGCAGGGGGGAGAGCAGCGGGCCCGGCGTTACCGCTATCGCGGCGACCCGATCTATCTACGGAGTCATCGGCCGTTGTTGCAGTGCAATATATCGCGCTGCAGCCATGCATTCAGTGCATATCTTGGAGTGGCTGAATCGAGCCAACATATTGTTATTTCGCTATTACCCCGGGTGCGCACCCATGCCTGCGGCAACCTGCCTCACATGTCCAGAGCGGCGCTGGTCATGCGTTCGACGAGAAAATCGCGCAGCACGGCAATGCGCAGCGAGCGTCGCAGTTCGGATGGATAGGTGAAGAAAGTGCGGAACACCGGGCCTTCCACCTGCGGCAGCACCACCTGAACCTTGCCGGAAAAGCGGATCAGATAGGATGGCAGCGCCGCGATGCCAGCGCCGGCTTCCACCGCCTGCAACACACCGTGGCTGTTGTTGATGGTCAGCGCTGCCGCCCGCGGGCTGCCTTCGTGGCCCAGTTCAAGGATCCAGTTGATGCCCTTCAGAAATTCCGGCGCGGCATCGCCATAGGAAATCAGCCGGTGGTGATCGAGATCGGCGATGCTTTTCGGCTCACCATGGCGGGCCAGATAGTCCGGGCTGGCCACCAGATGATGGCGGATACCGGCCAGCGGGCGCTGCATCAGTTCATTCTGGAACGGGCGGTGAAAGCGGATCGCCACATCGGCCTCCCGCTTGGCCAGATCCAGATCGGCATCGGTCAGCATCAGATGGACGCTGATATCGGGATAGAGATCGAGGAAATCACCCAACTGCCGCGCCAGCCAGGTGGAACCGAAGGAAACCGTGGTAGTCAGCCTGATGGCGCCGGTCGGCCGATCACGGCTGACATCAATGGCCTGCGCCGCCTTGTCGATACGTTCGTGCATGTCGGCAGTGGCGGCGCGCAGCTGTTCGCCTTCGTGTGTCATCGCCAGCCCGCGGGCGTGGCGGTGGAACAGCTTTGCGCCCAGGCTGTCTTCCAGCGCGGCAATCTGGCGGGACAAGGCCGGCTGGCTCATGTGCAGGCGGCGCGCAGCTTCGGTGAAGCTGCCGGCTTCGGCCACGGTGTCGAACAGGCGCAGCTTTTCCCAATCAAGATTGATGCCGGATTGCATGCGCCCCTCCTCCCCTTATCCGTGCGCCAGGAAACGCTCCGCTTCCAGCGCCGCCATGCAGCCCATGCCGGCGGCCGTCACGGCCTGGCGGTAAAGCTTGTCCTTCACGTCGCCGGCCGCAAACACGCCGGCCACGCTGGTTGCCGTGCTGTCAGGCGCGGTGAGGATATAGCCCTCCTCGTCCATGTTCAGCTGGCCCGCGAACAGGCTGGTCGCCGGCACATGGCCGATGGCGATGAACAGGCCATCCACCGGCAGATGCCGCGTGCTGCCATCGTTTGTGTCGGCCAGGGTCAGGCCTTCCACCTTCAACGGCATATCGGTGCCATGCACCTCGGTCACTTCGGCGTGCCAGTGCATTTCCACCTTGGGATTCTCGAGCAGGCGGGCCTGATTGGTCTTGTCGGCGCGCAATTCGCCGCGCCGGTGGATCAGGTGCACCTTGGACGCGAACTTGGTGAGGAACATCGCTTCTTCCACCGCGGTGTTGCCGCCGCCGACAACGGCAACCTGCTTGCCACGGAAGAAAAAGCCGTCGCAGGTCGCACAGGCCGACACGCCAAAACCGCGGAATTTCGTCTCGCTCGGCAGGCCCAGCCAGCGCGCCTGGGCACCGGTGGCGATCACGATCGTGTCCGCCGTCCAGCCTTGGCCGCTGTCCGTCTCCAGCACGAACGGACGCTGCGAAAGATCAACCTTCGTCACGATATCGGTGATGATCTCGGTGCCGACATGGCGGGCCTGGGCTTCCATCTTCACCATCAGATCGGGACCCATCACCATGGTTTCGCCCGGCCAGTTCTCCACTTCGGTGGTGATGGTCAGCTGGCCGCCGGGCTGCAGGCCCTGAATCAGCACCGGGTCCAGCATGGCGCGCGCGGCATAGACGGCAGCGGTATAGCCAGCCGGACCGGAGCCGATGATCAGAACCTTGGCGTGACGAGACATGAAGGCGAATCTCCTGAACGCGCGACGGCGCGATGATGCGTGCGGCCTGACTTAAGCGAATCTGCCATCATTTCCAGCCCGCAGGCAGCGATGCAGCAAGGCTTGCCGAAACTGGCCCTGCGCCAATCTGCATCTTGCGTGCTATTGAAACAATGTTATCAAGAACAGGGTTTTTGGGATGGGGAGTTGCCCAATGGTGCATCGTTCACGGCTGCCGATCGACGATATCGATCGTGTGATCCTGCGCCATCTGCAGGCCGAAGGCCGCGTCACCAATGTCGATCTCGCCACCCGTGCCGGCCTCACCGCCCCGCCTTGCCTGCGCCGCGTGCGCGCGCTGGAGGAAAATGGCGTCATCAAGGGCTATCACGCCGATCTGGATTCGGTGGCGCTGGGCTATGGCATCACCGTCTTCGCCATGGTCAGCCTGAAGAGTCAGGCCGAAGCCGATCTGCGTGCCTTTGAAGACCATGTCGCCGCCCTGCCCCAGATCCGCGAATGCCACATGCTGAACGGCGAGATCGACTTCATCCTGAAGGTCGTCGCCCATGATCTGCAGGAATTTCAGAAGTTCCTGACCAGCGAACTCACCCCGGCGCCGAACGTGGAAAGCGTGAAGACCAGCTTCGTCATCCGCACCGCGCTGTCGCGGCCGGGCGTGCCGGTGGATTAAGGCCGGGCCAGCGGCCGGGCCAACGTCAGCCCGGCAATAAACCCGCCAATGTGCGCCATGATCGCAATCCGCATGTCAGGCCCGGCCAGGGCGGCACCGGCCAGCACCTGCAGCACAACCCAGGCCGCGCCCAGCCCCAAGGCCTGCACCAGCGGGCTGCGTTTGCTGCGGCCGAACAGCATGGCTTGGGCGGCCACCAAGCCGGAAATCGCGCCGGAGGCGCCAACAGCAGGAACCGTGCTCAGCGGCGACCACGCCCATTCGGCAAGACCGCCGGCAAGGCCGGAGAGAAGATAGAGGGCGAGGAAACGGCGGGCGCCCAGTTCCGGTTCCAGGATCCGGCCAATGGCCAGCAGCATCACCATGTTCATCAGCAGATGCGCGGCGCCGCCGTGCAGGAACATGTGGCCAAACAGGGTGGAGGCCGCGCCCAGGGCTGGCAATTGGCCATCCAGCGCCAGCGTGAGCCGCGCCGGCACCAGCCCGGCCCAGAACAGCAACGCGTCGCGCGCATTGCTGCCGGCAAAGCCCATCAATATCGCCACGATGGCATTGGCCAGCACCAGCAGGCGCGTCACATTCGCCGGCGGCGGTTCCGACTCCAGCACAGGCCCGCCCGGCGGCGGGAAATCAGATGAATTCAACGCGTTCAATGGCGTAATATTTATCACCAGAGGGCGTGTGGACTTCCACTTCGTCACCGATCCGGCGGCCGATCAGCGCCTTGCCCAGCGGCGAGGAAAAGCTGATGCGGCTGGCCTTCACATCGGCTTCGTGCTGGCCGACGATCTGGTAGGTCACCGGCTTGTCGTCTTCATCAAGGAGGTGAACCGTGGCGCCAAACACCGCCTTGTCGCCCGACAGCGTCTTGGGATCGATCACGATGGCGCGGGCCAGCATGTCTTCCAGTTCGATCACCTGGGCTTCGATCTGGCCCTGACGCTCTTTGGCGGCATGATATTCGGCATTTTCCGACAAATCGCCGTGCGCACGCGCTTCTTCAATGGCTTCCACCACCGCCGGCCGCTCAACCTCTTTCAGGTTGCGCAGCTGCACGATCAGGGCAGCATGCCCCGTCGGCAGCATCGGCACCTTTTCCATTGTCGCCATGGTCGTTCAACTATCCTGCAAGTCGTTCCAAAGATTTGCCCCTGCCGGCGCGTTTCGGCGTCGTCAGGGGCAGCAGGCGGATATTCTGCCGCCGATCAGGATTGGTGATGATAGGATTGAAGTGGCCGAACTTCAAGCCGGTGTCGCCGCATTGCAGCAATTGCCGCCACGGCGGCCCGGCTGGCCGGCGCCGTGGTATAATAAGGCACGCGGCCATACAGGGCCGAAGCACGGATCGACTGGCTGTCCTTCAGCGACTGCAAACCTTCGGTGGTGTTGAAGATCAGGGCGATCTCGCCATCCTTGATCCGGTCGACGATGTGCGGCCGGCCTTCGGCCACCTTGTTCACCGCCGTCACCGGAATGCCGGCGGCCTTCAGCACCAGTTCGGTGCCCGAGGTGGCGACCAGTTCGAAGCCCAGCGACACCAGATCGCGCGCGGCCTCGATGATCTGCGGCTTGTCGCTGTCCTTCACGGAAATGAACACGCGGCCCGATTGCGGCAGCACGGTGGACGCCGCCAGCTGGCTCTTGGCAAAAGCCGTGGCGAAATCGGCATCGATGCCCATCACTTCGCCGGTAGACTTCATTTCAGGGCCGAGCACCGGATCAACACCGGGGAAGCGCGCGAACGGGAACACGGCTTCCTTCACGGCGATATGGTTGCCCACGTTGCGCGGGGACAGATCAAAGCTGGCGAGCTTCTCGCCGGCCATCACGCGCGCAGCGATCTTGGCCACCGGAATACCGGTCGCCTTGGCGGTGAACGGCACGGTGCGGCTGGCGCGGGGGTTGACCTCGATCAGGTACACGTCGCCATCCTTCACGGCGAACTGCACGTTCATCAGGCCCTTCACCTTCAGGGCGCGGGCCAGAACGTCGGTCTGGCGCTCGATTTCGGCAATGATGTCGGCGGGCAGGCTGTAGGGCGGC
>NZ_JAUMBI010000094.1:0-4507 GCF_032115815.1 Sandarakinorhabdus sp.
TCACGCTGGGCACCGATGTGAAGGTTGCCGGCGTGAAGGTGGGCAAGGTGGTCGGGCTTGAACTTGATCCGACCAGCTATCAGGCCGTGCTGCGCCTCACGGTAGACCGTCGGCTGAAACTGCCGATCGACAGTTCGGCGGCGGTCTCGTCCGAAGGTCTGCTCGGCGGCAATTTCATCGCCCTCACGCCCGGTGCCGAAGCCGATATGCTGAAAGACGGCGGCGAGATCATCGAAACATCGGGCGCGCCCGATCTGATGGGCCTGATCGGCAGTGTCGTGAACCGTTCCGGCGGCGATGCGCCGGCAAGCGAACCTGCGGCCGCCAATGCCCCGGCCAAGTGAAGCGCTGGCGCTGGTCGCCGGCCTGATCGCGGTTGCAGCGCTGGCGCAGGAAGCGCCGCCCGCAGCACCTGCGCCCGCCGCTGCGCCTGCCCCGGCCAAGCCCGCTGCGCCGCGCGTCGCGCAAGTCACCCCGGTCAAGGAGCGTGTGCTGGTGGTCGGCGCACTGGCCAAGCGTACGGGGGAAACGCGATTCCTTACCCTGAAGCCCGGCCAATACATTGATTTCGCCGGCATCCGCATCACAGCGCGCACCTGCGAAACCACGCCGCCATGGGAATGGCCGACGTTGCAGGGCGCCTTCCTGCAGGTCGATGAGCGGCTGGCCGGGCAGGTTAGCCGCGTGTTTTCCGGCTGGCTTTATGCCGAAAGCCCCAGCCTGAATGTCATGCAGCACCCGCGCTATGATGTCTGGCTCAAGAGCTGCACGATGCGCTTTCCCGACGGGCCTGCGCCGCGCACCGTGCCTTCATCGCCGGCAAAGAAATCGCCCGAAGTGCCCGACAAGGCCGCGCTCAACTGAACCCGATAGTCGCGCGCCGGAATCTCCACGGCGCCAAAGCCGGCCAGATGGCTGGTGAGGAACTGGGTATCGAGCAGCAGGAACCCGCCCAGCCGCAGCCGTGTCACCAGCGCCGCCAGGCAGCATTTGCTGGCATCGGTCCGCCTCGTGAACATCGATTCGCCAAAGAAGGCCGCGCCCAGCCGCACGCCATAGAGGCCGCCGGCCAAATCGCCGTCCTGCGTCCACGCCTCCACGCTGTGGGCCTGGCCGCGTTCGTGCAGCGCCACATAGGCTTCGGCAATCAGCGGGTTGATCCAGGTCTCGCTGCGACCCGGCGCCGGCTCGGCACAGCCGTCCAGCACGGCGGCAAAGGCGCGGTCGGCGGTGAAGCGGAAGCGCTCCTGCTTCAGTGTCTTGGCCAGGCTTTTCGGCAGGTGGAACGCGTTCAGCGGCAGCACACCCCGGCGGCGCGGCTCCACCCAGAACACATCGGTGCTGTCGGCTCGCTCGGCCATCGGAAAAATGCCGCTGGCATAGGCGCGCAGCAGCATGTCGGGATCGAGCCGATGGGTGAGCGGACGGGTCACGAATTCAGCATGCGCCGATCAGGCCCGCCCGAAAAGACCCTTCAACCGGCCGCCGTCTCTTCGGCGGCCTTCTTGGCCAGCCAGCGTTCCAGCCACTTGATCGAATAATCGCCGTTCTGGAAATCCGGATCCTCGATCAGCGCCTGATGCAGCGGGATCGTGGTTTTCGGCCCTTGGATAACGAATTCTTCCAACGCGCGGCGCAAACGCATCAGGCACTCATCACGGTTGGCGCCGTACACGATCAGCTTGGCGATCAGCGAATCATAATAAGGCGGGATGCGATAGCCGTCATACAGCGCCGAATCGACCCGCACGTGCAGGCCGCCGGGCTGGTGGAAATCGGTAACCCGGCCCGGTGACGGCGCAAACGTCTTCGAATCTTCCGCGTTGATGCGGCATTCGATGGCGTGGCCTTCGAATTTCACCTCGTCCTGGGTGACCGACAACGGCAAGCCGGCAGCAACGCGGATCTGCTCGCGAACCAGATCCAGACCGGTGATGGCTTCGGTAACGGGATGTTCCACCTGCAGGCGGGTGTTCATCTCGATGAAGAAGAACTCGCCGTTTTCCCACAGGAACTCGATGGTACCGGCGCCGCGATATTTCAGCTTGGAAATCGCCTCGCGCACCACTTCGCCCATGCGCGCGCGCTCGGCGGCATTCAGCGCCGGGGACGGGGCTTCTTCCAGCACCTTCTGGTGGCGGCGCTGCAGGGAGCAATCGCGTTCGCCCAGATGGACGGCGCCGCCATGGCCATCGCCGAACACCTGGAATTCGATGTGGCGCGGCTCGGAAAGATATTTTTCGATGTAAACCGTGTCGTCGCCAAAGGCGGCCTTGGCTTCGGATTTGGCCTGGCTCACCAGCGAGGGCAGGCTGGCGGCATCCGGGATCACCTTCATGCCGCGGCCACCGCCGCCCGAAGCGGCCTTCACCAAGACCGGGTAACCGATGATTTCGGCCACCGCGAGCGCTTCTTCCATGGTTTCGATGGGGCCATCGCTGCCCGGCACCAGCGGCAAGCCCAAAAGGGCTGCGGTGCGCTTGGCTTCCACCTTGTCGCCCATCTTGCGGATATGTTCCGGATCCGGGCCGATCCAGGTGATGCGATGTTCCTGCACGATTTCGGCAAAGCGCGCGTTTTCGGACAGGAAGCCATAGCCGGGGTGGATGGCATCAGCCTGGGCGATTTCGGCCGCCGAAATGATCGCCGGGATGTTGAGGTAGGAGTCGGTTGCCGACGGCGGGCCAATGCAGATGGCTTCATCGGCCAGACGCACGTGCATGGCATCAGCGTCGGCGGTCGAGTGAACGGCCACGGTGCGGATGCCCATTTCGCGGCAGGCACGGTGCACGCGCAGCGCGATTTCGCCCCGGTTGGCGATCAGGACCTTCTTGAACATCGGCGCCGGCTTACTCAATGATCACCAGCGGCTGGTCATATTCCACCGGCTGCTCGCTGTTCACCAAAATGGCCTTCACCACGCCGCCCTTGGGCGCGGTGATCGGGTTCATCACCTTCATGGCTTCGATAATCAGCAGCGTGGCCCCGGCGGCGACCGTGGCGCCTTCGGTGATGAAGGCCGGCGCACCCGGTTCCGGGGTGAGATAGGCAGTGCCGACGATCGGCGATTTCACCAGGCCGGGGTGGTTGCGCACGTCATCGCCACCAGCAGGGGCGGCTGCCGGGGCGGCAGACGATGATGGCGGCGCGGGCCAGCCACCGGCCGGCGGGGCCGGCGCGTAATTGGCTGGGCCAGCGGCCACGGTGACAGCAGCCGCAGTGCGGGCGACACGGATGGTCCGGTCGCCGTCCTTCACTTCGATTTCGGTCAGGTTGCTGGCGTCCAGCAGCTCCGCCAGTTCGCGCACCAGGTCGGTATCGACCACGATTCCCCCAACCACTGAAGATTTGCTGTCAGACATGATGGTCCCGTCTCTTGCCCCAATGTAACTCCGGCTTACTGCCGTAAAGCCCCCGCCGCGTCCAGCGCCAGCCGATAGGATGCGGCACCAAAGCCCGAAATCGTCCCTTTCGCCGCACGCGCCACAAAGCTGGTATGGCGAAATTCCTCACGGGCGTGGGGGTTTGAAAGATGCACCTCGATCACCGGAACGGCGATCCCCTTGATCGCATCATGGATGGCGATGGAGCTGTGGGTGAGCGCACCGGCGTTGAGCAGCACCGCCAGCGCACCGCGCGCACCGGCTTCGTGCAGCCAATCGACGATATGGCCCTCATGGTTGGACTGGCGGATATCAATGGTGAGGCCCAGTACCGCCGCCTGCGCTTCCAGCTGCTCGGCAATATCGTCCAACGTGGCGTGGCCATAGATATGCGGTTCGCGGCTGCCCAGCAGGTTGAGGTTCGGGCCGTTCAGCACCATCACGAGTGGTTGGTCGGTCATGGCCCATCAAAACCATGAACCGCGCTGCTTGCCAAGCGCCGCTTGCTCCCCGCAGCGGATTGGGCGATGCTGCACGGCAACAAAGGGGGGTAAGTCGCAACCCATGAAGATCATCATCGGCAATCGCACCTATTCCAGTTGGTCGCTGCGCGGCTGGCTGGCCGCCAAGCAATCGCTGCTGCCGTTCGAAACCGAACTGCGGGTGATGGATTCGCCCGAGTGGATCAGCGGCGAAGCCAAGGCCGACATGCCATCGGGCAAGGTGCCGGTGCTGTGGGATCATGGCGATGCGATCTGGGATTCGATGGCAATCCTGCTCTATCTGTCCGACAAGGCCGGGCATGACCGGTTCTGGCCGCGCGACATGCACGCGCGTGGCCTGGCTTATGCCATGTGCGCTGAAATGCATTCCGGCTTTGCCCCGCTGCGCAGCGCCTGCCCGATGGATCTGCAGCATCATGCGCCCGGCTTCGTGGCCGCGGCCGATGTGCTGGCCGATGTGCGCCGCCTTGAAAGCCTGTGGGAAGAAGCGCTCAGCCGCTTCGGTGAAGAAACCGGGGAACCATGGCTGTTCGGCCGCTTTGGCGCTGCCGACATCATGTTTGCCCCCACCTGCACCCGCATCAGAACCTATCATCTGCCGGTCAGCGACAGGATCAGCGC
>NZ_JAUMBI010000095.1:0-12604 GCF_032115815.1 Sandarakinorhabdus sp.
TGCGTGATGGCCACGGCGGCACCATGGCGATGCCGCCGATGCCCACCAATGCCCGGCGCTATACCGATGCCAATCCGCTGGCTGGCGTGGATTTTTCCGCCAAGGTCGCGCTGATGCAGCAGATCGATGCGGCTGCCCGCGCCCGCGATCCGAGCGTTGTGCAGGTATCAGCCAGCCTGCTCGGCAGCTGGAATGTTGTAGAAATCCTGCGCGGCGACGGCACCCGCGTGCGCGACGTGCGGCCGCTGGTGCGGCTGAACGTGCAGATCGTGGCGGAAAAGAACGGCCGCCGCGAAACCGGTTTCCACGGGCTGGGCGGACGTTATCTCTACGATGCCCTGTTCAAGGACGCGGCCTGGGAAGGCGCCATCGATATCGCGCTGGCGCAGGCGCTGGTGAACCTTGATTCCGTCGATGCCCCGGCCGGCGAGATGACCGTTGTGCTCGGCCCCGGCTGGCCCGGCATCCTGCTGCACGAAGCCATCGGCCACGGCCTGGAAGGCGATTTCAACCGCAAGGGCACCAGCGCCTTTTCGGGCCGCATCGGCGAACGCGTCGCCGCGCCGGGCGTCACCGTTGTCGATGATGGCAGCCTTGATCAGCGCCGCGGCAGCCTGACCGTGGATGACGAAGGCACGCCCACCGGTCGCACCACGCTGATCGAAGACGGCATATTGAAGGGCTATATGCAGGACCGGCTCAACGCCCGGCTAATGGGCGTCGCCCCCACCGGCAACGGCCGCCGCGAATCCTATGCCCACGCCCCGATGCCGCGCATGACCAACACCTTCATGTTGGGCGGCGGCGAAGACCCGGGTACCATCCTGGCCGGCGTGAAGAAGGGCATTTTTGCGAAAAGCTTCGGCGGCGGCCAGGTCGATATCACGTCGGGCAAGTTCGTGTTTTCCTGCACCGAAGCCTACGAGATCGAGAACGGCAAGCTCGGCCGCCCGCTGAAGGGCGCGACGCTGATTGGCAACGGGCCCGACGTGCTGACCCGCGTGCGCGCCATCGGCAACGACATGGCGCTGGATGAAGGCGTCGGCATCTGCGGCAAGGGCGGGCAGAGCGTGCCGGCCGGTGTGGGCCAGCCGACATTGCTGGTCGATGGCCTCACCGTCGGTGGCACCGCAGGCTGAAGGGACAAGCGGCATGTCGGAATTCTTTGATCAGATCACCGCCGATCACGCCGCCTTCATCGCCCGTCAGCCGGTGTTTTTCGTTGCCACCGCCGCGGCCGACGCACGCATCAACCTCAGTCCCAAGGGCATGGACACGTTTCGCGTGCTCGCTGATGGCCGGCAATGCGCCTATCTCGATTTCGGCGGTAGCGGCAATGAAACCAATGCGCATCTGGCCGCTGATGGCCGCATCACCATCATGTTCTGCGCCTTTGATCAGCCGGCGCTGATCTATCGCATCTATGGCCATGGCCATGCTGTGTTGCCGCAGGATGCGGGCTGGGCGGCGCTGGCCGCGCAGTTCACCATCGAACGCGGCGTGCGCCAGATCTTCGTGATTGATGTGGACTCCACCCAGACCAGTTGCGGCTGGGCGGTGCCGAAGATGCGCCTTGAGGAAGAGCGCCAGACCCTGCGCAAATATTTCGTTCAGGATGATCCGGCGCAGCGACTCGCCAAATATCAGGAGCGCAACCGTTCCATCGACGGCCTGCCGGTCACACCGCCCGCCGTGCTGCCCTACCGCTGATGGGTCTCGCCTGCGTCGATACGCTCTACTCGCCGGTGGAGGCGGAGATCATGCGCAGCCGGCTGGAATCCGCCGGCATCCCCGCCATATTGTTCGATGCCGGAATCGCCAGCCTGATCGGCCCGGGCGTTTCGGGCATCCGCCTGATGGTGGATGAAGACGATCTGGCCCTCGCCCGAACCGAGTTGGCGCGCCCGCTGTGAGGTTGGCCGGGCGTGCCTGATCGCCGCAACCGGCAAACGCCTTATGTTGCTATCAAATTGCCTGCGGCAGGGTTTTGTTCTCGCTGCTCGGGGGACTGCAAAACAGCATGAAGCTCATCACGGCCATCATCAAGCCCTTCCGGCTGGAAGAAGTGCGTGAGGCCCTGATGCAGGCCGGCGTGCAAGGCATGACCGTGACCGAAGTGCGCGGTTTCGGCCGCCAGCAGGGCCAGGCCGAAGCCTATCGCGGCGCCGAACATAATCTCAACCTGGTGCCCAAGTTGCAGATCGAAGTGGTGGTGGACGACGACGACATGTTGCGCGTGACCGATGCCATCGCCCATGCCGCCCACACCGGCACCGTGGGGGATGGCAAGATCTTCATCTCCTCCATCGCCAATGCCGTGCGCATCCGCACCGGCGACATCGATCAACTGGCGCTCTGATCAACCCTGGCCGGGTGAATTGAGGGGCTGGCAACGCTGCCCGCGCCTGCTAAACCGCCAGCCATGCCAACACTCGTCCTTCTCCGTCACGGCCAGAGCCAGTGGAACCTCGAAAACCGCTTCACCGGCTGGTGGGACGTGGGCCTCACCGAACAGGGCACGGCCGAAGCGCTCGACGCCGGCCGCCGCATGATGGAAGCCGGGCTTGATTTCGATATCGGCTTCACCAGCGTGCAGAGCCGGGCGATCAAGACGCTTAATCTTGCGCTCGAATCCATGGGCCGGCTGTGGCTGCCGGTCACCAAGGATTGGCAGCTGAACGAGCGCCACTATGGCGGCCTCACCGGGCTCAACAAGGCCGATACGGCGGCAAAATATGGCGAGGATCAGGTGAAGATCTGGCGCCGCAGCTTCGACGTGCCGCCACCGCCGCTGGAGCCGGGCAGCGCCTTCGATCTCTCCACCGATCGTCGTTATGAAGGCATCGCCATCCCGGTGGCCGAAAGCCTGAAAGACACGATTGCGCGTGTGCTGCCCTATTGGGAGCAGGCCATCGCACCCGAACTGAAAGCCGGCAAGCGGGTCATCATCGCCGCCCACGGCAATTCGCTTCGTGCCCTGGTCAAGCACCTCTCCGGCCTGTCGAACGATGACATCGTCCACGAGGAAATCCCCACCGGCCAGCCGATGGTCTATGATCTGGCCGATGATCTGACAGCGATTTCGCGGCGCTATATCTGAGGCGCGCGCCAAAAGCTTGACGCCCGTCCAGACTTCGCCAGACTGTCCGCTCCACGGGCAGGGGACAGACGATGATCAGGCATTTGATGGCAGCAACGGCGTTGATCGCAGCACCCGCACTCGCAGCCCCTGCCGATACCGTCCTCCTCCACGGCCGCATCATCACCGCCGACGCCAAGGATAGCGTGGTGCAGGCCCTCGCCATCAGTGGCGGCAAGATCGCCGCGCTGGGCAGCGATGCCGACATCACGAAATTGGTCGGCCCCAATACCAGGGTGATCGACCTGAAGGGCAGGGCCGCCACGCCCGGCCTGATCGACACCCACGCTCATATCCTTTCCACCGGTCTTGGCGAACTCAACCAGATCGTGCTGGGCGCCGCGCGTTCGGTGGAAGACATGGTCGCCGCGGTGAAGGCCCGCGTTGCCACCACGCCCAAGGGCCAATGGGTGCTGGGCGTCGGCTGGGACGAAGGCAAGTTCGCCGATGGCCGCTACCCCACCGCCGCCGAGCTTGACGCCGTCTCCCCCGACAATCCGGTCTGGCTGGAAAACACCACCGGGCACTATGGCGTCGCCAACGGCCTCGCGCTGAAAATGGCCGGCGTCACTTCGACCACCGCCACCCCCACCGCCGGCACCATCGAAAAACTGCCCGATGGCCGCCCCGCCGGCGTGATGAAGGAAACCGCGCAGGAACTCATCACCCGCCTCATCCCCGAACCCACGGTGGAACAACGCCAGGCCGCGCTCTCCCACATGATCCGCCGCCTGCACGAAGAAGGCATGACCGGCTTCAAGGACCCCAGCATCGGCCGTGAGGATTGGCAGGCCTATCTGGGCCTCGCCAAGGCCGGCAATTTCCCGATCAACGCCTGCGTGCTGTTCTCCGGCGGGCGTTCCATGGCCACCGCCACCAAGGCCCTGGCCGAAATCCGCCAGGCCAAAACCGAAATTGCCCCCGTCGCTGGCAGTTCCCTCTCCGTCTGCGGCGTCAAACTCTTCATGGATGGCAGCGGCGCCGCGCCCACCGCCTGGATGTATGAAGACTGGAACCACCACCGCACCGAAATCGCCAAGGGCAACAGCGGCTATCCCCAGATCGACCCGGCCGAATATCGCCAGATGATCGCCATGTTCATCAATGCCGATATCGGCATCGGCACCCACGCCATCGGCGACAAGGCCATCGACTGGGTGGTGGATGGCTATGCCGACGCGCTGAAAACCCACCCGGTGAAAGACCTGCGCCTCTCCATCATCCACACCAACACCCCCACCGATCACGCCATCGCCACCATGAAGGCGCTGCAGCGGGACTACGGCAGCGGCTACCCCGAAACCCAGGCGACCTTCACCTGGTGGATCGGCGACATCTACGCCGCCAACCTCGGCCCCGCCCGCTCCCAGCGCCTCAACCCCTATGCCACCTACGTGAAGAACGGCATCCTGTGGGGCGGCGGATCAGACACGGGCGTCACCCCGTTCCCCGCCCGGCTCGGCCTGTGGTCCTCCACCGCCCGCGAAACCTCCGGCAAGGTGTGGGGAGACGCCCCGTTCGGCACCGCCGAAAGCGTGGACATCCACATGGCGCTGAAAAGCTACACCAACTGGGCCGCCCCCCTCATCCGCGCCGACAACTCCGGCACGCTGGCCGTGGGCAAAGCCGCCGACATCGCCGTGTGGGACCGCGACCCCTATTCCGTGCCCACCGCCGCCATCAAGGACATGAAGGCGGACATGACGCTGTTCCGGGGCAAGCTGTTGTTTGAACGGAAGCCCTGAGCGGGCAGGCAAGCGCGCTTTTGGCGGCGTGGCACCCGTCCTGCTTGCCCATCGGCTTGCGCCGTAACCGCTGGATATCGCGGCGACGTGTTTGCAGATGCGATGGCGATCAATGGTCAATCGGCCATGCTTGGCGTAAACCCTTTGCATGGTTGGCTTTCCATCCCTGCACGCTGTGGCAGCCATTCTGCTGGCAATGGCCACGTTCGTGGGGTTCGCTCGCGGCAACGCGCGGATCGAGATCATCTCCCTGTTGACGATCGGTGCGATTGCGCTTGGTCTCTATTTTTTCCCAATTCCCGGCACAGCACCGGCAGACGGTTTGAACCTGGCCTTTGGAGGCTTTGGCCATCATGCCCTGATCACCATCTGCGCGCTGATGATTCTCGGGCGTGGCCTGGTGGTGACGGGAGCGCTTGATCCGGCAGCGCGCGTGCTCACCCTGGTCTGGCGCTTCAATGGCCAGCTTGGCCTTCTGGTCACGTTAATCATCGCGCTTTTTGCCAGCATGATCATCAATGATACGCCGGTCCTTGTCCTGTTGTTGCCGATCCTGGTGCAACTGGCGCGCAAGGGCGGCATGCCGGCATCCAAGACGTTGATCCCCGTCAATTCGGCCATCCTGATCGGCGGCATGGCGACAACCATCGGGACGTCGACCAACCTTCTGGTCGTTTCGATTGCGACTGATCTGGGCATGAAACCGATCGGCGTCTTTCATTACACCGAAATCGTGCTGTTCGCGGCGCTGGTCGCCATGCCCTACATCTGGCTGGTCATGCCGCGATTGCTGCCTGACAATTCCCGAACGGCGACACCGGAGCAGCGCAGCTATCATGCAACCCTTCGATTGGGCGTGGGCACGCCGGCTTCAGGAAAGACGATCGAACAACTGGCGGCGATGCTCCCGGCGGATATCCGGATTGCAGCAGCAGCCGATGGCATGATTATGCCAGGCGCGCGGCTCAACGTTTCCGGTTCGCAGGACGCACTGGAAGAGGCAGCCCGCAAGCTGGGTGCCACACAGGCGCCTGACTGGCTGATGACGCGGGTGCACCGCGAAGCGGCGATCGTGAAGCAGGATCTCGTCCAGATCGAGATGACCATCGCTCCCGATTCCCGGCTGATCGGCCTGACACTGCAAACGGCGGGCCTGGAAGACGTTGTCGTGATGGGAGTGCATCGGGGGCGCAGACCGTTGCATGAGGCCAACGACCAGACGGCCGAGGCGCCCTTGCGGGAAGGCGATGTGCTGCTCGTGCTGGCGACCATTGCCCATGCGCAGGCCTTTGCGCAGCGCGACGGCCTGCTCATTCTTGAAGGCGGGCGGGAGATGCCGCGTTCCAACAAGGCCATACTCGCGCTGTTCATCATGGTGGTTTCGGTCGGCCTGGCCAGCATTGGCCTCATGCCGATCGCCATCTCGGCGCTGGGCGGCGCGGTGCTGATGTTCATCACCGGGTGCGTGAAATTCGATCGCGTCGGGCGGGCGCTTTCAGCCAAGGTCATCGTGCTGGTTGCCGCCTCGATTGCGCTGGGCAAACTGGTGCTCGTCAGCGGTGCAGCCGAATGGATTGGCGGCATATTGGCCTCGGGCATGCAATATCTGCCGGCGGCGGGCGTCCTGGCGGCGATCATGCTGTTCGTCACGGTGCTGACCAACTTCGCCTCAAACGCAACAGCTGCCGCCGTCGGCACGCCGATCGCCTTCAGCCTTGCCAATACGCTGGGGTTGCCTGCCGAACCCCTGGTGCTTGCCGTCCTGTTCGGTTGCAACCTGTGCTATGCAACGCCGGTCGCCTATCAGACCAACATGATGATCATGTCGGAAGGCGATTATCAGTTCAAAGACTATCTGCGCACCGGCCTGCCACTTGTTGGCCTGATGATCGTCACGCTCTCGACCCTGCTGGCGCTGCGCTACGGCTTGTAGAGAGCCTCAGCCATAATTCCTTGTCCTGATCGCGGCGGCCATCTGGAGCCAACGAATTCTGGCTCTGCTTCGGGAACCTGCGTGCGCACCGGACGTTACCGCGTTTCCACCGCCACGCAGCCAAGACGGGTAATTGACAACAATGTCGCACGATCTCAACTGGCTGCAGCACTTGCATTTTGCGCTTGCCCGTGGCGTGGGTGAGTGGCTGGGCAATGTCTTTCGCTTGCCGGGCGCGTACCGTTGACTGACCGGGAGGGCCCCGCCGCATGGCCACCAATACTGGCACAGCAACTGTTGATCCTGCGTCGCTGCTCCCCGCCTTGCAGCGCACGCGCAGCCTGACCTTGGCACTGGCGGCGCCGTTGTCGGATGCCGATGCCAGCGTGCAATCGATGCCCGATGCCTCGCCGGCCAAATGGCATATGGCGCACACCACCTGGTTTTTCGAGGCGTTCGTGCTGGCCAATGTGCCGGGCTATCGCATCTTTGATCAGCGCTACGCCTTTCTGTTCAACAGCTATTATGAAGCGGTTGGCCCGCGCCATGCACGCGATCGGCGCGGCATGCTCACACGGCCGACGCTGGCCGATGTGCTGGCCTGGCGCGCCCATGTTGACGATGCGCTGACGGCCGCACTGCCAACGCTGGACCCGGCGGCGCTCGCGCTGGTCGAACTGGGCATCAATCACGAACAGCAGCATCAGGAATTGCTGCTGACCGATATCCTGGATCTGTTTGCCGCCAATCCGCTGGAACCGACCTATGTGGCGGCGGTGCCCATCAACCCGCCGGCGCGCGCCCGCAACTGGGAGAGCCATGCTGGCGGCATCATGCGGATCGGCCATGCGGGCAGCGGCTTTGCTTTCGATTGCGAAGGGCCGGCGCACGACGTCCTGCTGCGCCCGTTCCAACTGGCCAGCACGTTGGTGACCAACGCCGAATGGCAGGCCTTCATCGATGATGGCGGCTATGCCGATCCGCGGCTGTGGCTCTCGGATGGCTGGGCCTGGGTGCAGCGCAATGGGATCACGGCGCCGCTGCGCTGGCAGGCCGGCGCCGATGGCTGGACCAGCATGACACTGGCCGGGCGGCAGCCGCTGGCACCGCACGCGCCGGTAACGCACATCAGCCATTATGAAGCCGATGCCTTTGCCACTTGGGCCGAGGCACGCCTCCCCACCGAAGCCGAATGGGAAGTGGCAGCGCAAAATCATGACGCTGCAGCCGGCAATCAGCTGGACGGTGCGGCCGCCGTGCAACCGACGGGCGCAAGCACCGGGCTGTTCGGCGATTGCTGGCAATGGACGGCCTCAGCCTTTCTGCCGCATCCCGGTTTCCGCCCGGCGCCGGGCGCGGTGGGCGAGTATAACGGCAAGTTCATGAGCGGGCAGATGGTGCTGAAAGGCGCCAGCTGTGCCACGCCGTGTGGCAGTTCGCGGGCCAGTGTGCGCAATTTCTTCGCAGCCCATCAACGCTGGCAATTCACCGGCCTGCGCCTCGCAAGGGATGCCTGACATGTACGAAGCTGCAGGACCGGGCGCTGTCGATGCCTTCGAACGGGCCGTGCTCACCGGGCTGGCCCATCCGCAAAAGGTCATTCCGGCCCGGTTTTTCTATGATGAAGCCGGATCGGCGCTGTTTGAAGCGATCACGCAACTGCCCGAATATTATCCTACCCGCACCGAAGCCGCGATCCTGGCCGAACAGGCAGCGGCCATTGCGGCGGCGGTCGGGTCAGGGCAGGCGGTGGTGGAATTCGGATCGGGTTCATCGGCAAAAACCCCGCTGCTGCTGCGGCCACTGCATGCGGCGGCCTATGTGCCGGTGGACATTTCGGGCGAATTTCTGAACCAGTCGGCCGCCGCGCTGGCCTTGCAGTTTCCCGATCTGCCGATCCTGCCGGTGGTCGCCGATTTCACCCGCAGCTTTGCGCTGCCAGCGCAGGCGGCCGCGCTGCCAAAGCTGGGGTTCTTCCCCGGCTCCACAATCGGCAATCTGGCACCCGGCGCTGCCATCGATCTGCTGCGCGGCTTTGCGGCTCTGCTCGGGCCGGAAAGCTGGCTGGTGATCGGCTTCGATCTGGCACCGGGCGCCGGCAAGTCCGTGGCCGCGCTGGAGGCCGCCTATGACGATGCCGCCGGCGTGACGGCCGCCTTCAACTGCAACCTGCTGCACCGGATCAACCGCGAACTGGGCGGCACCGTGCGGGTGGACGATTTCGCCCACCGCGCAGTCTGGAATGCCAATCTCGGCCGCATCGAAATGCACCTGGCAGCCCGCCGCGATACGACCTTCACCGCCGCCGGGCAGACCTTCCGCCTGACCGCGGGTGAGACCATCCACACCGAAAACAGCCACAAATGGACGTCGCCTGAAATCCGCCTGATGGCCCATGCTAGCGGCTGGACGCCGGTGCACGCCTGGACCGACAGCGCCGGCCGCTTCGCCGTGCAGCTGTGGCGGCATCACGATGGCGCCCTGCAGCCCTGAACTGCACGCCCCTACCGCCGCTGTAGGTTACAAAGGTTACAGATTCTTCCACATGCGCGTGCACGTCTGGACAAGATCAATCGTGGAAAGAACATCCGGGTGGGCCGGACGCCGAGGTTAACCCACCAGCGCCCTGTAGGACAGCGCCCCGATGTGCGCTCTGCAACGAGGGAAGGAAGGGAGCCTCCGGCGGGCAGGGACGCAGTCCCTGCACCCGTCCGAAACAGCGCGTCCCTTATTCCCCCACCTTGAACCGACGCCGCACTGCCAGACCGAACATAAAGATCAAGAGCAGCGCGAACAGTGATTGGAGGCTGGCAAACAAGCGCGCGAGAAGAAGCGTCCAAGGGTATGCGCCGCGCTTCTCCAAATGGGTGAACCAGTCTTTCGAGATGTCCTCAAAGGCACCGAACGGGAACATTCGGCTTGCCGCCATTTCCATTGACTTGATCAGGCTGTTGCCATCGAAACTGCCGGTCGCATTCCAAAACATCGCATAGATATAGTTAAATGTTATCAATGTGATTGCCAAGCCGGCCAACGGCCGGGTCATCGATAAGCCGTAATCAGCGGTCCAACCGAACACATATGACACCAACCGCTCGCTGTCCGGCACCCCTGCCTGTTCGCGGCGGGCCAGCAACTGGAAGCGATAATAGCGCTGCTCCATGATTTCGTTGCGTGCTGCCCCCATCGCTACCTTTATGGTTCGACAGCCTCCTTCCAATACCTTGAGTAGTGACTCCCGGGTTGCCGGATTGTCCCCTCCGTCTCTGGCAAGGGGAAGCACTTCCTTATCAAAATCGTGCAGCGAGATCGCCTCGTCGCGCTCGTCGATCAGGATGCGCCCCTTGATCTCAGCCTCGTCAAGTGCCGCCACCCAATGATCGCCGCAGCCACGGAAGCTGACAAGATCGCCAAAGCGCGCTCCTAGAAATGCCGCTGAATGATGGGTAGGATTAGCCGCGAAAACAGCGCCGTCATAATCAACTGGTCCGGCAAAAACGGCTTTGCCAAACTGCATGGCACCGGATTTCATCATGCCTCCTTCGTCGATCTCGAATTTTGCGTTCCCGAACAAAGCCGCTCTTTGAAACCGTGCGCTACCGAAACGGGCGTTACCGGTAAAGGTTGCCGAATAGAAGTTAGCGTCGTCGGTAAAAGTTGCGTTACCGAAGACGGCGTCACCCGTAAAAGATGCGCCGCTGAAACTGGCGTTTCCTCTGAAGAATGTGCGACCGAATCGTATGTTGCCTAAAATGCGTGCTTTGGAGAAGTTGGCGTCGCCCGAGAAGGTTGCGCGGCTGAACCACGCGTCGCCCGTGAAGATTGCGCTGGCAAAGCGGGCGTCGCCTGTAAAGATTACGCTACCAAATAGGGTATGGCCCTTAAATCTTACTTCGGAGAAGTTGGCGCTGCTCGTAAATGCTGCGTTGCGGAAATTGGCTGTGTCAGCGAAGATCGCGCTGCCAAAGCGGGCGTTGTTAGCGAAACTTGCGCTGTAGAAGCTGACTTTGCTAGCGAAAGTCGCGCTGTAGAAGCTGACGTTGCTGGCGAAAGCTGAGTTGCTGAAGTAGGTATCCCCAACAAATTTGGCTCTGGAGAATCGCGCGTTGCCCTTGAAGGTTACGCGGTTGAAGCGGTTGATGCCTTGAAATATTGCCCCTGAGAAGTTGGCGTTGCCTTCAAAGGTCGCGCTGCTGAAGTAGGCACCGTCAGCGAAGTCCGCGCGGGTGAAGCTTGCTTTTCCTTGGAAATTTGCGTCTTCGAAGTTGGCATAGCCAATGAAGGTGGCACTGCCGAAGCCGACGTTGCCTGAGAAGTTGGCATTGTCGAAGCGGGCGCCAGGGCCAAAGTGGTGTCTAGCTGCATTCCAAGCGGGCAACCAGCAGCGAGTAGCAAGAATGTGGATCGGTTCGGCCAAGCCAGGCGGGTTCACTGGAGGGTCGAGGAATACGCTGCCCTGCAACTGGGCTCTACCATCAATCCCGATAACTGTTTTTGCTGAAAGATTATCAACCCTAATTTGGGTCTTCTGTGCCACAGAGATACGTGCGTCGACGATAGCTGCAAGCTGGGCGCGTTTTTCATCGCTCCAGCCTGATTTGGCTGCGGTGCCATCAGGCCACACCAGCGGAACGTGTGCAACGTGCCAGAGGCTGTCATCCGGGGCGGCTTCCAACTCAGCCGCTGCGCGCATTTCTGTATCACTACGCAGATCACCGGTTGAAGGATCAATGCGCCAATAATCCTGAAGCGAAATTGCGCCATGCAAGCCACCATCGCCGGCGATGTTCTTTTGCGGGTCGTTCAAGCCCGCCCATGAGTAATCTTCCGCCCACCATTCCTTCCACCAGACGGATTTCAAGTCTTCATTGGTCTTGTCTGGTACCATGCTCGCTCCTTTGTTGTGAACAGGGGTAGCATTTTTCCATTGCCTAAATAAGTTGATTTCCGCTGCAGGTTGGGGGTGACCCTCTGGCACCGTTATTGGTCTTGCAATGTAAAAGTCTGCGCGTAGATGTAAACCGCGCGATAATTACTGATCCGCAACAGCAGTTTGGGGCGTTTTTGAGCCGGGGGGCAAAAACAAACGGGGCAGGGTCCGCGACCCTGCCCGCCGGAGGCCTCCTAAACCTTCAACCTCAATTATCATCCCCCATCCGCAGCGCCGCGATGAACGCCTCCTGCGGGATGTCCACATTGCCGTACTGCCGCATCCGCTTTTTGCCTTCCTTCTGCTTGTCCAGCGGCTTGCGCAGGTCAGTGTTGGTTTCGCGGGGGGTGGCCGTGCTGCTGGTGGTGGCCAGCCTTGAGAATATCACCCGGTTGCGGCCAAGGGCTTGGGCGGTGCGGCGGCTGGCCTGGGGGGTGGTGGTCAACCGGCCGGGTTTGGCCTAAACCTTGTGGATGGCCGCTTTTCCCTCCTGGCACGCGGTTGCGGCGATTGCGCTGGCTGTGGCGATGTTTGTGGGGTTTGCGCGGGGCCGGGCGCGGATCGAGATTATCTCGTTGCTGACGATCGGGGCGATTGCGCTGGGCCTGTATTTCTTTCCGCTGCCCGGCACGGCGCCTTCGGATGGGTTGAATCTGGCTTTTGGTGGGTTTGGTCATCATGCCCTGATCACCATTTGTGCGCTGATGGTGCTGGGGCGTGGGTTGGTGGTGACCGGGGCGCTTGATCCGGCCGCGCGGGTGCTCAACCTGGTCTGGCGGTTCAATGGCCGGGTCGGGCTGCTGGTCACGCTGGTGATCGCGTGGCTGGCCAGCATGATCATCAACGATACGCCGGTG
>NZ_JAUMBI010000096.1:0-13219 GCF_032115815.1 Sandarakinorhabdus sp.
GGCCATCTTCAGCTGGGTCAGCGGATCGTCGGAAATGAACCGGGCCACGCCCAGATTGGTTGCCGCCCGCTTCATGTCGTATTTCGCCGCCGATTTGGCCAATATGGCGATCTCTTCCTTGGTTGGCGGCACGATATTGTCATAGAATCCAGGGATCAGCACCGTGTTGCCATCGGCCGAAACCAGCTTTGACAGCATCTGGATGTGCCGCCACGCCGGGCTGTCGACCGAGCGCTTGTTGGAACCGTGAATGTCGGAATAGACCGGGCCGCGGCCCCAGCTCTTGCCGCTGGTGGTTAGCTCCACGAACACGCAGCCTTCCGATCCACCTGGGCCCCACAGCGCATCAGCATCCTTCACCAGATCGGCATGATCATGCATGAACTTGTTGAGGCCCACGTCCATGCGCTCTTCGTCGCTTTCCACGATGAAGATCAAGTTGACCGGCAGCTTGCCGGTGACCGCCTTGATCGACAGCAAGGCGTTGTAGAACGACATTTCCGGGCCCTTGGAATTGACCGCGCCACGCCCGATCAACACTTTCTTGTAGGGCGCCTGTTCGATAAGGCGGCCTTCGAACGGCGGCGCCTTCCACAGATCTGGCTGGGTCACTGGCATCGTATCCCCCTGCCAATAGACTGCCAGCGTCTTTTCCGCGCCCTCATCGCACTTGGCGTAAACCACCGGGTTGGACTGTGATCCCCACTTGTTGATGCCGGGATCATAAACTTGGGTCTTCTGGCACCCCAACTTGTCGAAGAAACCCTTCACCATCTCAGCCGATTCTGCGATGCCTTCGCCGGTGTTCGACACGGTGGGCTGCTGGATCCACTTCTGCAGGTTGACGACGTGGGAATCGATGTTGGCATCAATATGATCGTAAATCTTAAGCAGATCGGCGTTCTTGATCTTGCTGCGGTCGAGCTTGATGGTTTCATCCCCGGCCGGACGAATTCCCAGTTTCGGCCCATCGGCGCCGGCAATTGCCGGGCCAGCCTTGCCATCTTTGGAAGCAGTTTGATCTCCGCACGCCGCAAGCGCGATGGCAAGCGATCCAACAAGCGGCATCCAACTGATCGTTTTGAATGTGGTCACGGTCGCTCCCCTCGGTCGATTCGCAAGGCATCGGGATCGCGCGCGAACCCACGTCGATGCAATATTACTATCCCGGATTAGCCACAAATGGCATATACGCAGTTCGACCGCCTTACACACGGACCCGCAGCGGCTTTGCCGGAAAGGTTTAATCCTGAATTCAACTCGAACAGGTTGATTGAAACGTTCAGAACTCGCCGAAGCGGTCGTTCGCAGGTGGGGCCCGAACGGCGACATTGCGGTCGGCAGCGGCCGTAATGACACCGGCTGAGACAACGGCAGCTATCCTCAAATGTTATTCCTAAAGCCGTCAGTCGGCAGACGGCCCAGAACTGGCATTGGGGAAAAATCCTGCGGTGCTCGGCCCTCTGCCTTAGAGATAGGCGAAAATTTCCCGATGATTTGAGTGCCCACTTTTATCGTGTATGGCGCGCCATTGACCCCATGCGTTGCGGGGTGACGCCGGTCTCGACCGGCGTAATCCTTTGCCTACCCACCTGAAAGTGACGGACATGCGTGTCGCGTTTCTCGCCGCCCTGATTGCCAGCCCGCTGGCGGCGCAGGAGGCCGTGGTGCCCACCGCGTCCACCGCCGAAGCGCCGATCTGCACCGATCGGCCGACCAAATCGAACTTTGCCTGCACGGTGCCCAAAGGCCTGTTCCAGATTGAAGCCGATGGCTTCACCTGGCTGGCCAACAGCATCGGCGGCATCCGCACCGATCAACTGCTGTTTACCAACCCCACCTTCAAATACGGCTTGGGCGACAGCAGTGACATCCAGATCAATTGGGTGCCTTTCACCCGTATCCGCAGCCGGGATGTGGGTGGGCGCGTTTCCACCCTGTCCGGCCCGGGCGATGTCAGCGTGCGCTTCAAGCAGCGCCTGACCAGTGCCGAAGGCGCTTTCCAACTGGCCGTCCTGCCGTTCGTGAAGCTGCCGACGGCGCGGGCCGGCATCGGTAATGGCAAGCTGGAAGGCGGCGTGGCGGTCCCGGTCAACATCAGTGTGCCCGGCGGCTGGACGGTGACGCTGGGGCCGCAACTGGATGTGCTGGCGGATGCGGATGGGCAGGGCCGCCATGCCGGGTTCACCGGCCTGGTCAACATCGCCCGGCAATTCGGCAAGTTCACGCTCTACAACGAGATCTGGACCAGCCAGAATTTCGATCCGGCAGGGACGGTACGCCAGTACAGCTACGACGTGTCGCTGGCCTGGCTGCCGCAGCCCACACTGCAGTTCGATATCGGCGCCAATGTTGGGCTGAACCGCAACACGCCCGATCTGGTCACCTATCTCGGCATTTCCACCCGGTTCTGAACGGCCGCCCAAACAATTGTTGTGCCGATATCGGAGCGTTGCGGACTAGCGCGCGGCTGGTGCAAACAGGCTCTGCACCTCCGGGCTTTCCTCCACGGTCTGCACCATGGCCGGCGTCAGCTTCATGGCCGGCGCCGCCTGTTCGAAGGCATAGCCCAGCGCCAGCAGCCGCGCGTCGCTCCAGGCCGGGCCGATGAAGCTCAACCCCACTGGCAGGCCGCGCACGCCGCCCATCGGCACGGTGAGATGCGGATAGCCGGCCACAGCTGCAAGGCCGCCGGCGCCGCCACCGGGCGATTGATCGGCGTTGACCGAATCGATGAACCAGGCCGGTGCGGTGGTGGGGGCAACCAGCACGTCCACCTTGGCATCGGCCAGCATCTTGTCGATGCCTTCCTTGCCGGCAAGTCGCAGCGACGTTTCGCGGGCCTTCAGGTAGGCCGGATCAGTCAGGCCCTTGGTCTGCTCAGCCTTCTCGAACGTGTCCTGCCCGAACAGGCCCATTTCGGTGGCCGCATTGGCCTTGTTGAAGGCGATGAGGTCAGCCAGTGTGCGGGGCTTCACATTGGCCGGCGTGGTGGCGAGATAGGCCGCCATGTCGGCCTTCAGCTCGGTCAGCAGCACGGTGAATTCGTTGGGCCCAATCTCGCGGCGATTGGGGGCGGCGGTGATGTCCACCAGCACGGCACCCTTCGCCTTGAGCACCGCCAGCGCCGCTTCGAAACGGGCATCGACGCCGGTGTGCCAGCCGGTGGCCCAGCGCAGCACGCCGATACGCGCACCCTTCAACGCGTCCGGCTTCAGCGCGGCGACATAATCCTGTTTGCGGGCATCGGCCTCCGCCGTGGCCGGATCGGCCGGGTCGCTGCCGGCCATCACGGTGAGCAGGCGCGCCGCCAGCGTCACGTCGCGCGTCATCGGCCCGGCGGTATCCTGGCTGTGGCTGATCGGCACGACATGCGTGCGGCTGACCAGGCCCACCGTGGGCTTGATGCCCACGATGCCGTTCATCGCCGCCGGGCAGGTGACGCTGCCATCGGTTTCGGTGCCGATCGCGGCATCGACCATCTGCGCCGCCACCGCCGCGCCGCTGCCCGATGAAGATCCGCAGGTGTTGCGCGACAGCGCATGCGGGTTGCGGGTTTGGCCGCCCACCGCGCTCCAGCCCGAGATCGAGGCATCGGCGCGGATGTTCGCCCATTCGGAAAGATTGGTCTTGCCCAGCAGCACGGCGCCGGCGGCGCGCAGGCGGGCCAGGAACGGCGCATCACGGCCGGTCACATTGTCTTTCAGCGCGAGGCTGCCGCCGGTGGTGGGCAGTGGCCCGGCCATGTCGACATTGTCCTTCACAAGGATCGGCAGGCCATGCAGGGGCCCGCGCGCCTTCCTCTGGCGATCCAGCGCCTTCGCCTGGTCGAGCGCGGTCGGGTCCAGCGCGATCACGGCATTCAGCTTGGGATTCAGCGCCTTGATGCGGGTGATTGCAGCGGCGGTATTGGCTTCGGCCACGCCGATTGGTTGCGCGACAGCGATGCTCGCCTGCACCATCAACCCGCCCGCCACCATCAGAATTGACCGCATCTGCATAATAGCCCCCTGTTGCCAATGTTTAACGCCCGGCTCTCGCGTGCCGTGGCATGATTTGCAACTGCGGCACAACCGACTAACGATGCTGCACATGCGAAGAAACAGGGACACGGCGGTTGCAAGCGGGTGATGTGGACAAGAAGGGACAAGGCCGGCGATGAACGCGCCCGGCCCGCATCCGGCTGATTCCGATCCGGCCGCCCGCATCGCGGCGCTGGAACAGGCGCGCGCCGTGGCCGAAGCCGCCAACCAGGCCAAGACGCATTTCCTGATGAGCCTGAGCCACGAGATCCGCACGCCCCTGAATGCCATCCATGGCTATGCCCAGTTGCTGGAGCGCGGCGCCGCCATCACGCCAAGCGAAGCCGGGCGCATCATCCGCCGCTCATCCGAGCATCTGGCCGATCTGGTCGAAGGCCTGCTCGACATCAGCCGCATCGAATCCGGCGTGATGAAGCTGAACCGCGAGACCGTGGCGCTGCGGGCGCTGGTGGAGCAGGTCGCCGCGATGTTCCGCATCGAAGCGCAGAACAAGGGGCTGGAATTCGTCTTCAGCCTGCCGCCCAATCTGCCGACCTGGGTGCTGGCCGATGAACGCCGGCTGCGACAGGTGCTGATCAACCTGCTGTCGAACGCCATCAAATATACCGAAACCGGCCGGGTCACGCTTTCGGTGCGCTATCGGTCGATGGTGGCGGAATTCGAAGTCGCCGATACCGGCATCGGCATCGCGCCTGAGGATGTCGAACGCATTTTCCAGCCCTTTGATCGCGGTGGCGGCCGCGCATCCGGCGTGGCGCCGGGCATCGGGCTGGGCTTATCCCTCTCCCGAATGCTGGCGCAGATCATGGGCGGCGAGATCGGGGTGAAAAGTGAGCCTGGCGCCGGTAGCCGGTTCCTGCTGCGCCTGTTGTTGCCGCAGCCCAACACCGCCCCGCCCGACGAACAGGCCCGTGGCCTGCCGATTGCTTATGAAGGCCGCCGCCGCACCATCTTGGCCATTGATGATGATCCTGGCCAGTTGGCGCTTTGGCAGGAACTGCTGCGCCCCATTGGCTTCAACTTGTTTGTGGCCGGATCGGGTGGCGCCGGCCTGTCGCTCGCGGAACTCGGCCGGCCCGACCTGGTGCTGCTGGATGTGTCGATGCCGGGGTTGGGCGGCTGGGAAGTGGCCCGCCGCCTGCGGGAGCGTTTTGGCCGCGAGATTGGCATCCTGATGGTGTCGGGCAATGCCAATGAACTGGTTGGGGTCGTCGGCACCGGCGAACATGATGGGTTCGTGCTGAAACCGGTGGACCAGCAGCTGCTGTTTGGCATGCTGGGCCGCCAGCTTGGCCTGATCTGGATTTATGAGGGCGGCACCCCGGATGCGGCCCCGGCCTCGACCCTGCCTGATGCGGCGCGCGCCCATCTGGCCGAGCTGGCGCGGCTGGCGCGTACCGGCCATGTGCGCGGGCTCTCGGCGGCGCTGGCGGCGCTGGCCGATGCCGTGCCCGATGCCAGCCCACTGGTGGCGCGCTTGACCGCAGCGTTGGATGCATTTGATCTTGCCGCTTTTCAGAAGCTGCTGGCAGAACAGCAGCCAGAGGTCGCAAACGGGGAGACGACGCCATGACCGAAACGCATCATGCCACCATATTGGTGGTGGACGACGCGCCCGACAGTCTGCGCTTTCTCACCGACACGCTGGAAGGCGAAGGCTATGGCGTGCGCATCGCCCGCGATGGCCACGCCGCGCTGGCCAGCCTGGCCGCGGAACTGCCCGATCTGGTGCTGATGGATGCGGTGATGCCGGGCATCGACGGGTTTGAAACCACGCGGCGCATCAAGGCCGATCCGGCGCTGGCATCGGTGCCGGTAATCTTCATGACCGGGCTTTCGGAAACCGAAAATATCGTCGACGGCCTGGCGGCCGGCGGGGTGGATTATGTGAAGAAGCCCATCGTGCTGGCCGAACTGCTGGCGCGGCTGAAGGTGCATATGGGCAATGCCCGCATCGCCGCCGGCGCCCAGAGCGCGCTGGATGCCAGCAACCGGCCGCTGCTGGCTTTGGATGGCGAAGGGCGTGTGCTGTGGACCACGCCCAAGAGCGCCGACATCCTTGATCGCCGCTTTGGTGTGGCGGTGGGTGGGCAGCTGACGCTGGCGCTGGCTGGCCAGTTGCAGCGGCTGGCCAAGGGCGAGGCGCGGGTGAAGCAGGATTTCGCCGATGGTCGGGTCGAGTTCGCCGCCGTGGCCACCAAGGGCGAGGAGCGGCATTTCCGCCTGACCGAAACACTGGAAGGCGCAGATGAAAAGATGCTGGCCCAGCGCCATGGCTTGACCGAGCGCGAAGCCGAAGTGCTGCTGTGGATCAGCCGCGGCAAGGCCAATCGCGAGATTTCGGAAATCCTCGGCATCTCCCCGCGCACCGTGAACAAGCATCTCGAACAGATTTTCGAGAAAATGGGGATCGAAAATCGCGCCTCGGCGGCCGCGGCAGCCGTGAAGACACTGGCGCAATAAGAGCCATTTGGCAGGCGCGATGCGGCCCGCTATGCCTGTGCCATGATCATCGGCATCGATCTTGGCACCACCAACAGCGCTGCGGCTTATTGGGTCGATGGTGCGCCGCGGCTGATTCCCAACCGGCTCGGCGAAACGCTCACGCCATCGGCAGTGGGCCTTGATGATGATGGCCGGCTGCTGGTCGGCCGGCCGGCGCGCGAGCGCATGGCCAGCCATGCCGGCCTCACCGCCACGTCGTTCAAACGCTACATGGGCACCCAGCACCGCATCGCGCTGGGCAAGCAGGACTATGGCGCAGAGGAACTCTCCGCCATGGTGCTACGCAGCCTGAAGGAGGACGCCGAGGCGCATCTGGGCGAGGCGGTGACGGAAGCGGTGATCACCGTGCCGGCTTATTTCAATGACAAGCAGCGCAAGGCCACCCGTAGAGCCGGCGAACTTGCCGGGTTCAAGGTGGAGCGGCTGATCAACGAGCCCACGGCCGCCGCGCTGGCCTATGGCATCCACCAGCTCGAAGGCGAAACCCGCTTCCTGGTGTTCGATCTGGGCGGCGGCACCTTTGACGTTTCGGTGCTGGAGATCTTCGAAGGCGTCATCGAGGTGCGCGCCTCCACCGGGGACAATCGGCTGGGCGGCGAGGATTTCAATGGCGTGCTGGCCGGGCTGATGGCGACAGCGGACAAGCGGCTGGAAACCGTTGCTCGGGGCGATCGCCAGCTGGTCGCCAAGCTGAACGAAGCCGCCGAACGCGCCCGCCGCGGCCTGACCAGTAGCAGCGAAGCCGTGATGGAACTGCAATGGCAGGGCGAGAAGTGGCAGCATGCGGTCACCTTCGAACAGTTTGAAGCCGCCGCTGCGCCGCTGCTCGATCGGCTGAAGACGCCGGTGCTGCGCGCGCTGCGCGATGCCGATATCGCGCCCGACAGTCTGGCCGAAATCATCCTGATCGGCGGATCGACCCGCATGCCGGTGGTGCGCCGCACCGTGGCGCGCATGTTCGCCCGCTTCCCCAACAGCACCATCAACCCTGATGAAGCCGTCGCGCTGGGCGCTGCCGTACAGGCCGGGCTGAAGGCGCGCGATGCGGCGCTGAAAGAGGTCGTGCTCACGGATGTCTGCCCCTATTCGCTGGGGGTGGACATTGCCGAGCGCCTGCCGGGCGGCGCCATCGAAAGCGGCATCTTCTCGCCGATCATCGAACGCAACACCACGGTGCCGGTCAGCCGGGTCAACATCTATGAGACGATGCAGCCCAACCAGCGCGAGATCGTGCTGGGCATTTATCAGGGCGAAGCGCGACGCGTGGCGGAAAATGTGCGCATCGGCGAATTGAAGGTGCCGATGCCGCGCGGGCCGGCTGGCCAGCCCATCGAAGTGCGCTTTTCCTACGACATCAACGGCCTGCTCGAAGTTGACGTGAAGGTGCTGGGCACCGGCGAAGCGCACAATCTGGTGATCGCCGATCCCGAAGACCAGGTCAGCCCCAAGGAGCTGGAGCGCCGCCGCGCCGCGCTTGCCGCCCTGAAGCAGCATCCGCGCGATGCCGAGGCCAACCGCGCCGCGCTGGCCCGTGCCGAGCGGATGGGGGAGAACGCGCTGGGCTTTGAACGCGATGAGATCGGCCATCTGATCCACGGTTTCCAGGCTGCGCTCGCCACCCAGGATGTGCGCACCGCCGATTCTGCCCGCGCGCAATTGACCGCCGCACTCGACCAGCTGGAAGGGCCCGCCTGGTTGTGAATCCCTGGACGATTCTGGGGCTGAAGCCGGGGGCTGACCGCGACGCCATCCGCCGTGCCTATGCAAGGCTGCTCAAGTCCACCAACCCGGAAGACGATCCTGAAGGCTTCATGCGGCTGCGCGAAGCCCATGATGCGGCGCTGAACCAGCTGCAGTGGCGCCAGCAATGGCCGGATGAGGAGGCGGCGGAACCAGCACCGCCCGAATCCGTACCCGCCGCCGCGCCCGAACCGCTTGAGGACCCTGTGTTCGCCGGTGAGCAGGATGACCTCTTCACCCGGCAGGAGGCGCTGGTGATGGCCATCCAGGCCGGCCCGGAAGGCCAGCGCGCCGCCTTCGATGCGCTGCTGGCGGCACCAGCGCTGGACGGCGTGGCGGCGCGGGCCCGCGTTGAGAACTGGCTGGCTGGGCTCCTCGCGGCCAGCCTGCCGGCCAGCGATCCGCTGGTGGTGCCGGCGATCGATCAGTTCGGCTGGGAAGATTTGCCGCGTGGGTCCACGCCGCACAGCATCGCCCGCCTGCTGCAACGCCGCGAAGAAGGTGAATTCGTGGCTGGCATCGCCCGGCCGCACACCGCTCTGCATGTCGGCTACATGGCGCTTAGCAAGCCGCCCGGCGCGCGCTGGCTCCGCCACATCGGCGCCCTGTTCTCCGCCGCCCCGGCGCAGACACGCACCATATTGGGCCTGGCCGATGGGCCGATGCCCGGCATTCTCGATTGGCTCGATGCCGATGCAGTGGCGGCCTGGCGGGATTGGCAAAGCGTGCAGCGGCTGCGGCTGTGGATGATCCTCACCATGTTCCCGCTGGCGGCGGTGGTGCTGGTTGGCCTGCTGAAGGCGTCCGGCTGGCCGGAGCCGGTGCAGCAGGGCGTGGGCCTGCTGGCGTGGGGCGCGCCGTTCGGGCTGCTCGCAGTGCTGCGCTTGCGGCAGCGCTGGCTGGACAATTGGGATCGGCCGGAATGGCACTTCACCCAATGGCCGCTGGCGATCGTCGCGCTGCCGCTGCTGGCGGCGCTTTGGCCGGCCGTGCCGGCGCTCACGCCCGTTTTTCTGCTGCCGGTGCTGGCGGCAGTCACGTGGCTGCTGCTGGCGCTCGATCGGCTGGAGCCGCTGGCTTTGCGCGAGCTGTTTCCCGGCCTGATCCGCAGCCAGCCGGCCTGGCTGTTCCTGTTGCTGCTGATCGGGGGCGGGCCGCAGGCTGATCCCGGCGCGCCCGTGCGGGTGCTGGCCTGCGCGACATTGGCCGTAGCCTGGTGGCAGGGCGGTGATGCGCTCACCTGGTTGGCCGAACGCCGGCTGGGCGCGCGGGCGGCGTTGCTGCCGGCGCTGGCGGCGGTGGGTGATGGCGCGCTGGCACTGGCGCTGGCGGCGTTGGGCTGGCCGGAACGCGGCCTGGCGCTCACCCCGCTGGCGCTGCTTGGCCTGCTGATCGCCTTGCGGGCGGCACGCGGCTGGTGGCAGGCGCTTCCCGCTGTGGGCCTGGCCGGCCTTGCCCTGCTGCTGCTCGAACTGCTGAGCCGGTTGGATTCCACCATGCCGGGCGCTGCAGAGGGGCTGTCGCGGCTGGCCGGTGCCGATCTGCTGATCGATCCAGCCACCGGCCTGCCGCGCGCGCCATTCATTACCGGGCTGCTGATCGCCGGCGTCGCCACCTGGCAGGCGCGGCGACGCGGCCTCACTGGCTGGCCGCTGCGCATCCTGATCGGCGCGATCGGCCTGTTCCTGATCCTGCGGCCATTGGTGGATGAGCGGCCATCGCCGACCACGACGGCCAAACCGCCAACCGTCGAAGCCGGCTATCGCGCGCCCAAGGCGATTGGCGACCAGACGACGTGGGTGCAATTGTCGCCTGCCAGCGATGTCGCCCCCGGCCGCTACAAGCTGGAGGCGCGGCTGCAGCTGGAGGCGGATGGCCGCGTGGCGGGCTGCCAGCTGGAAAAGCCGTCTGGCGTCAAGCCGGTCGACCTGACGGCCTGCCTCCAGCTGCTCGCCCGGGGCCGCTATACCCCGGCCCGCGATATCAAGGGCCAGCCGGTCGCCGCGGTTGAGTTTTATGGGCTGGAATGGTCCGTCAAACCGGTTCCGGGCGGGGTGGCTCCGCCCGCACCGCCGCCGCCCGCCATCGTCTGTGCGCCGCCGGCCACCACCACCGGCCCAATGGTGGCCGAACCCTGCATGGCGGACGACTGGATTCCCGACGGCGCCTATCCGCAAGGCCCCTTGCAGCGCGGCGAATCCGGCCTGGTGCGCTATCGCCTGTTCGTCGATACCGGCGGCCGCGTCGAACGCTGCGCCATCACCGGATCAAGCGGTCATGCCGGGCTGGACCGCGACACCTGCGCGCTGCTCAGCCGCCGCGCCCGCTTCGTGCCGGCCCGCAATGTCGATGGCAGCGCGATGGCCTGGGAATATGCCGGATCGGTGCGCTGGGAACTGGCCCAGCGTTGACGGGGCAACTGGCGCTGGTCGCGACGTCCGGCCAGAGCCGAATCAGACTGAACGGGCCAGATTGCCGGGCATTCCGATTCGAATCGGCCTGATCCGATTCGTTTTTTCGCCCGAAATGGTGGTTTGTCGGCCCGTTTTTCCAAGAAGCCATTTGGCGCGTGTTATTTTCGCAACAGGCGCTCGACTGCCCGCATGACCGCGAATTTTAACTGAAAATCATGATTTCGGCTCTTTATTAGGCTCTCAAGAACCCAACTTAAGCCTTTGATAAGCATAAAAATTTACGATTCAGTCTGATTCCTAAGCTCTTGTTTCCGTTCGCAATTCGCGAAGGCCAAGAGTAGGCGGCTGCCATGGTGATTAACAAGGAATAACGAGCGATAACACTTCCTAATTTTCGTAAATAAGAATGAAATCCCAAGTAACATAGACAAATTTTATAAACCAAATTCGATATTGTTCAAATCGTTACGGCGGTTTATTTAGATTGCGGGATATCGGCCGGAGGAAGCAGTGGTTTTCATCCGATCGGCGTCAACGGTGATCCCTCCCGTTCGCTCGTCAAAATGAGCGGGACCTTGCAAGAACTGGCTTCGGCCAACAACAGTGGGAAGAAAAACGATGATGAAGATCCTGAACGCTCTGAAGGGCAACAAGTCCGGCGCCTCGGCTGCTGAATATGCTCTGATCGTCGCCGTGCTCGGCGGTTTCGTGGTTCTGGGCGCCACCGCTTTCGGTGAGTCGCTCCAGGGCGCCATGGACACCACTGGTGAGTCGCTTGAGACCAAGGCTGCCTCCGGCCTTTAATTGGTGGCGGCCGCCGGCCGGGGCTGTTGCCCTGGCCGGCGGCCAACTACCGGCAATCGGGCCGGCACATTGTTTCGTCGCTTTCAGTTGTTCTGGCGAGACGTTGCAACAATTCCTGGGACGCACACCTAATTGTGCAGCGATCGGGCAAGGCAACAGCAAGTGAATTCGTGACGACCATAGTCGTCATTTTGGGCGCGTTCCGGAGACGGGCTGCCCGCACGTGTAAAGTGGCGTTCGGGCGTAACTGTCAAGCTGGACCGGAGTCTGGCCGTAACAGGGTGATCCAGGTGGCCCGCGTGGTCAGGCTGGTGACAGTTGCAAGAGGGGCGAGCTTTGCACACGCAATCGCATCACAAGTCAGGGTCGCCGGCCGGCGCATTGCGCGCCGCCAGGCTTGACCGTGCCAACAGGGTGGCGCGCTGATGCGCCGCTCCTCCATCATCATGTTGATCGCCGCGGTGGCCCTCGGCCTGATCGCGGTGCTCTTTGCCCGCACCTTCCTGGGTGGCAACGGCGATGCAGGCGCTGGCGGTTCGGCCGCAGCGGTGCGCACCGTGCCGACCGTGGTTGCCGCGGCCGATATCAACTTCGGCGAGAAGATCACGCCCGAAAAGGTGAAGGTGGTCGATTGGCCGGCCAACACCTTGCCGCAGGGCAGCTTCCAGCGCCTTGAAGAGCTGACGATGGGCGCCGGCCGCACGGCCATGCGCCCGATCGTCGCCAACGAAATCCTCACCGAGAAATCGCTGGCTACCGGTGCCAACCGGTTGTCCACCGCCCAGCTGCTGGGCCCGCAGATGCGCGCCATTTCGGTGCCGGTGAACGAAGTGTCCGGCGTGGCCGGCCTGATCTTCCCAGGTGATCGGGTGGACGTGTTCATGACCCGCCAGCCCGAAGAAGCGCTGCCCTATTCGGAACTGCTGGCCCAGGGTGCCCGGGTGCTGGCCGTTGGGGTGGACATGAACGTGGGCAAGGAAAAGCCCGAGCTCGTCAAGTCCGCCACCATCGAGGTGACTCCGCTGCAGGCCCAGAAGATCGCGCTGGCGGTCACGGTTGGCCAGCTGAGCCTGGCCCTGCGCCACTTTACCGATGAAAGCCGGACGCGGCTGCAGACAGCCCAGGTGATGGACCTGAACGATGGCACCATCACCCGGCTGGTGCGCAAGCCCAGTTCCAGCAATGCGGCGCCGTCCGGCCCGTCTGCTGGTGGTAACAGTGGCCAGGCGCCGATGGGCCCGGGCGTGGTGGTGATGCGTGGTACCAAGGATGGCACGACCTCCAGCTTTGAATCGGTGATCGGCAAATGATGCTTCGTCCCCTTCTCGCCATTGGCCTCGCCACTTCGGCGCTGGCTGCTCCCGCCACCAAGGCTGCTGAAAACAGCATCGAGGCGGCCACCGGGCTCTCGTTGAGCCTGCCGATCAACAAGTCGCAAACCTTGCGCGTGCCGAGGCCCTTTGCCCGCATCGCCGTTGGCAACGCCAAGATCGCCGATGTCAGCCCGGTCACCAACCGCGTGGCCTATCTGCTCGGCAAGGAAATCGGCACGACCAACCTGACGCTTTATGATGCGAAGGGCGGCGTGATCGCCGTTGTCGACGTGACGGTGACGCCCGACGCCATGGGACTGAAGCAGAAGCTGGCCGAGGTGATGCCCACCGAGAATCTGGGCGTGCAGGTGGCCAACGACCGGCTGATCCTGTCGGGCAC